>CAYJGE010000157.1:0-6845 GCA_964369835.1 uncultured Mailhella sp.
GTCACTCCCTTTGCTGGGGGTTTGGGGGCAAAGCCCCCAAATTGGAATGACGTGGGTTTGGGAGGGAAAAACTCATTTTTTTCAAAAAAATGGATTTTTCCCTCCCAAAAAAAAGTTATCCGAACAATAAGGCTATAAACTTTAAATTAAAAACTACTTTTTTAAATAATCAGCTATTGTATTTTATATACATTTCTTTAACTACTTCAATAACTTCGCCTGCATTATTATCTGCATGTATACCGAGAGCTTTTAGTTCGGCACTTACATCTTCGGCAAGCTCATCTCCGTTAAGATCTTCGTTTATCAATCCTCCCATGATAACGCCGGCATTTGTAATGCCTCTGCTTTTAAGCCCTTCCATAAGCTCTTTGCCGTAGCTATACGCAATACCGTTATATGTGCTTACCATTATAATATTGGCTTCTGTTTCGATAACAGCATCGAGTACTTCTGTTGTTCCTATGCTTGTACCCAAGTCAAATATAGTTGCATTGGTTTTTGCCAGAATATCCTTAATTATCAGTTTGCCATATTCGTGTACATCGGTTGTGCAAATTATTATTTTTACACCCTCTAATGAATTACCCAGATTATCTATTTTATCGATAAATGAGCTACTCAGATTTTTAAGGTCGGTTATTGCATTGGTTGGTCGCACGGGCACTCTACCTCTGAGCGCTTCTTTTTCAGCTCTGCCAACGCCAAAAACTGTTTCAAGCTGTGCAGGGCCAATAGCCTTGATTGCTGCAATAATTTCTCCGGGGTGTTGTGTATCAACACCTAAATCATCCAAACCGTTCATAACTCTTTCAAAGAACAAGTTTCCGCAATTTACCAAAAGTTCTTTCTCAGCTAAAATCTTATTCCAGTCAAGGTACTCAGCCATACAAGGTGCTTTTTTAATCATCATATCGGCTATCATATGGGCTTGTACCATTTCGTCAGGTGTAGGTATTCTTGCAGCTTCGCTGACAGGGATAGGTACAATTGCATGACCTGTTTTTTGGTAATCTTGTGCAATAATATCGCCGGCAATATATGATGATAATGCACCGCAGTTTTTCTCAAAATCAAAACCATATTCTGTTGTGTTACCGTATACCATTGATCCCGGTATATTATTTGTATTAAATTCCCATATGGCTAAATTAAATATTATACGCATGGTCGGATTGCTGAACAAGTTTCCATAGCAATGTCCGAGTGGACCACCCAGCAACTCTTCTACATAATAACGTTCTATTTTAGACCAACCAACTAAGTTTGCAACGTCGTATAGCTGACCTCCGTAACCGTCATCTAAATTTGAGTGCAGAATTACACCCTCGTCATGGTACTTTGCTGTAACACCTATGGCTTTGACCATGTCAATGACACGATATTCTTCTTCATCAAGACCAGGCCATTCATATGTGTAATAGTGCGATGCATTACCTATAGTAGTTACACCGGCTCTTAGCGCATTCATGGCATTTTCCAAACTATTGAGTGTGCCTATCATCATATCACCACAATGGGGCTGTACGGGAACTATTTGACCTATTTGTGACCATTCTTCAACATTTTTAAATATTAAACCTGTACCTTGAAGCTGTCCGTCTCTCCATTTTTCGGGAAGACCCATCAAATTATCCAAGCAGAACCCAAACCTGTCTACATAGCTACCTCGCTCTTGCAGTTTTGTATAAACTTCTTCGGCTGCTTTTCTGGTGGTATCCCATGTGTTATAACCAATATGGCTGTGTTTCATGAAATATCTTTCTTTGCTTGCCATAACTCTTCTTTTAAATTCGCCCTCGGTTTTTACGCCATGTTTTTTAAAGAACAGTGTTTCACCAAGTTCCAGCTCAGATTGCAATTTTGCTATGTCTGATCGCAAGCTTTTCATGTCAGGCAAGTTTTTCCATTCAAACCTTTTATTTAATTTTATGTCCATACCAATAACTTCTCCTTATTGTATTTTCTTTAAATTTGACTTTAATAAATTTAGCGCAAGCGATGAGTTTATTGTATTCAAGATGCCTGCCGCATAGAGTATATAGTTTTCATCTATCAAAAACTCTGCATTTGTTGGCAATATATACCCAAGCTTTATGTCAGATGGCGTGGCCAAAGCCTGTGATAATATCTTTAGGGAAAATTCGCTGTTTATAATCGGACCTCCAGTCCCTATTATCGTTGATATATTGTTGATGTTTTTACCTTTTTGAAGTAATTTATAAAGAGCCGAGTTGACATGTTCCAAAGTGCCGCAATGCCTGCGCACTGCAAGGTTGCAAGCATACATCGCAATTTGTCTATCAATTTCGGTTTCCATTTCTGAAGTAAGAGGGTCATCAATGGGTAAAAATGAGATATTATCAACTCTTCGACTGATTGAATTTCTAAGTTGTTCTGAGGTGATATTCAAATCCGCACAGGCTATGTGTTCGCCGATTTCCGCTATGACACTTTCAGAAGACTCTCTCATTCCCAAGTCTCCCTCTACCGTTCTTTTTGCATATGGTTCCGGAGAACCAACCAATCTGGCACTTTCATAAGAAAAATTTTCATTAAATGTATGTATATCGGTTGTGGAACCGCCTATATCTACAATCATTAAATTACCGATTCCTTTTTCTTTTTCAGTGCCCGTGGCTAATAAATTGCCTGCTTCAAGTACGGCTGCAGGGGTGGGCATTACAATGCGGTCTATTTGTTTTTTTACTTTGTCCAAACCCTTCATATTTGTTATTCTCTCTAAGAAAATATTTCGGATAAGCGATTCGGCAGCCGCATTATTTACCACGCCTACTTGAGGTATAACATTGTTTACAACAAAACACTCTCTGTTGTGTTTGTAAAATATTGTTTTGACTTCTTTGATAACAAGAGAATTTCCGGCATAGATTGTCGGTACTCTTTTTTTTACTTGTGCTAAAAATTCTGCATTGTGCATAAGCATTTTGGTATTGCCACCCTCATAACCGCCGCAAAACAAAATAATCTCAACATTGGAGTTTGAAATTTCGTCAATATCTTTATCACTTAAATAACCGACATAGGTCTTAATTATTTTAGCACCTGCACCAAATGCAACATTTTTTCCCGCAACCATGCTAAGCGTGTGTGTCAGCCCTACAACAATCATTCTAAGCCCACCGGCTGCGCTACTGGTCGCTAATTTTTTTGCACTGTCAAATTTCTCTCCTATTTGGGCAATAATCCTTTTGTATAAGTTATCAAGAGCGATTTTTGCATCTGTATTTACTGTGGATGGTTCTTTGTCTTTGAGTATTATCTCACCATGTACTTCATCAACCACAACTGCTTTTGTAAAAGTACTTCCAAAATCGAGTAGAATAGAACAGCTCATTTTTGATACACCTCTCAATTCTTTTGTTGCTTAGCCATAACTGAATTATGTGATGCCAATATCTTGCCTAATCGCCAAGTGTGGGTAAGGGGTTCAATTCGGTAACATCTGTATAGTTCATGCTATTCATGTATTGTAAATACTCTTCTTTGGTCATTAAAGGTTTGAAATTATCAAGTATTTCTCTTGCTTTCTCTCCTTTGTTTTTCAATAATCTATAGGCGGTTATTGCAAAAATCTTTGCCGTAATAATATAGGCTAAATCTTCATTTATAATCTGCATACTCTTATTATGCAGCATACCGTCATATCCTCCCGTTTCAAACTGCAAAAGCGGCATCACAGAAGATAAATCTCCATAATCGGTAGAGCCTGTGCGATGTTTTTTTTCTTCGCTTATATCATATTTATATTGGTAAAGCTCAGATATATCTTGGATTGTGCCAGTAATTGTTCCCACATTCTCAAGAGGCACTGTTGGAAGATATCCCGGCATAGTACTTATTTCTACCCCTGCACCCAAAGCCGCCGCACCTGCTTTCATTGCTCTGTCAAATTTTTTATTTGCATCAACAAATGCCGGTATATTTTTTGCTCTGACAGAATATTCTGCACTGACATAGTCTGCAATAATGTTCATGGCTTCACCGCCATGGGATACGAATCCATGTATTCTGACTGTGTCTTTATCTTTAAATGTAGGTCTTTGAGCATCAAGTGCATTTGTTGCTACCGTATATGCGGCCAAAGCATCCACACCCATATGCGGTTCAACTGAGGCATGGGAAGCTATTCCCTTAAATTTAACTACTTTGTTTACAAATCCGTTTGTACTATGGTTTGCCAATAATACTTCGGGTTTTGTTGTTGCATGATGCCCGATGGTTATATCTACATCATCTAAGGCGCCAATTTTAATCAGTTCGCACTTGCCTCCGCCATATGTAATTTTTCCTTGCTTCATAAGTTCTTGCTTAAATTCTATATCAATAAATTCCTCTGCCGGCACTGCAAAAAAAATAATATTACCATCTAAATTATTCTTTACCTGTGGATCTGAAAGCGCCATTGCCGCGCCTATTATCCCCGCCATCTGAGCATTGTGTCCACAGCAGTGAGAAGCTCCGGTTTTTTCATTTGCATCTATATGTGTAGAAATCGGAAGTGCATCAAGCTCTCCCATGATACACACATTTACTTCATCTTCTTTTTTAGGTTTTAGATAGCTTTTTACACCTGTAATTGCTAAATTTTCCATTGGGTTCATACCTAATGATTGCATTTTTTCTGCAAAAAGTGAGGAAGTTTTAAATTCCTTGTAACCCAATTCCGCATTTTTCCATATATAATTTCCCACATCTATAATTTCAAGACGTTTTTCATCAATTATTTCCATAATTCTTTTTTCAATGGGGTCTATATTCATGTTTTTTCCTCCTTATTGTGATTTAGATAAATATCTGTATATAGAAGATTCGGATGTGGCCAATACTTCAGCTACACGGTTTATTGAACCTTTAATTAAAAACACGCCTTTTTCATTAAGCTCTTTTACAATTCCTATTTTTTCTTCTTGTGACAATCTTTCGATATCTATACTTAAATTATCAATGACTTCGTTTATAAGATTATCCACAACTTCTTGAGGATTACGTGGAGACTTTGGCATACCGTCTTCCAAGTTAAACTCGCTCTTTGGGGAATTGCCTGTATTCAAACCTAATGCTTTTTCCAAATCTTTTATCAAATCACGAGCGGGTTTACATTTATAATTTATTCCAAGCATACCGATGGGGGTTTGATTATCATCAAGAATGAACATTGCAGAAACAATTGTGCCGCTTTTATGTTCTACTTGCTTTATGTATGCTTCTTTATTCTTAATTTTGCCTTGTTTTAAATATTTTACCCAAGTTGCATTCAATGGCGCACCTATTTTTCTACCGGATACATGACCATTTTCAATTGCAATAATCGAGGATTCAAGGTTGCTAAAATCATGAAGTAATATTTCATAATTCTCATTTAAAACTTGACCAAGAAATTCAACTACATCACAATAATGCTTTAAAATATGGTTCATAGCAATCTTCAATCTCGTTTAGTAATAATTTATTATCTTAGAAATAAATTATTACTATTATTTTTATCGATAAATGTCAATATTTTTTGTGTAAACTTTTTTGTTTTTTGTATAAAATTACTATTGAATTAAGGAAATAACTTATGTTTTAGGAGGGAAAACTCACCCAGCTTATGTCGAATAAAATGAGACTAAGCGTTATGGATTAGTTTAAAAACGTGGTTTTCTCTTTCAAAAAAAACGGATTGACGTGCGTAAGCCTTGGAAGAAAATTTATTCAAACTGGACAAAATTTCGATAATAGTGTATATAAATATTAATTTTTAAAGTGTCTTATAAATGTTGTAATATTTATTGAAAACGCTCGTACAATCAAGGAGTCTTTTATGCAAAATAATACAGATGACAGCAATTATCGTTATTATGCTTTTATCAGTTATTCTCACAAAGATGCAAAGTGGGGTAAGTGGTTACAAGATAAGATTGAGCATTACCGTTTGCCCACGGTTTTACGCAATGAATATTCCAAAGATGGTAAAGAATTACCAAAATTTGTTCGTCCGCTATTTAGAGATACCACAGACATCACCCCCAAGGGCGGTCTTTCCATGACTTTAAGGCAAGAGCTTGAACAATCAAAATATTTGATTGTAATTTGCTCGCCCTCAAGTGCCAAACCAAATGATGATGGCAGGCATTGGGTTAATGATGAAGTAATCGAATTTCAAAAAATGGGAAGGGGAGACAAAATTATTCCCTTAATAGTTGAATGAAACCCCGAAAATAATGATCCAAATATCCAATGCTATCCCCCTGCCTTGCGTGACTTGGAGGATAAACCTCTTGGTATTTCCGTGCATGAAGATAGTGATCCAAATTTAAGTTTACGCAAAATTTTCCGCCCCCTTGGTTTAGATGTTTCAACCAATAATGCCATATTGAAAATTTTAGCTGTTTTACTTGGACTTCGTTATGATGATTTAAAACGTCGCCACGAGGGAAGAGTCAAAAAAAATCGATTGGTTGTCGCCTTTGGTCTGCTTTTATTCTTAGGGCTTGGGCTTTGGTATTATGACGCCAATTACCGAGAGAAAATCTATTATTATGCCGATTATGTGGAAAGGTACGGCGTACCGGAGGGAAGATTTCCTTTAGAACAAGCCCAAACACAAAAAAGGAATAGACATTATCGCTTAATCTATGTGGGTGGTAAGATTACAGAATTAAGATTTGTCAATTCGGCAAATACACTGCAAAATCACGAATTTCCTTTTGAAGAAAGACCAAGCAGAGCTTTGTTCACGGATTATGATGAAAATGGCAGACCTAAGAGTGTACAATATTTTAATAGTAACCATCCAATAAGCCCCATATTGCAAAATAAAAAAATCTCAGATATCTTGT
>CAYJGE010000158.1:0-6771 GCA_964369835.1 uncultured Mailhella sp.
AAGCATAATGAAAAATAAAAGTTATGAAAAGATGGGGCTTATTGGATGGTTACCTTTTTCCATGTAGGGAATTATAGCAAATTTTTATTTTAATGTCCAGTGTTTATTTGGTGTGTCAGTAGTAGACAAACAGCTTAGGGAAGCACTGATTTAATCATTGCTTCTCTAAATTTCTTCCTCGTCATTTCATTAGAAGTAACGAGGAAATGGGATTTCATAGCCGATTTGAATTGTTGTAGTCAATCCACGCATCAGGCGCAATTAGTGCGTGTTGAACTTCTTTCTCTATTTCACAGAATTTATTTTGTAAGACTGAAATTCTAAAAAAATTGACATTAGAGTTAATTTGTTATAAAATTTTAAAAATGTATCACTAAATTTACAAACTTCTGCATAAGGAGCGTATAATGTCTTTAAAGTCAATACTCCACAACATTGAAAAATACAGCAAAAGCCCTTCAAAAGAGCGTAAACACGCAAGAAGGCTTGCTCGATTACTTAAAAAGAAAACTTTATTACTGGCCTGTATTTTTGCTTTATATTCAAGCAATATGGCTTATGCCTTGCCTGAGGGCGGAAACGTTGTCGCGGGTCAAGCAAATATTGCACAGCAAGGCAATACCATGACAGTGAACCAAAGCACGCAAAATGCTATTATCAATTGGAATAGCTTTAGTATTGCCCAAAAAGAAGCTTTTATACACAATATGCCCTCTGCTCAAGCGGCGGCACTTCACCGTGTTATAGGCAGTGGCAGTTCTGATTTGGCAGGACTTTTAAGGTCGAATGCGAATATCTATCTTGTGAACCCGAACGGCATCACCATTCATCAGGGCGCACAAATCCAAACAGGCGGATTTGTGGCTACTACCAATGATATTAAAGATGCAGACTTCATGGCAGGCAGATATATTTTCGATCAAGCAGGCAAAGAGGGCGCACAAGTTATCAACAAAGGCAATATCACGGTTGCAGATGCAGGTTTTGCTATCTTAGTTGCTCCAACTGTGCGAAATGATGGCGTTATTGCAGGTAGACTTGCCAAAGTTGTGCTTGCAAGTGGTGAATCCTTTGTTTTAGATTTGCACGGCGATGAGCTTATCCAATTTAAAGTTGATGAAAAAACCGTCGATTCGCTTTACACCGTCAAAGGCGAGCAAGTGGGCGTAGAAAACACGGGCACAATCAAATCTGAGGGTGGAGTAGTCGTGATGACAGCCGCTCAACTTGACAATATAGTCATAAATTCAGTGAATAATACAGGCGTTGTAATGGCGGACTCTGCCACTTCTCAAGGTGGAAAAATCATCTTTGGTGCCTCAGGCAATATCACAAACACAGGCACAGTCACAGCTTCATCCTCTGTTTCCGACGGCGGAACAATCAGCATGATAGCTAGCAATGAAGCCAATATAGGCGGAAAAGTTGAAGCGACAGGCAAAAACGTCGGCGGTAGAGTTGACATAACAGCCATAGAAAAAGTGAAGGTTGAGAATGCGACCATAGAAGCAAAAGGATCTACTGACGGGCTTATCCGCATAGGCGGCGAATTCCAAGGC
Organism: uncultured Mailhella sp.; assembly: GCA_964369835.1. GTDB lineage: Bacteria > Desulfobacterota > Desulfovibrionia > Desulfovibrionales > Desulfovibrionaceae > Taurinivorans. The sequence continues at coordinate 1,560 of CAYJGE010000158.1, forward strand.
GGAAAAGATTTAGGTGGCGTGACTGCCGAACAAAAAGAAGGCTATGTCGGCAGATTTGATGACGCTCCTGCCCTTGCCTCCACAAAGGAATTGATTATTGATGAAGATAGTACGATTGACGCAGGTTCGGACGGCACCGTTATCGCTTGGTCAGACGGCGCAACAAAGGTAAACGGCACTTGGACGACAAAATATCTTGAAACTTCGGGTAAGTATCTTGGAGTTGATGAAGATATTGATGTAAAAGCAAATGGCTTGTGGCTTTTAGACCCTGCCGATGTTACCATCAGCACAGCGGCAAATTCAGGCGGTTCTCAAGCAGATTGGACAAATTTCAATGCTACTTGGGTGCAAAATTATTTGAATAATACAGGTCCCCTTTCAATAGTTGCAACAGATTCTATCACAGTAAATGAAGATATAAATTGGCTCACAAATAAATTCACTTTAGAAGCTTCTGATATTATAGCAAATGCAAGCTTGGAAGGGGTTTCATTAGATATTATTGCTTACAACAATTTAACTATGAATAATGACGCAAGTATTACGATAAATTCAGCCTCTACTCTTTACGTTGCAAATGACTTAATCATGAACAATACTTCAAAATTACATTTTAATGCTTATAACCCAAATCTTAGCAATGTAGATATGAATGATTCAAGCTCTATCCTCATCACAAAGGGTGGCAGTTTTGGTAACGGAGACAGAATAGAGTTGCAGAATCTTAACATGGAACGTAATACAGTGTTTGAATTTGATGACCCCACTGCATCTGCAACTGAATTTATTATAAACAATAGCCATGGTGCAACAATAAATTCCAGAGGAACAATAAAAGCGGGCGATAATGATACAATAAGCTTTGGTATAAATGATCTAACTTTGATTCTTGGAGGCCGTAATTCCACGAAAGCGGGACATGTGTTTCAAGCAGGAACAGTGATTATGCGATCAGGCACAGCAGAATTATCTCCTTATTCTATTTATGCAAAAACTGTTGATCTCACGGCTGCAAGTGTTACAGGTGTGAACAATACTACAGCTAAACCCGGCATAACTATAGAAGGCGATGAACCTAGCACGCCTCAAAACTACGGTAGCAATGTTGTGGTAAAATATGTTCAGCCATCACAAGAAGAACAAAAACAAGAAGAACAAAAACAAGAAGAACAAAAAATTCTGGATATAATCAACGACTTAGATAGAGAAAACCTTGAAGAACAAATTGAATATTTGCAAAACTTGCTTTCTCACTTAACATTAGAACAAAGAAATATACTATTTTTATTAACACCTAAGGAATTAGAACTTGCCTTACAGCTTTCTACCGATGATTTGATGAAACTTCTTGAATTACCTTACAAAAATGCAAGCAAACTTCTTGGAATTGATGGTTTTTTAAATCAAATAGAAGATTTGCTTGAGCTTCCGCTTCATCAAATAATAGCTTTTACCTCCCTTACAGATACAGAACTACAAATGTTTATAAATTTGCCAAGTAAAGATTGGAACAGAGTTATAAACATGGAGCTTTCACTTTCCCAACTGCAAAGGCTTTCTGCTTTCTCAGGGGATGCCTTTGAAAATATGCTCACTCTAAGTGACACACAATTAAATGATTTATTAATACTTGATGACGGTTATTATAGTGTGGCATTATCACTTTCCTTTGATGAGCTTGTGACTGTGTTATCCTATAAGCCTGATATGCAAAGAAACTTGCTTCATCTAAACCAAGAGCATAGAAGTATGTTCTTAAATCTTCCCACTGAAACGATTGAGAAGTTGATTGCTTTTGAATTTGGGGTTACAGATATTAGAAACCTGCTTAACTTACCTGTAGCTTTGAGAGATGAAATTATCGACACTTGGTTCTCAGCTGAGCAACTAAAGAATCTTATCGCGCTTCCGGAAAACTCTATAGATTATGTTTTGAATTTCCCTGCAAAAGATTTGGCAGATTTGGCAGACCTCTCGCGCTTACTTAATTTGCCTGTTCATGAATTAGAAAATGCTATTACCATAGCATATCTACTTTCGGGTACACACATTAAAGAGATTCTTTCGCTTTCAGTTGAACAAAGAGAAAAATTTATACAATTGTCGGGCTCACTTTCCGACGTTGATATAGCAAACCTTGTCTCCCTTGAGGGTGCACGTAGAGATTTTGCTTTGAAAATGGCACCTGAACACACATCGCTTATTCCCTTGTTAAGACTAGGTAATAAAGAGTTTGACAATTTGATTGCTATGCCGTCGGTAGTTGCAGAAGAACTTTTAAGCTATCAATTTCCAGGAACACAACTTAACAACTTCCTCAATATGAGTACGCTTGCGCAAGAATTTATTATGGCAAACAGCGATCAATTGTTGCCAAGTTATACTCGAAAGATAACGAACTTAAGCTCAGAACAGATACATACAATAATGTTTACTAAAATGCCTGTACAATATATCTGGAAAATTATTGATATGACTCCCGAACAAAGAGAAAAAGCGTTCAATGTTCAGATCGATAATGAACAAGTTAATAACTTCCAAGCAATAATAAACCGATTCCCACCAAACTTAAACGAACTTAGTTCAAATGAGATTGGACAAATGCTTGCAGATGCAGGATTTTCGGGATATATGAGTGCTGCACTTGCAGATATAAATAGCGAGTATACACAAGGAGATTATGGCAAAAGCATTTTCATGGATTTACCTCCGTCTAAATGGGTTGATCTTGCGATCGAGAAATTAAATGAGCTACTTGTAGCCGAATGGCAAAGCACACTGTTCACAAATGTTCAATTAGCCCAAGTCGAAATTCAAGACGAAACGATATCCATTCAATTGCAGAACACTGTGAATTATGTGCCACCTAAAATATCAAGCATTAGGGTAAATAACCCATCACCCGATGAAGAAAAAGAATTTTACTCACATATGCAGCGTATGGTTGACCAAATGACTGCAACATTTAATGGTGAGTTTAGGAGTGACACTTTGACTTTCGATGAATGGAAAGAATCTATGATTAGACAATTTGATCTTGGCACAGGCTTTATTATAATGCTTGGTAATAAGGGGCTTGATTTTTTAAATATAATCACAGGTAAAGATTTTGAAATAACTGATCCAAGATTCTCCCTTGTATTACAGGGTCTCTCCGAATATTTATCAAGAAAAGTTGCAAGTAACATAGGAACAAAAATTGATTAAGGAAATATAATGAAAAAAATAATATTATCAGCATTTATACTTAGTGTAATCGCGCTACCTTATTATACGACAAATGCCTTTGCCAATCCTCTGCCCACCTCGGTTGACGTTTTAGATAGGGAAAGAATTGAGCAACCTGCACCGCTCTCACAGCCAAAAATCGTAATGGAGGAAACGCCTGTACAAGATTTCAGCCAAGACACAAGCCAAGCCTTTGTTTTGAAAGAATTTGTTATAGAGGGCAACACTTTCTTTACTGATGAAGAATTAACAGCGAATTATAAAAATATTTACAATACAAGCATTACCTTTAATCAAGTGCTTGCTATTGTTGATGAAATGACAAAGCTTTATCGCGATGCAGGGCATATATTAAGCCGTGTTGTGCTTCCGCCTCAAGAGGCCGACGAGACAGGGGCAAGCGTGCGTTTGCAAGTTATCGAGGGCTTTGTTTCAAACGTGCAATACCAAGGCGATGAAAAGTTAGTCGAGCAATTCAAAAGATATTTCAAAAAAGTTGAAAATCAAATTCTTTTTGCTCGTCCATTAAATCATAAGAAATTTGAAAGCCTTATGCTTCGTGTGCAAGGCACTCCGGGGCTTGAAATTGCCACTTCTTTTGAACCTGCAAATGAAACAACAGGCGCTTCAACCCTTGTTATCCAAGTGGATAGAAAAATTTTAAGCGGAAATTTCGGTTTTGATAATACAGGCTCTGAATCTTCCGGCCCTATCATGCTAAGTGCAGGACTGTCAGCAAGTTCTTTCCCAGTTATTGGTTTGAATACAAATGTTTCATATGGGCAAGCACTTGAGTTTGACGAATACCACTATTGGCAAGCCGGTTTATCTTATAATTTTTCAAATGGTTTCACCGTGTTAGGAAATTATGGGCAAAGCTATAGCCCTAACCCGGATACAGCCTTTGCACGTCAATTTGAATACGAAACCTCAAGCGAATACTTTGCATTGGGAGCTTCCTATCCTATTATTCGTTCACGTGACATGAACCTTAATGCAAGCGCAACTTTCAATTATCGTAATAGCGAATCTAAAATCATGGGTGAGATGAACACCAGAGATAAAACAAGAAATCTTACTCTTTCACTCAATTATGATATATCAGACATTTGGGGAGGCACAAACCAAATCATCTTCAATTATGTACGTGGACTTGATATAGCAGGTGCAAGCGATTTTTCAGCAATTTCTGCTCGTCCGAACGCAGGAGCTCAGTTCAATAAATTCAACATTTTTATCTCTCGTAATCAGACTTTGCCAAAAAACTTCAGTCTCTATCTTTCGGCACAGGGGCAAACAACAGACGAACAATTATTCTCATATGAACAATTCTCACTTGGTGGTTCGCAATTTGGGCGAGGATATGACGGGGGCGTTGTTTCGGGGGATCAAGGTTTAGCTGCTGCGGCAGAACTTCGTTGGACATATATATATAAAGAAAAGTATGGAATTCAGCCCTTTACCTTTGTTGATTGGGGCAAAACCCGTTTTTTACCAACAGCAAATGTAGATACACCTTGGCTGAGTGCTTCTTCGGCAGGTGTGGGTGTGAATGTGTGGGGCAGTATTATGGATCTCACAAACTTCAATGCCTCTTTCTTTGTGGCAAAGCCTCTTGAAAGGGTCTTAGATGTGACTACAGACGATTGGCGAGCTATTTTTACTTTCTCATTTTCATTTTAGAAGCATACACCAGAGCAGTTTCAAAAAAACAGAATTACAAAAAAATGTGATTTGTTTTAACAAGGTTCATATCACAAATTGGATAGCAAATAAAAAAGGTCATCTTTCATGGTGATCTTTTTTTATTTAAAAATACCCTATTATATGTAAAACCTACAATGTACTTAGATAGCCTCAGTATACATACATTTATAACATTTAACAAGGAATTAACCATGAAAAATAATAACGATTTCATTTTAGAGTAACCATCCAATAAGCCCCATATTGCAAAATAAAAAAATCTCAGATATCTTGT
>CAYJGE010000159.1:0-6602 GCA_964369835.1 uncultured Mailhella sp.
GTCACTCCCTTTGCTGGGGGTTTGGGGGCAAAGCCCCCAAATTGGAATAACGTGTGTTTATGCACGTCAATCCGCTTGTGAAATATGCTTTCAAAAAAAATAAAATATTTTGCAAAAAAATTTGTAAAACATTTTATAAAACAATATGTTATAAAAAATGTTTTTATTGAAATTAAAAATTTCGTTTTAATCGGCGTTTTTTTAACAATCCAGAGTTTTCAGAACCGGTTGATCCACCAAGTTAACTTGCATGCTTTCATAGATTTTAATTAAGCGATGTGCCAATACTTCAATATCTTTGACAGCATTACTTTCAGGGAAAATTTCAGCAAGTGGCAATTGCCTGATCACTGCTTGATGCATTTTCTCATCATGTCTGATACTGCCAAGCAGTACAGGGTTTATTCCCAAAAATCTTTGACAGGCAAGCTCAAGGCGTTTAAAGGTTGCTTCTTCGTCTTTTTTATTGGCAACATCATTTACTATGATTAAAAAGTCTTGGACTCCAAGCTCTTGTTTTAAAACTTTAATTAATGCATAGGCATCGGTTAGGGCTGTAGGTTCGGGGGTAAGCACCACAATTCTGATGCTTGCCATGGCTGCAAATGATTGAACTGTTCCGTGTATTCCTGCTCCTAAATCCATAAGCACAAATTGATATTTTTTTAAAGACGGCTCTATTCTTTTTATGATTAATTCCCTAACATCAGATGACATATCAGTCAATTCGGGAACTCCTGAGGCGGCAGGCAGAATATCAAAACATTTATCAGCTGGTTTTTTTAAAGACATGATAGCCTCTTTCACGTCAGCCCCTCTAAGTAAAACATCTTGCAAGTTTTCATCGGGAGTTATTCCCAAGAGAACATCAAGGTTTGCAAGACCCAGGTCGCAGTCCATAACCAATAAAGGATAATCCATTGACGCTAAAATATATCCCAAATTAAGAGTGATGTTGCTTTTTCCAACTCCACCTTTACCACTCATGATAGCTAAGCTCATGCTGTTCATATATACCTCTAACTCTTTGATACTAAATGCTTTTAATATTTGTTCATTGTTTTATTAGAATAGCAAATATATCTTATTGAAGGTTTTTATTTTTATATTCCAAAAAACAAGAAACGTTTTTCGTCTGCTTGCACTAATGAATTATTTGTTAAATCTTTCTTGGCACGTTGATAAATTTTTACAAACATATTATCGGCTTTATTTTGTAAAAGAGCTTCTTTGGCATGGGCAAAAGCTGTATCGGCATTTTCGCCCTCACAAATTTCAGTAATTCCTGCCTCAAAATCATGGTTTGGTAAGGAAGTTTTCATATTGGCCAAAACTCGTTCTGCGCAAGCACTGGCCGCAAAGCAACCTGTGCCGGGTAAAACAAGGCCAACTCCAAAACCTTTGATTTCTCCAAAAAAATCATTTTTATCGGTGCAGAATAATAATTGTTCAATTATTTCTTTTAATTGACTTTTATAGTTCTGATGTTGAAGTTTGAATAGAACTAAGGTAAGGTGATTTTTTCTGGTATCACATGCTAAAACAAACCTTTGCCAAAATTCTTCTTGATCTAAAAAAGATTTATGTAGAGGACTAAATATTTTATCTAAATTTGCATATTTAATCCAACCGTTTTCAATACCAAGTTCCAACCAGCTTTCTATTTTTTCAATAAATTCCAGTTTATTATGGTTTGTTTGAGGGATACACAAATGCCAATAATGACTCTTTAAAGGGTTAGATAATAATTCATCAATTTCCTTCTTCCTTTGGCTTGGAGAAAGACAATTATAGTTAAAAAATGCTGATTGGATAACTTTATATAAATTTATCAATAATGAATTTTCTGCATCATATTCTGAATCAAGTGCAGAAAATTCAAGTTTATTATCATTATTGATTATATCATTTTGCACAATTTTACTCCTAAACTATTGCTTACGCTTTTCATGGGAATATAGTAAATAATCACGAAGAAAATTATCTAAATCACCATCAAGCACAGCATCAACATTGCCATTTTCACATAAGGTTCTGTGGTCTTTTACAAGTCTGTATGGTTGTATTGTATACGTTCTTATTTGGCTTCCAAAAGCAATTGCATCTTTTCCCAGATAATCAGCTTGTTTTAAAGCATCACGTTTATTTTGTTCGTGTTGATAAAGCCTTGCCTTTAAAATTCTCATGGCAGAATCTTTATTGCTATGTTGAGATTTCTCATTTTGACATTGTGCTACAATGCCCGTGGGTAAATGAGTTATTCTGACAGCGGATTCTGTTTTATTTACATGTTGTCCGCCTGCGCCGGAAGCCCTATAAAAATCAATACGCAAATCTTCATCTTTTAAGTTTATATTGATTTCATCGCCTGCATCGGCAATAACATCAACCGAAGCAAAAGAAGTATGTCTTCTTCCCGATGAGTCAAAAGGAGAAATACGAATTAATCTATGGATTCCTTTTTCGCCTTTCAGTAAGCCAAAGGCGTTACGACCTTGAATACGAAAAGTTATACTTTTTGTTCCGGCTTCGTCCCCTGCCAAATAATCTAAAATTTCAAGTTTATATTTTTTTGCATCTGCATAGCGCATATACATACGTTCTAACATTGATGCCCAATCTTGAGCTTCTGTTCCGCCGGCACCGGGATGAATGTCAATAATGGCGTCCATACGGTCGGTTGGATCTGCCAGCAATATTCCCATCTCTGTTGTGTTTAGCGTTTTTTGTAATAAAATTATTTGTTCATTCAAGGAACTTATGGCTTCTTCTTCGCCATCGTTTGCAAAAGCAAGCCATTCAAGCATGTCTTCATGGGCTGTCAATAAAGTTTCATAATCATTGACCTCGGCTTCAAGCTGTCTTTTTTCCTTTAATAACAAGGTCATTTTATCTTTATCTTCCCATGCATTTGGGCCGGAAATAAGTTCTTCTATTTTTATTAGTCTGGATTTTTTGCTTTCAAGGTCAAAGCCGCCTCCAAAGGCTGCTGAATTGTTCTGAAAGATCACTTGCTAAAGATTTTAATTCAGATATTTGTAACATTTTTTCCCTATATTTAATTTTTTATAATTGAAAATTATATTTTTTAACCTTGATACAAAAACTTTATTTATAAAATATTTTTAGTAAAAAAATAATTGTGTATGGGTTTGCCTTGGGTTATTTTAAGGATTTATTAATAAAAACCATAATAAAATTATCCAATTTAAAAAATATATATTAATAAATGAAAAATGTCAAAAGTAATCATTTAATTTAAAATTTTAATTAAATGATTAATGGGGATAATTATTCTTAAACTATCTGAAAATTTTGACTTTGTTCCCAAAATTTAACAATGTTTTCTTATTGACAATAAAAAAAAAATAAACTAAATTTTTTTTTGTGAGACTTTTACAGTTCATAGTATTAGATTTTTTGAAGAATTTACATATTATAAAAATATAAAAATTTAAATGTAAAGAGTGAGTTTATGAAATATATTAAAATCTTAGTCCTATCTTCTTCTGTTTTCTTGACTGCTTGTGTGGCCGGTAAATCCCAATTGGCTACTGTTGAAGATAATTTAAATCAAGTATCTGAAAAAGTAGATTCTTTGGTTTCATATTCCAATACAACTCAAGATATGCTTATGGATTTGGATTTGCGTATGGACACCTTGGAAGTTGATGCCAGAAAACGCGGAGTACCTACCAGAGTAAAAGGTGTTGATATTGCAAATAATACAGCTCCCAAACCCTATTCCGTAACAGTTCCGCAAGTAAATAAGGCCAACTCTCCAAACTCGCCCAAGGTTAATAAACCCGAAGTGGATAAACCTAAACCTGTTCAAAACAATAAGCAAAATTTACCCAATGATAAAAATAATGTCTCACCTGATCGTAAGATCAGCGATGAACATTATTTGCCAGAAGGTATGACCTATGGCAATACTGAAACTGCTTCCAATACTTTGCAATTTCCAAAGGGAACGATTACCGATAAAACTGTTGACGAAACAAAAAATAATGCACCAAATAAACAGCCGGAACAGCAAGTTGGTTCAATCACAGGCCAAAATTTAACTAAGATTGGCAATAATCAAGATGTAAAGCCCGAGTCAAAAGCGGCTACAAATGACAAAAGCCCAAAATTACCATCTGTTTCACAGCATACCCCATCGGCAGCAAATTATGATGTGGCTTTGTCATTATACAATCAAAGAAAATTTTCCGATGCAGAAAAGGCCTTTGATGCATTTTTAAAGGCAAATCCTCAAGGTGTGTTAGCTCCCAATGCCCTTTATTGGAAGGGGGAAACCTATTATGCCAGAGGTGATTATCCCAATGCCATTTTCTCCTTCAAGGAAGTGCAAACTCGTTATCCCACACATCCAAAGGCCGCCGATTCTTTACTTAAAACCGGTATGAGTTATCAAAAGCTTGGCGATGCAAATAATGCTAATTTACACTATAGTGTGCTTAAAGAAGATTTTCCCAATTCAAGTGCCGCCAAACGCGTGCCCAATTAAATTTTGGATTACAATCAATTTATATAAAACAAAATCTGCAAGAACTTATAATTTTTGCAGATTTTATTTTATCCGATGAGAGACGACGCGGTCGTGTTTACGAAGTAAACACTCCATGAAAGCTCTGCACAATGAATTGTGCAGAGCTTTCAATGAAATTTAATTTTTGCAGATTTTATTATAAAAAATTATTATACCAAGTTCTTCATGAACAATATAAAATAATGAAAACAATTTTTGAAAATTTATCCACTGATGCCCAAAAGGAATATTGGGCTGCATTGGCGTTAAAAAACTGTAAATCATTAAATCCCAGAACTTTACGTTCCTTATTGGTCAATTATAATTCGGCCTATCAAGTTTTTTGTGAAGCCACAAATTATGATGCAAACAATTTGCATAATTTTTCAAACCATAAAATACCCAAGGCTTTAATTTCTGAATTAAAAAGCGAGGCATGGCGAAAAGATGCTTTGGTTGATTGGAAGCTATGCAAACATGTTGTTGGTGAAGTTATTTTATGGACTGATTATCGTTATCCTCTTGGTTTAAAACAAATAATTGATGCACCTCCTTTTCTTTATATTAAGGGTGATACTTCCTTATTATCTTCCCATTGCATAGCCATTGTCGGTTCACGCAAGTTTCAAAATTTCAGTATTAAAAAGACCGAACAAATAGCCAAGGATTTATCTTCCTATGGGATTTGTATTGTTTCAGGCTTGGCAAAGGGTATTGACACTGCTGCCCATTGGGGAGGTCTAGAATATCTTGGCAGTACAATTGCAGTTCTTGGCTGTGGGATAGATTATGTTTACCCCAAAGAAAATGCAAAACTTTATGAAGCAATAGTTCAAAAAGGTTTAATTGTCAGTGAATTCAGCTTGGACTGTAAACCTCTACCGCAAAATTTTCCCATTAGAAATCGTCTGGTCACGGGGCTTTCCGAGGCTGTTTTTGTGGCAGAAGCTGAACTTAAAAGCGGAAGTTTAATCACAGCTCGAATTGCTCTTGAACAAAATCGCCCAATCTTTGTTTTACAGCCTTTGAATGAACACCATAGTCAAGGTTGCCAAGCCTTGATTAATGATGGTGCCATTTGTGTTGAGGACGCCTTGTCCATAATTTCTGAAATTGTTCCGAATCTGGAATATGGAATAAATGCCATAGATTCAAAGGAAAATGAATTTGCTCTTGATTTGACAATTGGTGAACTTGAAATAGAAATCAGAAATGAGCATGGATTTGAGAAAATAACTTATGAGTCAACAGGTGAGTCAGGTGAGTCAGGTGAGTCAACTGGTGAGTCAACAGGTGAGTCAACTGGTGAGTCAACTGGCAAATCCACAAAAGTCATGGATTTTGTGAACCAAAAAATAATAAATCAAGAAGAGTTTGCAGTTAAAAATGACCAATTAAATGATAGTCAAGGTGAGAATGATTATTTAACCTATGAAATTAAAACTCGTCCCGGTTTTAATGATGTTTTGCCAAGTTTAGATATTGATTACGGGAAAATGGCAAAGGAATTAATGGGGGAAGTTAAACCTTATAAAATTGAAGAAATTCAAAAAAAAATTCCTGCTCAAAAGAAAAAGGCTAAATTAAACCCTGCTGATAAAAAAACTAAGCCCACAATAATTGAAAATCTTGAAAATAAAAAACATCTGAAAAATGATTTTTCAGAACTTAGTGAAATTGAACAAAAAATATTGGAAATTTTGAAAGATGATAAAAACCTTAGCCCAGATGAAATATTATTTTTATTACCAAGTGATAAACAAAATATTTCGGAATTAAATATGACTTTATTAATGCTTGAAGTGAATGAAAAAATAAAAAGATTAGATGGAAATCGTTATTGCTTATGTTGTGAAAATTAACTTTATGAAAGCACTGATTAATCAGTCACGTGATTCCGGATTGAGGGGGGAAACCCCATTTTTTTGAACTAATCCATGACGCTTAGTCTCACTTTGTTCGACATAAGCTTGGTGAGTTTTCCCCCCTCAAACGTAAGCAATTGCTTCCCCCCTTCCTGAAAAAAACATTTTTTCAAATAACAATATAACTATTTTGATTTATTAAT
>CAYJGE010000160.1:0-6419 GCA_964369835.1 uncultured Mailhella sp.
TTCATGTAAATGGTTGTATTGAAGATATTAAATCATTCTTTTGTTAATACTCTCATATTTTTTGTTAAAATTTGATTTTTTAATGGATATTTTAAATCTTGCTCATCATTTTTGAGTAATTGAAAGAAAGCTGTAGGCTTTAGTTGAGCTCTATTTTGTAATTCTGTTTCAATTATAAATGAATAATAATGAGTTAGATGTGATGAAATATCTTTTTCTTCCATGGAACCGATTAGGCTTTGTGTTTGATCCCAGATTTTTAAAAGTTCAGCATCAGAAATTAGCTGTAAATCAATAGGTTTAGGGCCTGAAGCTTTATTATTTGAAACTGAAAAAAGAGAAAACATATAACTTACCAACTTTTTTAGAATGTTATTTTTTATAATTATTAGCAAAAAAAATAAAATTGTCAAAACAATTTTCAAAAAAAAAAGCGTATTTTATAAAAAATATAAAAATATAAAAATAATATAGAAGGTTTAATTATGTCAAAATTTACTCATGTTTTACTTGATCTTGATGGAACTATTACCAATCCTCAAGAAGGAATTACAAAATCAGTTGCTTTTGCTTTGGATCATTTTTCAATACCCTATGCGTCTTTAGAGTCGTTAAACTCTTTTATTGGGCCTCCTTTGGATATTTCTTTTAGAGAGTATGGACTAAAAGAAGAAGAGATTGAGATTGCTATTGCAAAATTTAGAGAATTTTATGCTAAAGAAGGGATTTTTCAATGCTTTTTATATGATGGACTTGTTGATTTATTAAAAACATTAAAAGATAATGATAAAATCATTTATTTGGCAACATCAAAGGTTAGAGATTTTGCCTATAAAATTCTCGAACATTTTAAGATTGAACAATATTTTGATTTTGTTGCAGGCAGTGAATTTGATGGATCACGAACAAATAAAGCTGATGTTATTGCTTTTGCTTTGGAACAAACCAATACAAAAATAACTGATAAAATAATTATGGTTGGAGATCGTAAGCATGATATAATTGGAGCAAAGAAAAATAATATTAAAGTGGCCGGTATTTTATACGGGTATGGTTCAAGGGAAGAATTAGAGTCTGAAAATCCTGACTATCTTATTGATAACATGCACGATTTAAAATTATTTTTGATACAGAACTAATTTAATCCCTACTTCCTTAAAATATATATTATTATTTTAAACTGTCAGACTATTGACACAATATTATTTTTCAATACACTAGGTTTAGTTGATGACATGTGAAAATATATTGGTGCGTAAATTATTTGTATTATGGGGGCTATATGAGTCAAAATTCATGGGGGATAATAGGTGAAAAAACATCACTTATTGATGTTTTTAAAATTTTGGCAAAAGTAGCGCCAACCGATAGCACTGTATTGGTTACCGGTGAGTCCGGAACCGGTAAGGAGGTTTTAGTAAGGGCTTTGCATAATGCAAGTTCTCGAAATAATAATCCTTTTATTCCGGTAAACTGCGGAGCAATTCCAAAAGAACTTTTGGAGTCTGAACTTTTCGGACATGAAAAAGGTGCCTTTACCCATGCAATACGTACAAAACCCGGAAGGTTTGAAGTTGCAGAGGGTGGTACAATTTTTTTAGATGAAATTGGTGAAATGGATATTGCTTTACAAGTAAAAATTTTACGTGTTTTACAAGAAAAAGAAATTGAAAGAGTGGGGGGAAACGGTCCCAAAAAAGTAGATGTCAGAATAGTGGCTGCAACAAATAAAGATTTGGAACGTGAAGTTGAGCTTGGAAATTTTCGTGAAGATTTATATTATAGGTTAAATGTAATTCCTTTACATTTACCACCCTTACGAGAACGTGGGCAAGATATTTTAATTTTGGCAAATCATTTTTTAAAGAAATTTTGTGAAAAAAAGAAGAGAGAACGTCTTTATTTATCTGATGAAGTGGCCAGAACTTTTTTAAATTATGCTTGGTTTGGTAATGTGCGAGAGCTTGAAAATTTTATGGAGCGTCTTAGTATTTTAGCAGATGGCCCAAGTGTGGTTTTAAGTGATTTGCCTTCTAAAATTATTATTAATGCCGGTAAGATAGATAAATTACCTCCTTTGCCTCCCGTAGCACAAAATTTGCAAGACAATCCAATTCCTGAGAAAACAGCGGTTGATAAATTAGATACTTGTTTATCTAAAGATGAAAAGAAATCTTTGGCAAGCATTTTGCATGGCATTAATGAAGAAGATAATGACCTTTTAATTTTTAATGATAGTTCAGAAAATGTTGAAAAACCGTTTTCCTTACCAAGTTTGAAAAATATGAAGAATTATAATTTAGGATTAAAAGAATTTTTAGAAATGATTGAAGATAAAATTATTGATGAAGCCTTGGATCAAGCTCTTGGTGTAAAAAATCAAGCTGCTGAAATTTTAGGAATTAAACGTACAACTTTAATTGAAAAATTAAAGAAACGTAAAGATGAAAATTTATAAGAATGGTAAATGATTATGTATAGAAAATCTTTTTTTATCACATCTTTTTTATGTGCTATGTTTGGTGCGACCAACTCCTATGGGATTGAAATTAGTCTGGATCCAAGTAATTATGGTGATGTGATTCGTTTATCTGATGCAAATGATAGTCAAAATGTACAAAGTACAAGAATTTCACCGCAATCTTTATATGTCGAAATTTCAAATTTAAATCCTGAAGATTTAGAGTTTCCTGATATTAATACTGCATTAATTGAAAGTATCACACCTAAGCAATCAGGATTTATAATTAATTTGGCAAATCCAAGCTTTGGGTTTATTCAATCAAAAAATCCTGATGGTGATTTTTTAATTAATTTATATTCTGATAGCTTGGGATCAAGATGGACTTCAACACCACAAACTCTTGAACTGTTGGAAGAATTAGCTGCTGAAGATCAATTTATTGCTCAAGATGATGTTGAAAATGGCAGTCAAACTAATCTTGCTGAACAAACTGATGCTCCAGAACAAACTGATGCTCCCGAACAAACTAATCTTGCTGAGCAAACTGATGCTCCAGAACAAACTGATGCTCCCGAACAAACTAATCTTGCTGAGCAAAATAATTCTCTACCTGAGCAAAATACAATAAATCAAAATAATATAACATCTGAAATAAACAATCAGGCACAAAACTCTCAAGCTCAAGACTTTCAACCGCAAAACTCTGAAAATAATCAAAATACAGACAGTTTAGGAGCGCTTAATAATGAGTTATCTAATGGACAAAATTTAAATACCATAGACAATAATCTTGCAGACAATAATCCCATAGAGAGTAATCTTGTAGGCCAAGGTAATAATCAAAATAATGGGTTTCAACAATTGGAAGATCAGTCAACAGGGCAAATAAGTAATGGGCAAAATATTAATAACCAAAATCAAGAAATTTCGGATTTGAATAATTTTAATAATAATTCACAATCCACAACAGAAAATTTTGATTCAAATAATGAAAATGTAATTACGGATAATTCTACTGATGATAGTTTAGCAGATGAAGGGGGCAGAACTTCATTTAGTTTTTCTCTGTCAGAAAATACATCAAATGAATCTAAACCTCTTACTGAAAAAGAAGTAATTGAATTTACGCAAAAAAATGAATTTTTTGATGAAGAAAATGATAAAACTGAAGAAATCGCTTCAAATACTGAAGAAAATTCTGAACAAGCAAGTTCAGAAAATGGAGAAGAAATTCCAAAACCTGAGGGGCAAATTATTTATGTTGATGAAGAAGGAAATGTGTTGCCACCTCCCTTAGACATTCCTCAAACCATAGCTAATTTGAAAGAAGCAGCTGAAAATGGTCATCAAAACGAAGTTTTAAAAAATGCAAATTTACTAAGGGATGAGTCTTTGCCTGTTGAAATACTTGAAGAAGTTTTGTCTTTGCGTTTAAGAGCACTTTATGGTTTAAATAGTGTAAATTTAAAAGAAAAGGGTGATGAAGTTGTAAATGCTGCTCAAGAGTTGATAAATGCAAGTCCAAACTATCATGCAATGCCTGAAATATATGAAATATTAGTTTCTACTTATTTGGCATTAAATAGAGTAGATGAAGCCGAAGCATTTGTAAAACGTCTGTTTGAACTTTATCCAAGTGAAAAGCAAACCCCTGCTTCATTATTGATTTTAGCAAATCATTATCTTGAAATGGGTGAATATGCTTTAGCGTCAAACTATTTAGAAAAAGTTATCAATAATTATCCTGATGATGATTTTTCTCAAACAGCCGCCCTATTGCAAACCAAGGCTCTTTTTAAACAAGGTGATTTGCAAAGAACAAAGGCTTTTATTGACTTTATGGATAGACGCTGGTCAAGATTATATTTAAAAGATCCTGAATATTTTACTATTAGAGCCGACGTTGAAAAAGAGTTGAAAGACTATAAAGCAGCCATTGAAACCTATTGGTTAATGTATAATGTTGACCCTAAAGGAGAGCAAGCTGATTTTGCTTTAAATAGTATTGCGCAATTATATTTTATGGAAGATGATGTTGAATCAGCCCATAAGGTTTTAGACACATTAATTGCTGATTTTCCGGAATCTAAATATCGCCCATCTGCTTTGCTATTTAAGGCAGAAAATGGATATTATTCTGATATTGATAGTTTGGAATCCATTTTGGCAATGTATGAAAAGCCAAATCCTGTCTTACCAAGTATATATTATAATAAATTAATCGAAGAACATCCCGGCTCTCAAGAAGCAATAGATGCCGAACTTAGACTCGCAGTTGAAGCTTTGTGGAACAAAGATTATAAATTGGCAGCCGATAGGGCAAAAGATTATTATTCAAAATATATTACATTTAAAGAAGCTGATCTTGCTCTTGAAGTTCTGCACAAAGCCGTTGAGCCACTTTTTCAACTTTCCATAGATGAAAACAATTATGAACAAACATTAAGTCTTTGGGAACAATATCCTCAAATTCATGAGCTTTATCAACCATATTCGCCTGAACTTAGAATGGCATTTGCCAGAGGATATCTTAATCGGCGCAATATACCGGCAGCAGAGGAAATTCTTGAAACGTTCCTTACAGGCGATCCAAAAGATCAAGATGAATTTAATAATGGGCTATATGCCTATAGCATAATGCTGTCAAATGCTTTGAGTTCTCAAAATTGGAATAGGGTACTTGACGTAACAGCAAAGGTTGACGGTTGGGATTTACCAAAGGATATCGGACTACAACGTTTATATTCAATCGCTTTGGCGGCAGAAAACCTTGGTTTGCCTGCCCGTTCCTTACCAATTTGGCAGGCGCTTGCTCCAAATGAAGAAGTTCCCTTGTATCAAAGAGCATATGCCCAGTATTTTTTGGCCAGAGATGCTGAAAGAAGGCAAAACTTGCGTGAATCATACCAAGCAAACTTGGATGCTTTGGCAATGTTTGAAGATTTGAAAAATCAACAATCACCATTTGCTGATGATGAAAGAATCAGAGAAAGTATAGCTGCTCTTATGGATATAACTGAAATTGCAGGTCGCTATGCAGAATCTTTGGAATGGATAAATCGCTATAGAGAGTTTGTACCTCCGACTTCTTCAGATTATGCAGGTGTTCAATTAAGGGAAGCAAGAGTTAATAAAAAAATGGGTGATAATGAAACATGGAGATCCATTTTAGAAGAGGTGAAAGGGCGAGAGCCTGATTCAATCTTTGGTAAAATGGCTGAATCAGAACTAAAGGCCTTTGATATTGCAAGGGATATAAATCGTTTTACAGGGCAAAATTAAATGGAATTGGAAGGGATAATGGTTGGGCTTGGTAACCCGGGGATAAAATATCAAAATACAAAGCATAATCTTGGTTTTTTAGCTTTGGAACAATTTTTGGAATCCATATCAAAAGAATATAAATTGGAGAAGGTGTCAAATAAATTTAATTGCTTATTGTTTAGAGTAGATTTTGGAAAAAAAACTTGGTTATTTGCCTTTCCTCAAACCTTCATGAATCTTAGCGGTGAATCTGTTCAACCCCTACTTTCTTGGTATAAAATAAATCATGAAAAACTATATATTGTTCATGATGAACTTGATTTACCACCGGGTAAAATTCAACTAAAAAAAGGTGGCGGTATAGCCGGACACAATGGTTTAAAGTCTATATCCGAAAGACTTTCAACTAATGATTATTATAGGCTTAGAATTGGGATAGGGCGTCCAAGTGATCCCTCTATGCTTAGCTCCTATGTTCTATCAGGTTTTTATGATGTAGAAGAAGAAACTAAAAAATCTATAAATGACACATGCTTGGCCATTATTAATATTATCAAAAACGGTCCCGTAAAAGCAGGTAATGAAATTAATCGTCGTAAAAAAGAAAATATTTAATTTTTTTTGGGAGGGAAAACCCTCCATGTGATTCCGGATTGAGGGGGGAAACCCCATTTTTTTGAAAAAAATGAGT
>CAYJGE010000161.1:0-6192 GCA_964369835.1 uncultured Mailhella sp.
GTGGCTGTAACAAATGCAAATAATGCGTTCACACTTGGTGCAACAAAGGCATACAGCCCCATTACAATATACGAAATTTCTAGCGCAAATCTTCAAAGCCAAGGCACGCTCGATTTCACAAGAACAGCAGTAAACCCCATGGCAGAAGTGGCGAATGTTACCACAATTACAAGCACGCACACTAACCTTGATTTAACAGCCACTGCCTTGGAAAATATGATTGATATGGTGCAAGCTGATACTATCGCAACCTTGCATACAAATATTGAGAACGGCACAACAAGTTATAATAGCTTGTCTGACGGTGAAAAACTAATTTATCTGGAATACATTTTGGCTAATCCAACATCAACAACAAAGGCTACAATCAGCGTTCAAGAATATCCAAACGGTGCTATTACCAAAGTTGTTATAGATAATGTAACCACCTATGTCGTCAGCGGTACTGTTACTGTAGACACCCTTACTCTTAATGAAGGGGAAAGTTTGATTTATGCCGAGGGAGCGGTACTCATAGATAATAGTGTCATTTTCAATAAAACTCAGACAGGCACAAACTTAGGAAGTGCCCCCACAATTTTAGAAAATGCCCTTGCTCGCAATTCTATGCAAAACCAATGGACAGCATGGGCACAGCCTAATGCCACTTTTGAAAGCACAGACGCAGAAAATTATACCATTGACACAGAAAGCTATGGCATTGTGGCCGGTTTTAATTCTCCGACCTACGGGCAAGGAGATTTAAAATTTAAATATTCTGCCTATCTTGGCTATAATAATACTCAAAGTGAATATAGCAAGGTGGAAACCGAACAAAGTGGCGGAGCAATAGGGCTTGGAGCAAGTATCTTTTACGGCAATTTTACTTTCGGCGCAACCGTGAACGCCACGCTCACAAATAATGAAATCACCAATAACGATCCTCTCAATATCTTCTATACAAGTGATGAGTACGATTCCACAATTTTAGGTTTTGGAGTAAATGCCGCCTATAATTTCAGCTTTGAAGAGGGCAAATATAATCTTCGCCCAAGCCTTGGGGTATCGTATTCACATGTAAACACTGAGGATTATACAAACTCGGCAGGACTTCATACAAACCCCGAAGACTCAAGCACTTGGCAAATCAGCCCTGCCTTAACCTTTGTGGCAAACTTTGATAATGATTTTTCCCTGACTGCCTCGGCTAAATATAATTTCTTGATAAAAGAAGATAGCATAACCTATGTGAGCGGTGTTCCACTGCCAAGCTCAGATGTGGACGATTATATAACTCTATCCCTTGGAGCTTCCAAAGAATGCGATAATTTTATACTCTATGGAAAAATAAATGGCAACTTGGGAGGACGTGAAACAATAGGATTTAATGCAGGAATTGAATATAAATTCTAAAAAAATAAGTGCAGAAATGGGGACAGCCTTTAACGGGGAGATTGCCACGTCCCCCGCCCTTTGGGCTTCGTCCTCGCAATTGTTACTTGAAATTAGTTTATACTCAATCTATATTGAAATTGTGAAATGCAAAAGAAGAGGTGGACGACTGTTTTGCAATGGAACGAAAAGTTCGTTGTCATCTTAGTCTCCCCCTCAATCCGGAATCACGTCCTAATGGGCTTCGTCTTTACAGATTTTTTTCTCGCAATAACAGCAACTTTACTATTTTAACACTATAAATACAACAAGTTGCATTAATGCAATGATTTTAAAATATAAATATTTACATAATTCATTAACTTTTTTTCTGTTTGTCTATTGTTTTGACAGGTTTTTCGGTTTTAGTAGTTCTTGAGGTTTTTTCCGTTTTAGCAGGTTTTTCAGGTTTCACAGGCTTTTCAGGTTTAGTAGTTTTAGTAGTTTTAGTAGTTTTAGTAGTTCTTGAAGTTTTTTCAGGTTTAGCAGGCTTTTCAGGTTTCACAGATTTATCAGGTTTGATAGTTTTAACAGGATCTTTTTTAGAATTTTTAACTGTTTTTACAGCTTTTTTAGCACCGATTTGAGCAGGTTTTTCGTCCGCATTTTTTGTTAAATTTGGTTGATTTTCAAGTTCAATTCCAAATAAAGCACCTAAATCATCGACTTCCAATAGATCCGTTTGTTCACTTTGGCTTTCAGTTAAAGTGTCAAAATATAAATCACTTGCAATCAAATCATTGATTTCAACCTGTCGCATAATGAATAATAATTCCGGCATATTATCTAAGCGATGTCCGACACCGTAAAGAGCTGCCGCCACATGTTTACACATGCTTGCATAATCGGGGCAATCACAATTAAAAGATAATTCCTCAAGGCTTGGAAATATTCCATCATGCGTATCACAAATATTATGAATTAATTCCTTAGGTAACTTTCCCTGTAAAATATCAAGTAAATTTGAAATCTTACCAAAAGCATTTGATTTAATCTTTTCCCAACGATCTTTTGGCAAAGGATTAACTTTGATTTCAAGTTTATAAAGTGAACTGCCGTTAACATAAGCAATTATTTTTCCTGCCTCTATTTTTAAATGACAAACAGCATCACACCTAATATAGGATCGTCCCCGACTAAGCCTATTGTCATAATCGGCATAAGTTTCCAAATTTGTACACCAAGCTTTCCCCCAAAATGTTTTGGCTATTGACTTACCTTCTAAAATAACAGGTTCAATATCTTGCTTTTTGCGTAACTTTTCCCGCATTTTGATTGCTTGTTTTTTTTTGTCTGCAACAGAGATATATTCAGGATAATAACCATACATAAATAATTCACCTTTAAAAAATAGTTAATGGTAATATTTTCAATATAAACCGGTTATACTGAAAAAATTAAATTAAAGCCCTTGAAATATCAAGGTTAAGCATTGTTAATAATGCGTCATCGTCTAAACTTGTAATATTTATTTCATTATTTGAGCCTAAAATTTCATTGGATAGATTTTTTTTCTCACTTAACATACTATCAATTTTTTCCTCAAGAGTACCCCTCACCACAAATTTATGAACAAATACAGGTTGTTTTTGTCCAATTCTAAAAGCTCTGTCTGTTGCTTGATCTTCAACGGCAGGGTTCCACCAGCGATCAAAATGAATTACTTGGGACGCTGCCGTAAGATTAAGCCCCGTTCCACCGGCTTTTAATGATATTACAAAAAAAGGCGGTCCATCTATTTCTTGAAATTGAGCTACCAATTCTTTTCGTTTTTTGACATTAATTTTTCCATGCAAAATCAAACCGGGTCTTTTAAATATTGTTTTTAAATATTCTGCCAAAGGTTCAATTATTTCTTGATATTGAGTAAATACCAAAACACGTTCTTGCCGTGAAGCAATTTCAGAACAAATTTCAGCCAATCTTAAAAATTTACCGCTTTCATTTGGATTGAATTGCATATCCCCTGCAAATTGCGAAGGGTGATTACAAACTTGTTTTAACCGCATAAGGGTTTGTAAAACAATACCTTGTCTATGAATTGGATTTTCCTCTGTTTGAACAGCTTCTAACTGTTTTTTTAATGATGAAATAATATTTTGATAAATTTTTACTTGTTGCTGTGATAATTGACAATATTGAATCATTTCGGTTTTACTTGGTAAATCATCAATAATATTTTTATCTGTCTTCATTCGTCTCATGATATAAGGTGAAATTAATTTTCTTAATGGTGCATATTGGTCGCTTTGCCTTTTTTCAAGATTGGTAAGTAAATTTTTAAAATCCTTGGCCGAGCCAAGTAAACCGGGATTTATAAAGTTGAATAAAGACCAAAGATCCGAAAGTCTGTTTTCAACAGGTGTTCCTGTCAGGGCAATTCGTGAATTTGCCAAAATGTTACAAGCAGCCCTTGCTTGTTTTGTGGTGGAGTTTTTAATTGCCTGAGCCTCATCTAAAATTAACCTATGCCATGCTTGAACTGAAAAAATATCGGTGTAGCGAGTTAAAAAGGTATAAGTGGTTATCACCAGCTGATAATTATTGACAGTATTTTGAAAATTATAGCTATTTTCAAAAATATGTCCAAGTTCGTTTTTAGAAATTTCAGCAGGGTGTAAAATAATAAATTTTAACTCAGGAGTAAATTTTTCAGCTTCATTACGCCAATTCCCCAAAAGTGACGCAGGAATAACCAATAATGAGGGCTTAGCTGCTATGTTTTTTTGATTGTTTAAATCATCAAGCAATAATGCAAGTATTTGTAAGGTTTTGCCAAGCCCCATATCATCTGCAAGACATACCCCAAAGCCCATATTTGTAAGAAATCTAAGCCATGCAAAACCTTTTCTTTGATAAGGGCGTAAAACTGCATTTAATCCCTGTGGTTGGCCTTGATCAAGGGGGGTGCGGAAAAATTCCATAACCTTTTGCAGTTCTTCACCAAGTTCAATTTGTTGCCACTGATTTATTTCTGAAGAATTTATCGAGTTATGGTCAATATCATTATCATTTGGCATATTAGACAAAAGACGCATGGCTTTAGCAAAATTCATTTCTCCATCTTGTGTATTACCTTGATGTAAATTCCAATGGTCTAAAATCTGTTGTAACTTCTGCTTGTCAATTTCTACCCATTGCCCTTTAAAAAATATAAAATCATCATCAGAATTTAACAAAAATTTTATATCTTCATCTGTTAATGAAATATCCCCAAGGGCTATTTTTACATTAAAAGAAACAATAGCATCCAAACCAAGACCTTTTGGTTTATTATCACCAATTTTGACAACAGCTTTTGGACGAGGACGTTGTTTCCACCAATTGGGTAAACGCAAAATAATTCCACATTGCTCAAGCACTGATGTATCTTTTAAAAGTTGATATGCCTTTTGAGCTGTAAAAGCAATAGGCTTATAAATTTCCTTTGTTAAAAGCATTTCATCTACCCAAGGCAATAATTCTGTTGCCCTTTGAATGGGAAAAAGAAGTTTAAGTAAGGCCGCATTATTTTTCTTTCCTGCATAGTTTTGCAAAGCATTTCCTAATGGAATATGAACAATTTTTCCACTTTGAGATAAACCATCTGTATAAGTAGCCATGAAGCCAAAAGGTTTTTGTGGATTTGCTTTGTTTTCAGCAAGATTGAACGTTATACGACCAACTTGTTGCCATCGTGGTGCTTGACTTGCAAGCCAAGATTCAAAGTCAGGAAATTCCAAAAGACTCTTATTACACCATGAAATAAGGGCTTGCCAAATATCTAAAAATGTATTTTTGGAAAGATATTCACCACCTTCCATGATTGGTGCCAAATCAAACCACTCTTGACATTTTTCCTCTGATGGGGTTTCGATAACATCAAAAATTCTAAGATCAAGATTAGGCTGATTGTCTACCTTACCTTCGGGAATATGGCATAAGGCACGAATAAAGTATTCGGAAAAATCCTGCCAAAATGATAGGATAGGAGAATTTGATTGAAAAAGATTTGCTCCCAATTCAAAAAGAGATTGACACCAATCAACCTGAACTTCATCTGGATAGATATTATCCTCAGTATCGCCCTGTATCAACTTCCACAATAAAGTATTATAAGGCGTTAATATTATTTGATATTTTAACATAAAAATATTTTATTTTTATAAAACAATTGTGTCAAGTAAAATTTTAATATCCTCTACATAAAGCACGCCATTCCGGTTTTGTACCCTGCTTCATGACTTACCAACAACCCCATTAAACACTTTAAATTATTAAACAAAAAATTTGTTTAATTTTATATTATAGTATGTTATGCTTATCTCAAATTTTATTGGCGGGTAAGTATTATGTTTGATGAATTATATGAAGCCATGCTTGAAGTTGAAGAACATTCAGAGCATGATGGATATTTATACAAGGTAAATGAAGTAGTTATTGTACTTGTAATGGATTATTTTGTGGTTTGGAGTTTATTTCATAGTGCTTAATTTTGCAAGAATATATCAATCATCACTAAATAAAAAAACCCCCTTAAGTAGAATATTAGATAAAAACTTATTTGACATCAACAACCTAAAAACATTTATAACATATTTTAGACAATTGTAAAATCCGGAATGGCGTGAGGAATCACGTGGTAAGCCCTGCACGTCAATCCGTTTTTGTTTTTTTTGAGGGAGAAAACCACGTTTTTTGAACCAATCCATGACGCTTAGTCTCACTTTGTTCGACATAAGCTGGGTGAGTTTTCCCCCTCAAACGTAAGCAATTGCTTCCCCCTTATATAGACCCGCCCTT
>CAYJGE010000162.1:0-6112 GCA_964369835.1 uncultured Mailhella sp.
GTCTAAAATCAAAAATCATTCCATAATTATGGTTTTTTAAAACCGGAATGGCGTGTTTATTTAAAAATATTTATTATTATTTTGATTCTTTGATTACTTTTTTTATAATATATATAACTTCTCTAAAAAATGAACTTTTTTTATTTTCCGCCTGTAATTCGGGCAAAATTTCATCAATTACCGCTTTATTTTCTTTTCGAGCTAAATTTATAGGGCTTGTTTTTTCTGTTATAATTTTAGAGCCCATAATATTCTCGTTTTTTGAAACATTTTCTTTATCATTTTCCACGTCATTATAGTAGAATAATTCGTCAATATTTTTACCTATATTTTTATTTTTGGCTGAACTTATCTGAATACCGTTACTTCTTTCCTTAACTTTTGCGTTTTGTTTATTATTAAATTCATTCTGATATTTATTTTCTATATTTTTTTGAATTTTATTTATTTCATTTTGTTTAATAATTTTTGAATACAAGTCAGGAAAGTTTTTTAAAATATTATCCAATTTTATAGGTATAATATCATTATGACATATTGAAACAATATTTTTTACTATTTCTTCCGAAGAAAAATATTTAATAGCCAGTTCAATCATATTCAATATATCAAAATCATTATCCAAAGCTATTTGAGACAAGAGTAACTTATATATGGGATGGGGATTAAAGTTTGATTTTTCTATGGATATTTTAATTATTTCTTCAACACTTTTCCACTTATTTTGCTCGATATAATATTGACATACTTGATTAAAATAATCTTTTGCATTTTTTTGATCATTTTTAATGGAAAAAATATAAAAAAGTTTAAATAATGACTTTCCTCTATATTTTGAATCTAAAGAACTTGTAAATTTAAAATATTCTATGGCTTGAAGATATAACTTATAACTTAATTTAGTATTCCCTTCTTGATAGGCTTCTTCAAAATCCATTTTTTGTGGGGAAGTATAAATATATTTAGAAAAAGTTAAGTCAAAAATAATTTGTTTTTCATTGTTTAATTCAGCATCATATTCAGATTTTCCCATTAAAGCCAAAGAATTTAAATATTTTTTATTCTCAATTTCATAATTGGCATAGGCTTCTAAAATTGCATCTGAAATCATTTTGGGAGTTAATGGTCTTTGTAATATTTTATGCCGACTTAATGATTCATAATTTTCTTTTTGCTTCTCTAACAATGCCAAATGATTAGGATTAGTTTCCAAAGCAAGCACAATACAATTAAAAAGATTTCCCATGGGATTTAAATCAATAAGCGATAAAAAAGAAAATATTTCAAGATCGGCAAATTCTTCTTGTCCTATAAATAAACAAGAATAATCTGCATTTTTTTCTTTTTGATCTAATCCATATTTTAAAGCTTGCAAGCCTGAACTGAAAAATTTAAATTTATGATAATCAGATCTTCTTAAAACTTTTTTATCTTCACGAAAACTTTCTTCATCTTTTGCTAAAAGAATAAATTCAACAAAATTTTTTTGAGTTTCTGAATTTATCCATTGAACAGCCATAAAAAAACATCCTTTTATTTTCTTAATTATATATTATCAATAAATTTCAAACATAACCGGTAAAAAATCAGTTTCTACCTGTATAAATCAAAGATAATTTATATTTGATAATTAAAAATTATTATTGTCAATCATAAAAAATCAATGAAATTTAAATAAATTTTCATAAAAAATAAATTTATTATACCAAAAAAATTGAACTTTTAAATAAATTTCATATTTTCAATAAGAACACTTGCGTGTTATTTAAAATAGTGGTATAAGAAAGTTATGGAACTTTTAGAATTATTAGAAGAAAAAATACAGGCATTAATTGCTGAAGTAGAAATATTACGTAAAGATAATTATACATTAAAAGAAGAACTTTCAGCTTTTAATGAGTTAGTGGTCCGCGAAAAAGAATTGGTCAATGAACTTAGCCAAACAAAGGATGGCATGGAAAAAGCAAAGGGTAAAATTGAATCCTTGCTAAATCAAGTTCAAGACGCCATATCTAAATAAGGACTATATTAATGCAAGAATATATTCTTAACGCTTTTGATCTTGTTAATATCTCCTTTAGGACAGATGTTGGGCAAGAACGTGTTAGTGAAGCACATATTTATGCACAGAACTTATATGAAAAATTAAATGTTCATGGTGGTAATTTAACAAAAGATAGATTACTGGCAATTTTAATTTTAGGTATTACTGATGACTTATTACAACAAAAAAAAAATGTTGCCATAAAACAAGATACATTATTTAATTTGTTGAAAAAAATAGATGAAACTCTGACTTTTTCTGAATATTCAAAGAACTTTGATAGGGAAGAAAAACAAGACTGATAATTTTCCTGAGATGTGCGTGGATCAATTTTTTGGTGCCGGCCGTACAAGCTAAATTAGGATGTTCTTTGTCAAAATGGTGTGCAAACCTTTTTAGTAAGGGAGCCTGAAGTTTTGCTAGACCGTCCACCCTGGTAAGCCAGGTCACGTGCCCAGATTGGTTTACGGCATCTTGGGAATCATATATTTTAAGTATATACATTTTACATAGTTAATCATAAACCTAATCTTATTTGCCATATCAAGCATTTTGCTTGATATTTTTTTATTTAAAAATCTTACACCAAGATCTCTGCATAATTATTTTTTATTAAAAAATTATAAAACTTGTGTGCAGGGACACGCCATTCCGATTTCTAAAAATCATGGCTATGGCATGTTTTTTGATTTTATAACTTAAGCAAATATAGATAAATTTAAATAATTATATTAATAATTAATAGAATGTTTTATCAAAAAGGGGAAGTTTGAGAGGGAAAATAACATTATGTTGAACCTCATTTTTTTCAAAATGGGTTTTCCACTCAAACCAAAATCACCAGATATTATGGCAATGCTCAAAAAAATTTTCCCCTAATAAGAGACCTCTGTACAATTATTAATTTTTAATAAAAACCTGTTTTTAAAATTAGTTTTTTTATTTTTAGATAAATTTTTATGCAGAGGTAAAAAGCTCACCCAAAAGATTTTTTTTGGCGATCGTGTTTACGATGTAAACACTTCATGAAACCTTTGCACAGTGAATTGTGCAAAAATTTCAATAAAATAAATAAATGCATACTTTATATATACAATTAGGTTTTCTGCAGTTCATGCAGAATAGATATGTAACAAATAATCATACGAGGTTTTTTATGGATATATTATATTCTTCCCTTAGCATAGTTTTGGCTGTTTTTTTTGGGGTTGGTTTTGGCTGTTGGTTTCAAAACAGACTTAATGTAAAAAGAGTCGGAGACGCTAAAGATTTGGCTGAAAGAATAGTTGAAGAAGCCAGAAAAGAGGCAATCGCTCAAAAAAAAGAAATGCTTATTCAAAGCCAAGATGAAATTTATCATCAAAAAAAAGAAATGGAAGCAGATTTTCGTGAACAAGAAAAAGAAATTAAATCTCGTGAAAGAAAACTTCAAGATTTAACTGAAAGGCTTGATGAAAAAATAGAAAGGGTAACTACAAAAGAAGAAGAAGTTCTACATATTGAAAAAGAACAAGCTCACAAAGAAAGATTACTTGATAATAAAGAGCAAGAGCTACAGTCTCTTATTTTGGAACAAGAAAAAAAGTTACAAGAAGTTTCTGGTTTAACAGCAGAGGAGGCCAAACAACGCCTTTTAGCAGATGTTGAAGCCAAGACTCGCCATGAATCAGCCCACATAATCAGGGTAATTGAATCTGAAGCAAAAGAAACTGCTGATAGAAAAGCTAAGGAAATAATTGCCAATGCAATTCAAAGATTTGCCGGAGATTATGTTGGTGAACAAACAGTTACAGCAGTGCAACTTCCAAGTGAAGAAATGAAAGGAAGAATAATAGGCCGTGAAGGACGAAATATTCGAGCCATTGAAGCTGCCACCGGAGTAGATTTAATTATTGATGACACTCCGGAAACAGTTATATTATCAGCCTATAGCCCCATAAGGCGTCAAGTTGCACGTATGGCCATTGAACGACTAATTCAAGACGGTAGAATTCACCCTGCACGCATTGAGGATATTGTGGAAAAATGCGAACAAGAGCTTGATATTCAAGTGCGTGAAGTTGGTGAGCAAGCAACATTTGATGCAGGTGTTCACGGTATTCATACTGACGTGGTTAGAATACTGGGACAACTCAAATATCGCACCAGTTTTACACAAAATGTATTACAACATTCCTTAGAAGTTTCTGCTCTTTGTGGCATGATGGCCGCAGAGCTTGGCATGGACATTAAAAAAGCCAAACGTGCCGGATTATTGCATGACATTGGAAAGGCTGTTGACCATGAAGTTGAAGGTTCACACGCCATAATTGGAGCGGATATAGCAAAAAAATATGGTGAATCTAAAGAGATTATCCATGCAATTGCAGCCCACCACGAGGATATTGTACCGGAAAGTGCTTTGGCAGTCTTAGTGCAGGCAGCTGACTCTTTATCAGCAGCAAGACCTGGAGCAAGAAAGGAATTAATGGAAAACTATGTCAAACGTCTTGAAGATTTGGAAAATATTGCCACAGATTTTGACGGTGTTTCAAAAGCCTTTGCCATTCAAGCCGGACGTGAGCTTAGAGTAATGGTTAATTCAGAAAATATTGATGATGATGCAGCCCACTTGCTCTGTAAAGACATTGCAGGCAAAATTGAGGGCTCGCTAACTTATCCGGGGCAAATTAGAGTAACCGTGATCAGAGAGCGTCGCTCAGTTTCTTTTGCAAGGTAAGTAAGGATGTTGTAATGCAAGAGTTAGAGTTTGAACCAGATTTTGCTAAAGGCAATGGCTTACTGCCGGTTATAACCCAAGATGTGCACAGTAATGAAGTGCTTATGCTTGCCTATATGAACAAAGAAGCTTTTGAAAGAAGTCTTGCTACAAATGAGGCACATTATTTTAGTAGGTCTCGCAATGAATTATGGCACAAGGGAGCTAGTTCCGGGCATATTCAAAAAATTCACTCCATTAGGCTTGATTGTGATAGTGACACAATTTTATTAAAAGTAGAACAACTTGGCAATATTGCTTGTCATAATGGCTATAAATCTTGTTTTTATCGTGAATATAAAAACAATGAAATAAGTCTTTGTTTTGAACAGCTAAAAAAACCGGAAGAAATTTATAAAAAATAATATAAGGCGGAAAATATTCATGTCTGAACAGCTTAAACTTGGAATACCTAAAGGATCACTTGAAGAGTCCACCATTAACCTTTTCGACAGAGCAGGCTGGAAAATTCATAAACACGCTAGAAACTATTTTCCTGAAATAAATGATCATGAAATTACTGCTCGCCTTTGCCGAGTTCAAGAAATTCCTAGCTACTTACAAGATGGTATTTTAGACTTGGCGCTTACCGGAAAAGATTGGATGATTGAAATGGGTGTTGACCTAAATGATCCTAATTCCAATGTGGTGCATATTGCTGATTTAATATATTCAAAGGTTTCTAATCGTCCTGCACGTTGGGTTTTAGCTGTGGCAGGCGATTCCCCCTACCAAAAACCGCAAGATTTGGCAGGAAAAAGGATTGCTACAGAGCTTGAAGGAATGACTACAAATTACTTTAAAAAACTTGGAATTGATGTACAAATAAATTATTCATGGGGTGCGACAGAAGCAAAGGTTGTTGAAGGATTAGCTGATGCAATTGTGGAAGTCACTGAAACAGAAACCACCATCAAGGCTCACGGACTTAGGGTAATTGATGAAGTATTTATTACAAATACTGTCTTGGTGGCCAATAAAGATGCTTATAATAATCCGGCTAAACGTAAAAAAATTGAACAAATAAATCTATTACTACAAGGAGCTCTCAAGGCAGAAAGCCTTGTGGGCATAAAAATGAATGCTCCTGCCAATAAATTGGATAGTATTTTGGCATTGCTCCCTGCTCTAAATTCTCCAACGGTTTCAGCATTAAAAGATAGTAACTGGCTTTCATTAGAAACTGTAGTGGAAAAATCTCTTGTGCGCGATCTTATTCCAAAACTACGCCAAACAGGAGCAGAAGGCATTTTGGAATACTCCTTAAATAAAGTTATTTAGTTCGTGCTAAAAACCTCTGCATTGTGCAA
>CAYJGE010000163.1:0-6074 GCA_964369835.1 uncultured Mailhella sp.
AATAGTTGCAAGAGAATTTTGCTGAATATAGGAAAATAATTATGCAGAGGTTTCTAATATTACGCAAAAATATAATTTTTATTTTATCAATTTAATGGTAGTGGCTTTGAGGGTAACTACGTGGTTGTGAATTAATTTATGCATTGAATATCTATATAGATTTTTCGAATAAAATTCACAACCATCTACTTTAATTACATTAATAAATTGCCTTGAAAAATTGAACTGATAAAGCGTTTTTTTAATATGTTTAATCTTGAAAATAAATATTATTTTGACTTTGTTTCATATTTTTATAATGATTGATAAGTTCATTGGCTTCAAAACTATTTAGTTCTGCTATGGACTTGTTAAATTGTTTACTTACATCTTGTTCAAGTATGTCTTGATTTTTAATCATACTTTTTTAATAATTTATTTGATTCTCTGAGATTGGTTTATTAATCTGTGATTATAGGTTTTGGTTGCAGATTGATTGTTTGTTTCAAATTTTGTGTCAAATGACGAAAAATGCCTGTCATTTGCCGATGAATTATCTGTTTTTTCAGAGTGATTTCGCCTGTTGTGGGTGGTATTGCAGTCATGTTTTGAATATTTTCTAAAGTATCTTTGTTTGCTTCTTCAAGTAAATTTTTAAAATTGGATTTATCATTGCCCGTTGCAATACCAAAGGTTTTAGATTTACAATCAGAAGAAGATAGTTCAGCCTCTACATTGTCTGTGAAGTTGTTGTCCTTGCATGGAAATTGATTAATGCTTATTGCAATATAATTTTGATTTAAATTAGTCATGGGAAAACTCCTATTGTTGATTCATCCAGAGCCTAAATAATGAGTATTCAGGCTAATCTGGGTTTTACATATAATAAGATTTTTTTAATAAAAAAAGTCACCTTAAAAGATGACCTTTTTTATTTGCTATTTATTTTGATTATAAAAACTTTTATTCTTTATCAGTATCACTTGAACATTGTTTACTATTTTCCAATATTCCCTCAATTTTTTGTAGTTGTTCCAACAAATTTGTAATATCACGTTTTACTAATTCTTTATCATTATAGTTTATACTTTCCCAATCCTTATCAAGAATTTTTTTAATTTGTGTAGAAGATGATCTAATAACTTTTTTTATTTCTGTATATGTAATTACTTTGGCTTGATTAGCATCTTTCTCACTTTTTCTATATGCAGAAACAGTTATTTTTCCATCTTTAAGTTTATCCCATATTTCCTTTTGTGCTTCTTCATTTTTTTGTTTAGCAGCTCGAACAAGAGCCCATTGTGTTGTATTTGGCTTCATTCGTGCTTCATTGCGTATGTCAACAGACAAATTATTGATTGATAAAATTTCACTAACTAAGTTAGAACTTTTACCAATGATTTTACCTAAATCTTCTTGTGAAAATTTATTATGATCTTGTATTCTTTTTAATCCTTCGGCCAGCTCTACATAATTTAAGTTTTCTCGTTGAATATTTTCGATTAAAGTTAGTTCTGCTTCATGTTCTGTTATTAACACAACATGAAATTTATTTTCGTCAAATATTTCTTTTGAAATTTGGTTATTTTCATTATTTTTATTTTCTTCAATTATTTCTGATATAGCTCTAAACCTACGCTCACCTGAAACTATAACATATTTATCATCATTATTTTTAGAAACAGATATAGGGTGTAAAAGTCCATAATTACGAATCGATTCTTTTAAACTTTTTAACGATTCTTCATCAAAATATTTTCTGGGTTGATTTTGATTGGGAATAATTTTATTAAATTCAATTTCTATCAATTCCATAGATTAACTCCTTGGTAGAATAAATGTCATTAAAAAATATCATAAAATATTAAATAATTAAAACAGAATATTATAATAAAACCTCGGTTAACCGAAGTTATAAACTAATAAATTGATAATTTTATTTTCATCAAAGCTCATTAAAAATAATGTATACTATATCAATTACTATTTTTCTGCAAAAAGTCAACATCTTTGAAATATTATTTTTTTTTACCTTGTTCCAAATATAGTCCATGAACCTTTTGCTTGTTTATATTAACCTCGTTCCTTATACTTTCCACCAACAAAATTTATTATCTATCTTATTTTATTTGACAAAATCTCAATTTCTTTTTTAATACTAATTTCTCTTATTGAATTATTGCTCTCCCAAGTAAATAATGGACAAACATTTATGTTTGAATATGTAAATTCAAATAGTTATGTGTTTTTATAGTCATTTGTGTCCACTGAATAGTTGGTGGAGCAATATATGTTCCTTTAGCCTAGCCTCTGCATAATTATTTTTGCGAATTTAGTAATTTTTTTGTAATCATATGTAATATATGATAATTTCATTAAAAATTTATCATATTTAACAAATAGTTAATCTATAAAATGTTTTTTTATTTATTTATTTAATTGCTATTAATCAAAATTTATTTTAGATTATAAAAATAAGATAAACAATTTAAAATTCAAGGATTAAAATAATATGTCTAAAAATAGTGCGATAGTCCAAACACTTAGTAAAGGCTTGCAATTACTTGAATTTCTGGCGGAAAAAAAAAGCACCACAGTTACAGTACTTGCAAAAGAAATGGATTTGCAAAAAAGTGCCAGTTATCGTTTCTTAAATACATTGCGTTTACATGGCTATATAGAACAAGATAGTTCAAATAACTATATATTGACCGATAAATTGGCCAAGCTTGGCAAAGGTATTGTTCCAAAATTAGAATTTTATGACATAACAAGAAGAATTCTTGAGGGACTTATAAAAAACTATCCTCAAAATGAAACTATTGGCAACTTAGGTTTTTGGAAAGGTTCTGAAATTATATATCTTGTACAAAGTTCCAATGGAAAATATACTCCATTTCATGAGGGAATTACAGTACCTGCTTATTGTACAGCCCTTGGCAAAGCTATTTTAGCCTATTTTAATGAAGATGAACTAAATTCTTATCTTGAACAGGTAAAATTCACCGGCTTTACTGAAAATACCATAGTTTCACCGGATGCCTTAAAAAAAGAATTGGAACAAATTCGTAAGCAAGGTTATGCTGTCATGGCCGATGAACTTTGCCTTGGATTAAAAGGAATAGGCATTCCTCTTATCCAAAAAAATGCCCCTGTGCGTTATGCCGTCAGTGTAACTCAAACACTTTATGAAGATGTTAATATTTTGGTTAGTAATTTTAAACCTCTTTTGCAAAATGTGGCTGATGAAGTACTCAGTTATATAGACCTAGGTATTTTTAACACCACAAAAAATAGTTGAAATATATCTGCAAATTCATATATAAACTTAAAATAAAACTAATTAAATCATATTTTTTAATCAATACAATAGTAAACCATGCTTTGCAAAACTTATGTTGTATCCAAAAAAAACTGTCTTTGAAAAAGACATACATAAAAATTTTTATGGAAACGCGAAAAAAAGTTAAATTATTTTTTAAAACTTGACTTTTTATTTCTATGTATTAAATTTATTTTTTCATGTATCAGAACGTTTTTCATCCACAAATGTGGCCAAACATCACTACTGTTCAGCTAGTTTTTATTAGGAAGGGAACCCCAATTTTCTCCAAAAAACAAATTTATAATAAGTTTATTTTTAAATTTGAAAAGAATAAAAAACAAATTATCGATAATATATCTTAATATAGTAGCATTAAATATTTGTTTATAATGTAAATATGTTAACCATTAAATATTGTCAGAACACCGGTGATCAAACATTATTTATGAGATATAATTTTATGAAGCCTAAGATAAAAAATTTTTTGTCTGATTATACGCTGGTAAGTTTTCTTTTTACTATTTATATAGTAGTCAGTTTAATTCAATGGTATTTGTACGTTGTAGAAAAAGAGGTCCATGCGGTTGCCTGTCGAGAAATGATAGAAAATGTACAACAATTTGAAATCATGATGGAAAACATTGTTGATGAATCCATAGACGACCTTTCGCTTCTTGCAAAATATATTGCAAAATCCAACACCGAAGATGAAAATATTGTAGATTTTTTGAAATGCCAGTCACAAATAGAAGAATTTGATAACCTATATTATATTAGGCTTAATGGTAAAGGCATTAATTTAAATAATAATCAGTACGACTTTTCGCAAAATACAACATTCATAAAAGCCTTAGACAGTAACTTTTCAATATCTGACCCACATATATCTGTCAATACAGGTGAGTTTGTTTTTGATATTGCTGTGCCTGTTATTAAAGATGATAAAACCATAGCCGTTTTAATTAGTGAAACTTCAATGAAAAACATTTCTGCCATCATAGAACAAGTAATAAAAAAGGCAAGCTGGGCATTCTTACTGGATCAATCTTTAAATATTATTTATACCAATAGTGAAAACCACAAAAATTCTTCAACTATTTCAGAACTTGATTTAAAAAAAATGGGTTCTCAAAATGTAGAAATTGCAAAACAAAATTTTATCTCAGGTCAAAGCGGAAGCTTTATGTATGAAGCTGATGGCAAAAAGAAAATCATGGTATACATTCCCATTTCTTTAACCACATGGGCCATAGCTGTAACCATTCCGGTTGACCATGTGGCAAACGATTTAAATGTTGCAATTAATCATATAACATCAATCAGTGTCATAATAATATTTATATTGGTTTCTCTTATTATAACAACTTGGTATATAAAATCTTCTCTACTTCATTCTGTGGAAAAAAATGCCTATTATGACCCCCTGACAGGTTTACCCAATTTACTTAAAATAAAATTGGATATGAAAAATATACTGGAAAATAATAAAGATAAACTATATACCATTGTAAAATGTGATATTGAAAATTTTAAAACCATTAATGAAATGTATGGCTTTGAAACAGGAAATAAGGTATTGCAAGCATTTAAAATCCTACAGGATAGACTTGAAAACCAAGGAGTGATTGTTGCCAGAGTCGGTATTGATGAATTTCTAATATTTGCAAGCGATGGTTTTTTAGATGATATTGAAACCAAAAAAACATTTTATGAACGATACCATAAACAACTTATTCCGGAAATAGAAAAATATTCACTGGTCTTTAAATATGGCAGATATCACATAGAACCTGACGAAACTAATGTTGATAAAATTGTAAGTAGGGTTAGCCATGCCCATAAAATGGCAAAAGAAAGTAAGGATGTGAGCCTATGCGATTACGATTCTTTCTTCATTAAAAAACTCATGCGAGAAGCTGAAATTACAAATAAAAAAGAAACTGCCATTGAAAATGAAGATTTTAAAGTATATTTACAGCCAAAATTTTGTGTGGAAAGTGAAAAACTTGTGGGAGCAGAAGCACTGGTTCGTTGGATAGAAGGTAATGGTGCAATAATTTATCCTGATGAATTTATTCCTCTTTTTGAAAAAAACAGGTTTATCATGCAACTTGATAAGTATATGGTAGAAAAAACATGTCAAATCATTCAAAGCTGGATAAGCTCCAATAAACAAATAATTCCAATTTCTATAAATTGTTCTCGCATAAATTTAAGTAATCCGGACTACCTAAATAATTTAGTTGAAATAACAGATAAATATAATATTCCCCATGAATATATTGATATTGAATTAACAGAATCCATTATGTTAGGCAATGAAGATCTTTTGGATAAGCTACTAAAAGATTTACAACAATTTGGATTTAAAAATTCCATTGATGATTTTGGAGCCGGCTACTCCTCACTTGGTTTATTAAAAAATCTCAATATTAATACATTAAAACTTGATCGGAGTTTTTTTGGAAACAGTAAAGATATTGAACGAAGCAACAAAGTTGTGGAGGGAATTATTCAGCTGGCACATAGTCTGGACATAAATGTTGTAGCTGAAGGCATTGAAACTTCAGAACAATTTTTATCCATGAAAGCTGTTAAATGCGACGCTGTGCAAGGTTATTACTTTGCAAAGCCAATGCCTGCCATTGAATTTGAAGCAAAATATTTAGCCAGTACTTATTTCTCTAAATGATGCAAAAAAACTTGGGACAAATACACGTGATTCCGGATTGATGGGGGAAACCCCATTTTTTTGAAAAAAATGAGTTTT
>CAYJGE010000164.1:0-6048 GCA_964369835.1 uncultured Mailhella sp.
CACCAAGAAATTTTGATAAAAATATCTTTTAATATAAGAATTGGAATGACGTGTAATAATATAAATTTTAGATTAAATTTTTCTTGACCAAATTTGAAAAGTGAGGCAGATTATTTCTCGTATTGTGTTTTTTTTTCTTACCCAAAACACCATATGGAGGTCCAATATAATGTCAGACAGTTTATTAGCAAACATCATGGAAGCAAGTTCCGAAGCCATAATCGGTACCGGTCTTATTTTTCTGTATTTTGTCATTATGGTTGGTGCAATTTTGTATCGCGTAAAAAAAGGCGATCATGTAAAACATCATTAAGCCGATGTTTATATAATAAAATTGTTAGTGGATAAACTTGCTATTAGTACCCGTAACCTGCTAAAAGTTTGCTTTTGCCCACGAATAAGACTTTATTGGTCTTAGGCTTAATTTTTCAAAATCAAAGATGGAAAATAGTTCTTGACTTTTGATAAAAGTTAGGTTAATAATCTTTTCTCTTTTCTCGGAGGGTAAAATGTACGCTATTATTGAAGCAAGCGGTAAACAATTCCGCATACAAGAAGGTAATAAAATCGTTATAGACAAACTTGATGCTGAAGTTGGCAGTGAGGTTGTATTTGATCGTGTGGTTATGTGTAGTGACGGTTCTGCACAATTTGGAGCTCCATATATTAACGGAGCAAAAGTAACTGCTGAGGTTTTGGAACATGGACGCGCTGATAAAATAATTGTTTTCAAGAAAAATCGCCGTAAATCCTATCGCAAAACCCAAGGACATCGCCAAGATTATACAGCCCTAAGTATTAAGGGCATTAGCTTGGCATAAGGGGAGTATAATGGCTCATAAAAAAGCAGGCGGAAGTTCACGTAACGGACGTGATAGTGAAGGGCAAAGACGAGGCGTTAAACGTTTTGCAGGGCAAAAAGTTCTTGCAGGAAATATTTTAGTTCGCCAATTGGGCACACGCATTTTTCCCGGTAAAAATGTTGGAATGGGACGTGATTTTACACTTTTTGCAAAAATTGAAGGTTTGGTTCAATACGAAACCTTTGTGCGTAAGCGTAAAGAACATAAGCGCGTTCATATAGTGCCTTTTGAAATTGCAACAGCTTAAACTAATTTTCAAAAAAGTTTTTCATGGCGAGGGGATTTTTCTTCTCGCCTTTTTTTTATATTTTTATGATTGTTGTTTTGATAGTGTTTAGACTGTCATATCTTGATATTAGGGCATTTTTGGAAAAAAATTGTCCTAAAATGCCCTAATCACTTCATTGGAGCATGGCGACATTGAAGTGCAAAAAGCAAGAATAGAAGTGGCTTTGCCACTTCGTTAAATGATTGCTTTTTGAAAGTTGTATGGGGTAGAGTTCTCAATTTTTATTGAAACTGCTCTATATGAAATAACTTGTCTTTATTTTAGAATATTATAAAAAAATCCAGATAGTTAATTCTTTTTCAGAAAAAATAAGGTGATAAATATATGCGTTTTGTAGATGAAGCCATAATAAATGTACGAGCCGGCAAAGGTGGGAATGGATGTGTGTCTTTTAGGCGAGAAAAATTTGTGCCAAGGGGAGGGCCGGATGGCGGAAACGGAGGCGATGGAGCTTCTATTTATGCCAAGGCAACCAATAGATTACATTCATTATATGATTTTAGATTAAAAAGAAATTATGATGCCAAAAATGGCAGTGACGGTTCAGGCAGTCAATGTGATGGAAAAAAGGCAGAGGATTTGATTTTGGAGTTTCCTGTGGGCACTCAGCTTTTTGAAAGGGGAGAGTTTGAGGAAGTTCTGGTTGCTGATTTATCAGACCCTGAAGCTTGTATCTTGATTGCTCAAGGCGGAAGAGGCGGAAAAGGTAATGAACACTTTAAATCTTCAACCAACAGAGCCCCAAGGTTTGCACAAAGGGGTGAAGAGGGTGAAAATAAATCCTTGCGTTTGGAATTAAAAATTTTGGCAGATGCAGGACTTTTGGGTTTGCCAAATGCCGGAAAATCAACATTTTTATCACAAATTTCCGCAGCAAAACCAAAAATTGCCGATTATCCATTTACAACATTAAGCCCCAATTTAGGTGTAATTATTGATGAAGTCGATCCCGATACAAGAATGATTGTGGCTGATATTCCGGGGCTTATCGAGGGTGCTCACCTTGGGCTGGGACTTGGAGATAAATTTTTAAAACACATTGAAAGAACAAGGTTTTTAATTCATATTTTGAGTGCTGAAGATATAAATAAAAATGAAAACCCTTTTGCCGGATTTGAACTTATAAATGATGAACTTTATAATTTTGATGAGGAACTGGCAGATAGGTTGCAAATTGAAGTAATTAATAAAATAGATTTAATCACAGAAGAAGAAATTCAAGAAATTGATGAACTTGCCAAAAAAGAGGGTAGGGAAATTTATTTTATCAGTGCCAAAAATGGAATAGGTCTTGAGCCATTAATAGAAAGAATGTGGGAGCTTCAAAGCCAACTTGACATTAATGAACCATTGGTTCATTATCAGGATGAAGAAATAATTGAAGATGAAGAATTTCCTGAAATTGAAGTTGTTTATACCAGAGAACAATCATAGCTAACAATTTTGGCATGAAGAAGTTTATAGCTGTAAACCACGTTGGCATTGAATTGGGAATGTTTTTTATTATTTTTATATAATATATTTATATTATTAATTATTTATTGTTTAGGTATTGTTATTGCATATTGAACTTAGTTTTGAAAGGAATTATTTATTATAAAAAATTAAACAATAAGGAGATATATTATGACTCAAATAGGTTCAACTCAAGCTAATTTAAGATTTTTGGATAATTTACAAAATTCCATAGCAAATTCACAAGCTGAAACAACAGTTGTTTCAAAAAATAGTGGACTTAGTAAACTTGGTGCATTTAAGACTTTTTTCACATTTAAATCTACTCACCAAAAGACCATTGACCAATTTAAAAGTAGTTTGGTAGCAAAATATGGCCCACAAATTGCAAATCAGGTTTCAGCCCAATCCATTGATGGACTTAGGGCAGAAGGTAAGCCATTAAAAGTGCAAACCATACGTAATGCTATACAGATGGCAGAAGACTCAAAGGCACATAATGCTATTCAAAATAGATTGAACGGGCATTCCTTTGTATTTCTTAGTTTGCCTGGTTCAGCATTTAGTTTAGATTATGCTGTTGGTCAATATCTTGTAGATAAAGGATTATCAGCTGAAAAAGCAGCAGATATTAAAGATTTTTTACGTTCATCACTGCCTGAGTTTCTTTCCACACAAGATAAAACACTTATGACAGGGGCTGACATATTTGATCTGATACAAGAAGGGGGGATTCCGGGATTAGAAGAAGTTGCAGCTGACAAAACACGTGGTGTTGATGGTTCAACTATAGATAGCATGGGTTCAGAAGAGCGTCTTGACTTTGCTAAAGCTTTGGCTAAATTTACACCTCCAAATTCATCGGGCATTGGTAATTTTTCCAGTATGTTTCATGTCAAGTATCCTGACATGAACAGAAATGGAGCATCTTTAGACCTTAGCCCTCAAAATATTTGGAGTACAATTTTACCAGATACCCCC
Source organism: uncultured Mailhella sp. (assembly GCA_964369835.1). GTDB lineage: Bacteria > Desulfobacterota > Desulfovibrionia > Desulfovibrionales > Desulfovibrionaceae > Taurinivorans. Next base: position 3,589 of record CAYJGE010000164.1, read on the forward strand.
ATGCCCGCAAAATTTGCTACAGGAGATGCAAAAACTTTACAAGGATTTGCACGTGAACTTGATGATGCTATTTTAAATAGTTTTGAAACAAAACATCCGAAACAAGTTGGTAGCAGCTCTTTTACAGAGGGAGGACAAGCATTAAAACTCATAATGGTTGGAATTAAACCTGAAGCTGCTTTAGAAATTATTAAGGGTGAAAAAAGAAGTCTGAATTTAGATGATTTTGTAGGTGGAGCAAGACATTATTCTTTGCCTAAGATATCAATTGATATGGATTATTCTGAAAATGCTGTTGCCAGAGATCTTCACAGACGTGGACATAAAGAGACCTTGCCTTCAAGCATTACCATTACCCAACCCGGAGGAAGTACATTAAATGTTACTATGCCAAAAGTGGACGAGGTAACAGTTAATGGAGCAGTGCCTGCCGATTTGGCAACTTATAAAGAAGGTAAGTTAAATAGTGTTTCTGCTCAAATTAGGCAAGATATTTTAAGGCTTTGTGGGCAAAATGAAGATCAAGCCAAGATAGTTATGCGAGGTTTGTCTCAAGAAGGTCCTGCCATGATTATGCGCCATGTGGGAACAGCCTTGGGAGTTACTTCCAATGAGCATGTTGGTTTTAATATTTCCCTATCAAAAAATGATAGTGGCGATATTGTAATTCAATTTAGACGCCCTGAAGGTTCACAACCTCAAGCAAATATGGATTTCATTGTACGTCCTGACGGAACAAGTGCATCCACAGATTTTCAAATTAGTACAAATCTACCGCCTGTAGTAAATTTATAAACTTTAAACAATATTAAATTTGGATTTGGGAGAGAATTTTATGCGTGATGTTTTTTTAAAATTGATGAAAAATATGGCCGATGTTTTGGGTGTTGAAAACTTGCCCATTGAAAATGATGAACAAGTTGTGATTGGATTTGATGAAAGCATTGTAACAATCCAATATTTTGAAGAAGCAGATCAATTATTGATTTATACAGATCTTTTTCCCTTGCCTGAGCAAAATCGTGAAGCATTTTATGAAGCTTTGCTTGAAGGACAATTCTTCTTTCAGCATACCAGAGGTTCAACCTTAGGGATAAACAAGGAATTAAATATCGTATTACTTCAAACAACCTTGGCATTGTCCATTTTAGATACAGATAAATTTATGCAGTTTTTAGAAAATTTTATGCATATTGTCAGCTATTGGAAAGAAAATACAAAGCATTTTTTTGATCCAAACACAAATTCAAATCTTAGTGATAATAATGAACATTTTATAGATCAAAATATGATTAAAATTTAGAAAATTTTATGAAAGTACCGATTAAATCGTGCTTTAATGATATTATAAGATTTAATACCATAAAATTATAATAATATTTTATAAAATGTCAGAAAATCAACCGAAAAATTTTTATAAAATTTTTCAGTTGATTTTTTTTTAAAATTCATTAAATTTTCTTTTTTACAAAATTATCAGATTATTTGAATTAATAAAGGAATAGAATATGGATACATATTTAAATGCAATTATACTTGGAATTGTAGAAGGATTTACTGAGTTTCTACCTGTTTCATCAACAGGGCATTTAATTTTAGCAGGAGAACTTTTGGGACAATCCGGAAACATCAGCGATACTTTTGAAGTTTTTATTCAAATCGGAGCCATTTTGGCTGTTGTTGTTTGTTATTTTTCCAGATTTTGGCATTTAATTTTTCCAAAACCATCAGAAAATAAAGAAAAAAATTTTAGTGGGATCAATGGTATTTATTTATTAATATTAACCTCCATTCCGGGAGCCGCTCTTGGATTAATTTTTCATTCCCAAATAAAAAGTCTTTTTTCAGCTAAAATTGTGGCTATTGCCTTAATTATTGGGGGAATATGTATGATTATAACAGAAAAATTTAAAATTGAGCCAAAATATGAAACACTAGATAAATTAAATCCCAAAACTGCCCTTGGGGTTGGCTTTTTTCAGTGTTTAGCCTTATTTCCCGGTTTTTCACGCTCTGCCGCAACCATTATGGGTGGTATGTTCTTGGGTTTGAAAAGAGAAGTGGCCGCTGAATACTCTTTCTTGGCCGCTGTTCCGATTATTTGTGGAGCTGCATTTTTTGATTTATATAAATCTTTGGAATTTTTAAGCCTTGATCATCTTCCATATTTTGCAATCGGCACTGTTACAGCCTTTATTTTTGCATTGATTGCCATTAAGAGTTTTATTGGGCTTTTGGCAAAAGTTGGTTTAATTCCTTTTGCTTGGTATAGAATTGTTTTGGCAATTCCTGTTTTATATTTTAGTAATTAATTTATTGGACAACTTTTTTATGGGGGAAAACCCATGTCATTCCGGTTTTAAAAAACCATAATTATGGCATGATTTTTGATTTTAGACATTAAGTAAAATATTAATAAATCAAAATAGTTATATTGTTATTTGAAAAAATGTTTTTTCA
>CAYJGE010000165.1:0-6023 GCA_964369835.1 uncultured Mailhella sp.
TCTAAAATCAAAAATCATTCCATAATTATGTTTTTTTAAAACCGGAATGGCGTGATATTAAAAACTATTTGAAAACCAAGATCTCTGCCCATAATTTTATTTATAATTAAAATTATGAGCAGAGATTTTTTTGAATAAAACATTTTTTATTGTAATTTATATTTGATAATGTTATTAATATTTTAGCATTTCCTTAACATTTAAAAATAATTTAAAAAGAAATAAGTATGCAAAATTCAAATAATCCTTTTACTGATTTAAAATTGGACTTACCGGAAAAAAAAGAGCAAAAGCCTAAAGATATTAAAAAAACTTGGCAAAAAACGGAGAAACTTAAAAAGCAAAAAGAAGCTTTGCAGTCTGAGGATAATTTGGAATTTGCAGAGGAAAATGATTTGTTTTTAACTCAAATGGCAAAGGTTAAGGTTGAAGATAAATTTAAACATAAATATGTCAAAAAGGATCATAACTCCACAAGTGATCCGAATAATGAACTTTTTGAAATGTCCGATATTTTTAATTCGGTCCAAAATTTTAATTCGGCACAAAAGTTAAATAAAAAAAATAATAAATCAATTAAAGAAAATGTAAATTTTAAGCAAGATGTTTTAAAAGTTAAACAAAATAAAACAGATAGTCCCCATGAATCGGAGATAAATGACGAAAAAAAAGAAATAAATGAATTTTTAAAAGCTGTGGTTGATGTAAAAAATTTACATAAAAAAGGTAGAGAAGTTATACAAGAAGTTGTACTTCCCCCTATTATTTCCCCTAAAATCACTAATCCCATGCAAGATTTTATGGAGGGAAAACTTGAATTTGCCATTCACAGTACAGACCAATATGTGGAAGGGCATGTTCTTGGACTTGATTTAATGACTTTGGCCAAATTACAATCAAGACAATATAGCCCCGAAGCCCATATTGACTTACATGGATTAAACTCAATGCAGGCCTATAATAATTTAATTTCATTTTTTAGAAATTCTTACCATAGGGGTATACGAACTGTATTAATTGTTACAGGTAAGGGAAAGAATTCCTTTAATGGTACTCCCATTTTGCGAAGCAAAGTTCAAGAATGGTTTACAAAAGAACCATTTAAACGTGTGGTTTTGGCTTTTTGCTCAGCTAAAATTGAAGATGGCGGTGCAGGAGCTTTATATGTTCTGATCAGAAAACGTAAAAAAGACCATGGTAAAATTCAATGGGATATTTGCCCGACAGATCCTGACTTTTTTTTGTAAAAAATTAAATATCATAAAATATCTTTGCAAAAAATTAATTTCTGGATTATGTTTCTTGTCACTTAGGTTGTTTCATGAAACCTCTGCACAATTCATTGTGCAAAGGTTTCATGGAGTGTTTACACCGTAAACACGACCGACAAAAGATTTTTTTGGCAAGAATAGACAAAACCACGCTTTTGTCGTTAAATGATTGCCCTAAAAATTTTTTTGGCGTGTCTTTTACCTCTGTACAAAAAATTATCTAAAAATAAAAAATTTCATTCTAAGTACAGATTTTTATTAAAAATTAATAATTGTGCAGAGGTCTCTTCATTGGAAAATTAACCAATTATTAATAAAATCAACGTTTCTTTAAAGTAAAATGAACGTATTTTGAAAAGAGAGATTACTTATGTCAGATTTAAAAACACCGCTTTATGAATGGCATGTACAAAATAAAGCAAAGATGGCAGGTTTTGCCGGCTGGGATATGCCTATTCAATATGAAGAAGGAATTTTAGCAGAACATTTTCATACAAGACAAAATGCTTCCATATTTGACATTTGTCATATGGGTCAATTTATTATATCAGGCTTAGATGCAAAAAGTTTATTGGCAAAAGCTGTCACTCATAACCTAGACACTTTAAATATCGGTAAATGTCGTTATGGTTTCTTATTAACAGAAGAAGGAACTGTAATTGATGATTTAATTATTTATCGCCTTGGTGATGATGAGTTTTTTCTGGTGGTGAATGCTGCTTGCAGTGAAAATGACTTTAAAATTTTGGCTGAAAGAATAGGTATCGAAAACATTTCTGATATTTCAACTCATGGCGGAAAGATTGATCTGCAAGGTCCAAAGTCCCTTGAAGTTTTGGAAAATGTGCTTAACCAAAGTTTTAAAGATTTAAAATATTTTTCATTTATCAAAGTCTGTTATAAAGATCAGAATATAATTGTTAGCCGTACAGGCTATACGGGTGAACTTGGTTATGAGCTTTATTGTCCTCGTACTTTTGTAACTGAACTTTGGGAAGATTTAATGGCCAACCCCTTGGTAAAACCGGCAGGTCTTGGGGCTCGTGATACTTTGAGGCTTGAAAGCGGTCTTTCTCTTTATGGGCATGAACTTGATGAAAGGCATACCCTTGGTGAATCGGGTTTATTAAATATGTTAACTTCGGAAGCTGACTATGTCGGTAAAAATTTAACTAAAGAAGTTTGTAAAGAAATTCTTATTCCATTAAAACTTGAAGACAGAAGAGCAGCCAGAAATGGTGATGTGGTTTCTTTGGCCGATGGCAGCAATAAAATTGTCGGTAGGGTAACAAGTGGTTCTTTTGCTCCTTCATTGGGACATTCCATAGCCTTTGCCTTTGTTGAAAAAGATTATATTGAATGTGAGAACTTTGCCATTAGAGTAGGGCGAAAAGATCTCATGGCTCAAAAAACAAGTTTACCTTTTTATAAAGAAGGGACTGCCAGAATTAAACTGGCATAAATATATTATAATTAAATTTTGGAGAAATAATGATGAATATTCCGGCAAATCTTTTGTATGCTTCCAGTCATGAATGGCTACTTATTGAAGGAAATGAAGCCCTTATCGGTATTACAGACTATGCACAACATAGCCTTGGAGATATTACCTATGTTGATTTACCTCAAGTTGGTGATAGTTTTGATAAGGGTCAAGATATGGGAGCCATTGAATCTGTAAAAGCTGCCAGTGATTTTTTTGCACCCATTGCTTGTGAAGTAATTGCTATCAATGAAAATCTTGATTCCAATTGGGAAGTAATCAATAAGGATCCTTATAAAGATGGATGGCTTGTTAGAGTTAAAATTAATGAAGAAGCAAAAGACTTGTTATCAGCAAGTGAATATGCAGATATTATAAAATAATATATATTTTTTAGAGGATTTATTATGCCGTATATACCGCATACAGATGAAGACTTAAAGTCAATGCTTGAGCTTATAAATGTTAATAGTATTGAAGAGCTTTTTGCTGACATTAAGCCTGAAATGCGTCCAAAAACTTTTGATTTACCAAAGGCCATGACTGAACTTGAAGTTGACAGTTATTTTAATGAACTGTCAGCAAAAAACAAACCTGTTTCCTGTTTTTTGGGTGCAGGATATTATAATCACTATATTCCAAAGGCTGTTGATGCCCTTTCAGGAAGAGGAGAGTTTTTAACTTCCTATACTCCTTACCAACCTGAAGTTTCTCAAGGTACTTTGCAATCAGTTTTTGAATATCAAACAGCCATGGCCAGACTTTTGGAAATGGATTATTGTAATGCTTCTGTTTTTGAAGCAGGTGATGCCCTTTTTGAAGCAGGTATGATGGCATCTCGCCATACCAAGAAATCAACTTGGATAGTGGACGAGGCAATTAATCCTGTTTGGCGTAAAATGTTAGATACTTATTCAGCTCAACTTGACATAAATATCATAACAGTTGCCCAAAACAATGGTAAATCTGATAAAGAAGCTTTAAAATTAGCAGTTGAAAAATCAAGTGATAATGGTGAATGTGCCGCTGTTATGGTACAAAATCCCAACTTTTTTGGTGCAATTGATGATTATAGTGATGTTTTTGCCGTTGCTAAAGCTAAAAAAGTTATAAATATCATGGCTGTATACCCAATGATGCAAGCTATTTTAAAAACACCTGGTGAAATGGGAGCAGATATTGCCATTGCAGAGGGACAAAGCCTTGGACTTCCTCTTTCTTTTGGTGGAGCCTATTTAGGTATTTTAACTTGTGCAAAATTCATTGTGCGCCAAATTCCCGGCCGTATTGTGGGACAAACTCAAGATGTGGACGGAAAAATCGGTTATGTTTTAACCTTACAAGCCAGAGAACAACATATCAGAAGAGCAAAAGCAACTTCCAATATTTGTTCAAACCAAGGCCTTTGTGCACTTAGAAGCATAATTTTTACAGCCCTTTTGGGAACAGAAGGACTGGTCAGAATAGCAGAACATGGCATGATTAATGCCAGAGCTTTACTTGAAAAATTATCAAATATTAATGGTGTTTCTTTATTAAATGATGCACCTTTTGGCAATGAATTTGCCATAAAATTACCTAAAAATGCTTCCGAAGTAGTTGAAGAACTACTAAAAAAAGGCATTGCTGCCGGATTACCACTTGGGCAATACTATAATGGAATGGATAATGTTCTGTTAATTGCTTGTACTGAAAAAACTACAATGGCTCAAATTGATGAGCTTGCTTCTTGCCTTGGAGGGCTTATATGAAAACTCCAATTCAAAATAACCCACAAACTCTCTTTGATAAATCAGTAAAAGGGCGTACTGCTGTTTTGCCAAGCATGCCAAGCAAAAGGGCAAAGGATTTATTGCCTGCCGAACTTTTGCGTAAAAAAGCCCCTGAATTACCTGAAGTATCAGAACTTGATGTTGTTCGTCATTTTACTTTAAATTCCCAAAAGAACTATTCTGTTGACGGTAATTTTTACCCTCTTGGTTCTTGTACCATGAAATATAATCCTAAAATCAATGAAAGTATTTCATCTTTGCCCGGCTTCTCCTCTGTGCACCCCTATTTGCCACGTCTTAGCGGCGGAGAAAACTATACTCAAGGTTGTCTTGAAGTTGTTTATGAAGCTGAAAAAGTCTTATGTGAAATTAATGGAATGAAAGCCTTTACCATGCAGCCCATGTCAGGAGCAAATGGTGAATTTACAGGTATTTTATTAATTGCCGCCTACCATAGGGCAAAAGGCAATAAGAAGAAAAAAGTAATTGTGCCTGACTCTGCCCATGGAACAAATCCTGCAACAGCCATGATGTGTGGTTATGAAGTGGTAAATTTAGACACAGTTGACGGAATTATTACACCTGAAGTACTTGAAAAAGCTTTGACAGATGATGTGGCAGCCTTAATGATGACTTGTCCAAATACCTTGGGTCTTTTTGAAAATAATTTACCGCAAATTGTTGAAAAATTACGCAAAATAGATGCTCTTTTATATTATGACGGTGCAAATTTAAATGCCATAATGGGTAAAATGCGTGTTGGTGATGTTGGGTTTGACGTTGTGCATCTAAACCTACACAAAACCATGGGAACCCCCCATGGAGGCGGTGGCCCCGGTTCAGGTGCCGTTGGAGTAAGTGAAAAACTTGTTCCTTTCTTGCCTGTGCCAAGAGTCATTAAACGCCCTGACAATTCCTTTGCTTTGGAAAGCAATTACAAGGATAACATTGGACATATTGCACCATTTTTAGGCAATTTTTCCGTTTATATTAAAGCCTATTCCTATATTTTACTTCTTGGAAAGGAAGGTATTATAAGGGCAAGCGAATATGCCGTATTAAATGCCAATTATCTAAAGAAAGCCTTGGAAAAAATCTTGGATATCCCCTTCAAAAGGCATTGTATGCATGAATTTGTTTCTTCTCCTCCTGCAGGAGTAAGAGCCTTTGATATTGCAAAAGCCCTTTTGGAATATGGTATTCATGCCCCTACAGTTTATTTTCCATTAATTGTGCCTGAATGTTTAATGTTTGAACCAACTGAAACAGAAAATAAGGAAACTTTGGATAATTTAGTAAAACTCATTGAGTTTTTCTTGGAAGAAGCCAAGAAAAATCCTGAATTTCTAACTTCCATGCCTGTTTCAACCAATGTCAGACGCCTTGATGAAGCTCAAGCCGCCAGAAATATGATCCTGGTACAAGAATAAGTTTAATTCCGTATTGAGGGGGAAAACCACGTTTTTTTGAAACATTCCACGACGCCTGACGGCTGGG
>CAYJGE010000166.1:0-6016 GCA_964369835.1 uncultured Mailhella sp.
GCAATCGCTTCCCCCCTTCCTGAAAAAACATTTTTTCAAATAACAATATAACTATCAGGAATGGCGTGCCCCAAACCCCCAGCAAAGTGACCCCTTTGCAAGTCCCAATGATTTTTTCAAAAAAGTTTTCTCCCAAGAAAATTAATCAATTGAAAAATATGGGTGCTAACATATTGTTAATAAAAAGTTTTGTGGGGGAGAGCTCGAGAGGGGAGAACTTTTTCAAAAGTTCCCCTTCTCGAAAAATAATTCAGAAACACACCCTAATCTGCAAAAAGTAAAATTGCTATATAAAACTATTTTCTCTTTTGGCAAAATTTAAAAATTTTTCAGCTAAAACTGCGGGGGCAATATTTTGAGTGGAAAGGTCGCTTATTTGTAAAAAAGAAGTTTCTTCCATGGATAAGCTATTGTTTGCACTTTCAAGCTCTTCTTCAAAAGCCTTGCGAAGCAGTTGAAAAGATTCTTCAATTTCAGGATAATGATTATCTTGTCTCCAAGGTAACCTTATGTTTTGTTTATGCAAATTTCCCTTGTGTGATACAAGTTCAAGCCTATAACAACCTTTATATTTTGGATTTTCAGCTCTTTCCAATTCATTGGGATAGCAATGCTCTTGCCAAGAATCTATGGGTTCAGGAATTGTGGATATGATTAAAATTGGTGGTAAGGCCAAAGCTTTTTCATATTTTTCAACCACAAAGGAATAGGATAGGGTTGGACGTAGATTTCCTCTTTTTTTTGTAATTGTCCACTCTATTTTCATACTTTTTACTCCAATTATTTTGTATAGTAATTTCAGATGAAATTACTATCGTCGACTGCGATAAGCATTGCTTCGTATTTTGTTAATAAATAAATTTTATTTTTTTTATTAATAAATTCAATAGAATAAAGTAAATTTATTTATCGAATATTTATGCAATTAAGCTTAGCAGGAGACCACTGCGTAGGCATAAGTGCAATCTTATTGCGCTGTTAAATGCCGGAGCAAGTGTGCTTTCAAAAAGTTGACATTAGTGATGTCAACTTAAAATACTATACTGGTAATTTTATCAACCGAAAAGTTTTTCCTCAAGAAAATTAATCAGTATTTCTTCAGTGAAATGGCTTCACCAAAGGGTAAACTTTGTTTTATCTCATCGGAACAAATCCAAAGAACAGGGTAGGGTGGTTCTTCTGGAAAGAGATCACATTCAAAATCGGTAAACCATAAAAGACAAGACGGGTTTATGTCATTTTTTTCAAGATAGTCAGGAATATCACGGTAATCTGTTCCACCTCCGCCTTGAACCGAGAGGTTTAATGGTCTGTCATTCCTGGTGTAAACATCATGCCCTTGCACTTTTGTGTCATGATACATAATAAATAAATTTGTATCATAACTTTCTAAAATATTTTCCAATTCTTTACAAAAGACAGATAATAATTGATTGTCCACAGAGCCTGAGGCGTCAATTGCCAAAGCCATGATTGGAATTCGCGGTTCTTTTCGAGAGGGCAAATAAATATCATGCCAAAGATAGCGTCTGTTTGGCATGGACCATGAATAATCACCATCGTTACAATTTTCAATAAATCTTTGCAAAAGACTTTGCCAATCAAGGCTTGGACGGATTAAACTATTATAAATCCTCAATAGACCAAGAGGGAGATTTCCATGATTTTTTGCACTTTGCATGGCTTGGGTTAACTGAATTAAAGATTCAATTTCTGCTTTTTGTTTGTTTTGATTATTTTCTTCTGAAAGTAGAGGATGATCCTTTATTTCGCCAAAAAATTCGGCTTGTACATTTTGATTTTTTGAATTATCAGAATCAACTTCACCCTCAGTGGATGCTTTGTTTTTACCCTTGTTATCTTGTTCTTGATCACCTTGGTCAGGTTTAGAGTTTTTGTTCTTATCTTCTTTGCCTTCTTGTTCTTGTTCTAAATTAACTGAACCATTTTTTGAATTTTCTTCTTGTTCACTCTTTGTTTCTTCTGCAATTTGAGCACTTTTAGCGCCGCCGTGAATATCATGTTCAGACATTTTTCCAAGCAAAACATATATTTCATCTACACTCAAATTATCATAGGCTTTGTCATGTTTTAGATATTTTTCAGGCAGAGAAAAACCTGCCTCAAGCAAAAGACTGTTTATGGCATAATCGCAAGCCCTATTCCATAATTTTCTATCTCTGCCATTTCTTCTTAAATGATGACTGCAAGCAATATGCAATATTTCATGGGCTTGTGAAGCCATGATATGTTCATGGGATAATATGGAAATAAAGTTGGGATTAAAAGCCAAACTTTTCCCGTCACTCCATAGATTTTCGCAGTTTAAATCGGCTTTTAGTTCAAGTTTTAAGGCAATGGAGCCAAAAAAAGGGTGAGACAATAAAAGTTCAGAACGTGCTTTTTGCATTCGTTTGATTTGTTCGTCATTTTTATCAGAATTTTTATTATCAATTATATTCATATAATCACATCAAAACATGGGAATTTTTTTGAGCCCAATTAATAAAATCTTTTGTGTTTACAATGGTTTCATCAATACAAACGGCTGTTCTTAAAAGTAGGACAGAAAATTCGGTGGGAAGTCTTAGGGCGAAAACAACCACTTTATCAATATTTTGATGATTTGTTTTTGCTCCAAGGGCTTCGCAAAGGGCATATAGTGTGGCAGGTTCTGTTGGAATATCAATGGTATCAGGTGAATTTAAAATATTTTCAACCGTTGGTAAATCACGCCAAATTTTTAGAAATCCTATGAACTCTGTGGCGGCTGTCATGCCTATGGTGCCTTGAAAAAGTTCATATTCAATATCTTTATGCACATGGGCATCTAAAATTCTTGAGACAAATTCCCATGAGCGGGGAGAAGCAAAAGCCTTGCTTGCCGATTGTGGGTCAAAATCATGTAGAAGCATTGGTCTAAATCTCATAAAAGCAATTATTTCGCCTCTGATATTGGATTTTTCAGCCCATAATAACCAATCATCTGTTGAGGTTTCCATATTAATATGCACCATTCTGTTGGCAAGTGCTGTGGGCATTCTATGGGTGACAGCTCTGTCTTTATCATTATTTCCGGCTGCAATAACTGTCCAACCGTCCGGTAGTTTGTATTCTCCGATTCGTCTGTCCAAAATAAGCTGATAACAGGCTGCTTGTACCAAGGGAGGTGCAGCATTTAACTCATCAAGAAAAACAATTCCGTTTTCAGTATTGTTTTCTTTTGGCAAAAATGAGGGTGGGCACCAAGTCGCTTGTCCGTCACTTGTAATTCTTGGAAGCCCTCTAAGGTCAACAGGGTCAAGCAAAACGGCTCTAATGTCAATTAGATTATAGTTTTTTTCTTTAGCAACTTGTGCAATTATTTGACTTTTTCCAATGCCTGGAGCACCCCATAAAAAAATTGGTTGTTTAATCTTTATTAGGGTATGAAGCGAAGATATAACTTGTAAGGGATTCACTGTCTAGTCCTTTTTTGTTTTTTTCTTAATAAAGTTTTTAGCATTGAAAGTCAATTTTATTTTTTAATTTTATTTTTTGGATTATAAATTCTTTACATCAAACCTTTTTTATAATAGACATTTATGATTATTATTAAATAGCGGCTATTATTTTTAATTTTTACTTCTGATTTGCATATTAATCATGTGTTTATGAAAATGTGCTTATTTTTATAAAAAAGCACGTGATTCCGGATTGAGGGGGAAAACCACGTTTTTTTGAAACATTCCACGACGCCTGACGGCTGGGCGAGTTTTTCCCCTCAAACGTAAGCAATCGCTTCCCCCTTTCCTTAAAAAACATTTTATTAAATAATAATATAACTATTTTGATTTATTAATATTTTACTTAATATCTAAAATCAAAAATTATGCCATAATTATAGTTTTTGAAAACCGGAATGGCGTGATAAAAAAGGCTTTACAATGAATTTTATAAGTAGATTTCAACCTCTTATCATTATTTTTTCCACAATGATAGGGTTAATTCTTGGAATTTTTACTCCTTTGGGTAATATTTCAGTATATTATGTGGAAATATTTTTAATGTTATTGCTTTTTATTTTATTTTTATCAGTGGATATTAAACAATTTAAAAGGGCGGCATTAAATATAAAATACACAAGCACAAGTTTAATAATAAATTTCATAATCACACCTATTATTGCTTATTTGCTTGGTCTATTATTTTTTGAAGATTCAATTGCAATTCGGATTGGGCTTCTCATGTTATTGGTTACGCCTTGCACGGATTGGTATTTGGTTTTTACCAAACTTAGCAGGGGGAATGTTGAAATAAATTTGTCAATTTTGCCCTTGAATTTAATTTTACAAGTTGTTTTACTGCCTTTATATTTATTGTTTTTCTTCAAAAGTGTGGTGGATATGGAATTAACTGCCATTATTAATGGTATTGTAATGGTTTTGTTTATTCCTTTTGTTTTTGCTGTGTTTATTCGCACTTTTACCAAAAAAACCAAAGAGCTGATAACAAACCATGGCGATGAATTGCAATTACTTTTCCTCTGTTTGGCTGTAATTGTTATGTTTGCCTCAAAAGGGCAAAGTTTACTGGATAATTATTTCTTACTTCTAATGCTTTTTGTTCCATTACTTTGTTTTTTTATAACTATTTATTTCATGGTAAAAATTATAGGGAAAGTTATTGATTTAAAAAGGAAGGAGCTTATTTCTTTACATTTTACAACCTTGGCAAGAAATTCTCCTTTGGCTTTGGCAATTTCCGTTTCTGCTTTTCCTGATGAGCCATTAATTTCTCTTTCTCTTATTATCGGCCCCTTACTTGAATTACCTATTCTTTCTCTTATTTCAGGAAGATTTATCAGTACAAAAAAAATATAATTTCCATAAAAATTTTGCCATAAAAAAAGTCCGGATTAAAATAATCCGGACTTTTTAAATATTATCTTTCATAGGTTATGTGATGGGAGTTTTTAGGTACATAATAACGTTTAAATCTTTTTTTTCTGACATTATCACCCTGTGGTTTTGATTGTCCTTGCAGATACATTTTTCCACTATAAACCCAGTAAGCATTATCTCTACTGTCATTTACACTCCCTCCCCACTCCATGGTATGGTAAAGGGTATTTGATTGATAGGTATATACATAAAAAGTGGCGTTATCTGTGTATAAAGTTATATTATTTGTTTTGTATGAATCAGTTTTATACCAACCTACAGTTGCCCATACCCCACCATCAGGCCCTTCACGATAGTCTTGATAGCGAACAGCTGTATAAATTGGAGTTCCTGCATGGTTAGTGATTTTTAGGTTTTTTTTAGCAAAAGCTTTTTCTGTGCTTGTAAATATTACCGAAAGGAATAATAAACAAATTATGATAAATTTGAATTGTTTCATAAATTTTACCTTTTTTTAGTTAATATTATTATTCTATTTGCAAAAATTTTAATCGGTTTACAGAAGAATTAATAGTTTAAAGAATTATGCTGTTAAAAAAGTTTACATTTTATGACTGATAATGGTGTCATTTTTCCAATTAAGCATATCTTCATAAATATTCGATAATTAAAATATTTACAACAAAATGAATTATATGAATAATCATTAAGTTTCTATTATTTATGAAATATGCTCTGTCGCTTAGTTGAATTATCAATATTTCTAATTTAATATTATAATAAAATTAAGAATATTGTCAATATCTTATGATGTTTGTGAAAATTTAGATATATTAACCCTGATGCTTGTTTTATGTTTATCTATAATAAGTTTTAGCAAGAGTATGAATTAATTTCAAGTCAATAATTTTATATTTTAGAACCCTCTGAACAATGGTTATAATTTCAAAATTTCTAATTTTCGAGTTAAAATTCTCTAAAATTAGACGTAATTTTTGTATACTTTATTAGTGTTGCGTCCAAAATTTGTCATTTTTAGCTGTAATTTGCTAAAAATGGCAAATTTTGGACGCAATTATCCTATGAAGCCATAAAATTCACTGCTTTTTTGAGATTAAACGCCATGCCAATCA
>CAYJGE010000167.1:0-5982 GCA_964369835.1 uncultured Mailhella sp.
TCAATATATTATAAAAGTGAAAAACTATTTCAATTAAGATGCGTTAGCCCTGCCCGGCTTATGTCGAACAAAGAGAGACTAAGCGTTATGGATTGATTCAAAAAAATGGGGTTTCCCCCCTCAATCCGGAATCACAAGGGGGAAAGATAAAATTTAAAAATTTTCAAATTATTATCATAAATAAAGTAACTCTTTATTTAAAGTCAAATAATTTAGAAACACACCAAATAAAAAAGGAAAAAAATATGAAAAAAATTTCAATTATTGCTTTATCACTATTATGTTTATTAACTCTTGATGTGAGTGTGAACAAAGCAAGGGCAAATGAAGAATTGTCCAAAGCAACAGGTGATATGGTCAGTTTACCTGCCCCCGATAAGGTTGGAAAAGTAACATTGATGCAAGCCTTATCAGACCGCAAAAGTCAAAGATCATTCAGTGATGAAGCAATTTCTTTACAAGATTTATCCAATTTACTTTGGGCAAGCTATGGTGTAAACCGTGCTGATGGCAAAAGAACTGTTCCCACCGCCAGAAATACCCAAAATGCAGATGTATTTTTAGCCGATGAAAGTGGAATTTGGTTATATGAAGCCGCTGATAATGCCTTGAAAAAAGTTAGCGATAAAGACATGACAAGTTCATTAAAATCACCTTATGCTTTAATTTATGCGGCTGATGCCGATTATTATGGTGACGTGCATGTGGGTTCCATGTATCAAAATGCTGCCCTTTATGGTGCAACTGCCGATATTGCAAGCGTTGTTAAGCAAGCAGGAGTCAAGGACGCTCAAAAAGTGTTAAAAGATGTATTGAAAGCAAAACAAACAGTAAGAATTATTTTAAATTTTGGTAAAGAAAATTAATTCTTAAGCAAGCACTGAATAATTTCTGTAAACGGAAATTATTCAGAAAGGCACACTGCCTTTACTCGCCCCCATGTTCCATGGGGTACGCAAAAAACGTGGTTTTTGCTCTCATTTCGGCGTGCAAAATAAGCATTTCATGATTATTTTGTAAGAAAACGCTTGTGTTAATTTTTTTATAATTTAAAATCTCGCTTTAATCAGCGTTTTCTTAAAAATTTAAGGTTTTAATCTTGGAAAAAGTAATTGCCAAAAAAAGTTTGGGACAACATTTTCTGAAAAATGAAAGTGTTATCAAAAACATAATAAACTTAGCAGCAATTAAAGATGATGAACAACTTATGGAAATAGGCCCCGGTTTAGGGGCCTTGACCAATCATCTTTATCATAAAAACTGTTCTAAGCTCTATTTGCTTGAGAAAGATGATGTTTTTGCAAAAAATCATCATGATTACAGTATCTTGAATAACTTAGAGCAAATCAAAGTTTTTCACATGGACGCCTTGACATTTGACTGGAAAAGTTTGGAAGGAAAATGGAAAATCATTGGAAATTTGCCCTATAATGTGGCATCCCCTTTGATTTGGGATATTGTCAGCCAAGTTCCCGAGTTAGATTTGGCTGTTTTTATGATTCAAAAGGAAGTGGCCAGAAGAATAAGGGCAGATATAAACAATAAAGTATATGGGGCATTAACCGCATGGGTGCAAAGTTTTTGCAGTGTGAAAAAAGGGCTTGTGGTTACACCGTCAGCTTTTAATCCTCCGCCCAAGGTGGATTCGGAAGTAATTGTATTAAAATCTCTTCCCAAGGAAAGTTTTCCAAAAAATCCTGAAAATCTGGCAAAAACAATCAAAATTTGTTTTCAACAAAGGCGTAAACAATTACATGGAATTTTGCAAAAAAATTTCCCAAATACCTATGATGAAAGTATTTGGGAAAAAATCGGTCTTGATAAAAATACAAGGGCAGAGAATCTAACTCCACTTCAATTTCAATACCTTAGCGAAGTTTTATTTTAAGGAAGCACAGATTTTAATCCGTGTTTCCTTATTAATTTTAAAATATCAATATATCTTATTATAACGTCATTCCAATTCTTACATTAGGGCATTTTTGGAAAAGAATTGTCCTAAAATGCCCTAATCACTTCATTGGAGCATGGCGACATTGAAGTGCAAAAAGCAAGAATAGAAGTGGCTTTGCCACTTCGTTAAATGATTGCTTTTTGAAAGTTATATGGGGTAGAGCAGTTTCAATCTTTATTGAAACTGCTCTAAAAGATATTTTTATCAAAATTTCTTGGTGAAAATTTCTTATTTTTGCCATTTTTTCAAACAAAGTTTGAAAAAATCATTGGGGTTTGCAAAGGGTGTCCCTTTGCCGGGGTTTGGGGGCAAAGCCCCCAAATTGGAATAACGTGTATTATACCTTTTTATCTTCTGCTTTTGCTTTATTCACTCTTTTTTTTCTGGATTTAAATGAGTTTTCAGCCAACCAACCAAGTTCATGCAATTGGAAATCCACTGCATGAAACAGGGTATTTGGGGCAAAACTTCCGTCTTTTCTACGTTTTCCTGCCGGCATATTGGTTAAAAGCTCAAGTGCTTCTGTAATATGAGTCACGGCATAAATAGAAAAACTACCATTTTTTACTGCATTTAGGATTTTTTCCCCAAGCATTAAATTATCCACATTATCCTTAGGAATAATAACACCCTGCTCACCTGTTAACCCTCTGTGATTGCAAAGATTGAAAAAACCTTCGATCTTACTGTTTACTCCGCCCACAGGTAAAATTGCCCCGTCTTGACTCACAGCCCCTGTAATGGCAAGACTAAGCTTGACAGGTACTTTGGCAATGGCGGATAATAAACTGATTAGCTCCGCACCCGAGGCAGAATCGCCCTCAATCCCATTATAACTTTGTTCAAAACACAAACTTCCTGTTAAAACAAGGGGTTTATTGTGAGCAAATTGATCAACCAAATAACTTTTTAAAATCATCATGGCTTTGGTGTGAATTGGTCCGCCAAGTTCGGCTTCCCTTTCAAGGTCAATAATACCCCCATGCCCTACTCCAACAGTACAAGAAATTTTATGGGGTAGACCAAATTCCACATCACCTGTGGAAGTGACGGAAAGCCCGTTCACTTGTCCAATGCCTGTGCCTGAGGTTTGAATTTTAATTTTATCCCTGTCATATTCTTCAAAAAATAGTTCTTCAATATAGGCAGAACGGTATTTGCGGCCATTTATTGCTTCTTCAATGATTTCTTTTTGGACAATTTCCAGTTTTTTTAATGAAGCCAAGGCAGAGGCTTCAATCATGACTTCACGCACCAAGGGAAATTTTAAGGAAATCTTTTTTTGATCTTTGCAAAGGTCAGTGCCATAATCCACCAATCTTGCCAAGGCTTCACGATCAAAAGGTAATAAATTCCCCTCTGTTATGATGGAAGAAATATTTAATAACCAAGCCTTGATATTTTGTAAATTGCGTTCTGTTTCGCTATTCATTTGGGCTTTCATTTTAAATAGTTTGCCAAAGCGATTTTCCAATTCAAGTAAGGTTTCATAAATATATTCAGAACCTATCAATATTATTTTTACTTTTAAATCAAGTGATTGAGGTGTTATCCCCTTGGTTTTGGCAAATTCTGAACCCTCGGCTTGATCTTCAATTCCAAGCCGTGAAGAACGAAGAGCCCTTAAAAGACCCTCCCACGCAAAGGGATTTGATAAAATATCATCGGCATGTAAGATTAAAAATCCCCCATGAGCCTTATGCAAAGAACCTGCCTTAATCAGAGTAAAATTGGTAACAAGTGCCCCCATTTCCGATTCTCTCTCCACGCAACCAAGTAAATGACTGTAGGTTGGGTGATGATCAAAAATAACAGGCGCCCCCTTGGTATTTGAATTATCCACCAATAAATTCACTTCATAGCGACTGAAGGAGGAATCAGAAGGGCTTGGCAAAGGACTGACCAAATCGGCAAAGGAAAAAGGACTTTGTTCCTTTGGTAAAAAAAGTTCAAAATTATCTAAGATATGGGCTTGTAAAGAAAGAAAATAGTTTTGTAATTTTTCCGATGCCCCATTGGCTGATTTCAAAAACTTTCCAAATAAAGGTTTTAAATCTTTGTCTAAAATATTTTTGACTATTTCCTTATCAAGTTTTTTTTGAGCTTCTTTAAACTTCTTTTCAGCTTGATTTAACTCTCGCAAGGGATCAGACATACTTTGAAGCAGTTTGTCGCCTTTACTTTTAAAATTAGCCCTTTTCTTACTGTCAAGATTTTCAATTTCATCATCAGTCAAGCGTTTTCCATCAATGGTGGGATAAAGTACCAAGCTGCCCTGTTCATCCATGTCTATGCTGAAACTTTGAGTTTCGGCAGCTTCGTCCATTTTTTTTAAAAATTTATCTCTAATGCCTTGAAAATTCTTTTGTAATTCATTTTTCTTTTTTTCATAACTTGCTGATTCAAAATTAATGGGAATTTCTTTACGAATATTTTGAATTGTTTGCATCAAGCTTGATTTAAGTTCTTTGCCAATGCCGGCAGGAACCTCAATTAAAATCGGTTGATCATGATTTTCAAAATTATATACATAAATTAAATCGGGTGGATCGGGAAGTTTTTTTGCCAAGGGAGAAAGAAATTGGGTAAGCATATAGGTTCTGCCAAGATCACGTTCTCCTGCCAAATAGATATTATATCCTGAATCCTTAATCATTAAGGCAAGATTTAATGTGCTTATGGCACGAAAATGAGCAAATTTTTTTGAACTGTTTTTAATCTCACTGCTACTTCCCCACGGGAGTTTGTTTGGGTCACAAAAGGCGTGGAGTTTGTCAATGGATAATGGTTTAACTAAAGGCATAAAACTTCCTTAAATCTTTCATATTGAAACATTAATTTTCTAAACTGTCTAAAATTTCTTTTCCGCCGGCATGTAGAATTTTATTTGCCAATTCTTTACCAAGTTCAATTCTGTTTTCAGTTTTTCCTTGAATTTTTTCTCTTATCAACTTGGTGGCATCAGGTTTTGCCACAAGTCCTTCAATTGTAAGATTATCATTATCCAAACTTGCAATACAAGCAATGGGAACTTGGCAACCGCCCTCAAGGGTACGAAGAAAAGATCTTTCGGCTTCAACACAAATTTTGGTTGGCTCATGATTTAAAAAGCTAATCATTTCCAAAACTTTGGCATCATCTGCCCTGACTTCAATCCCAAGAGCACCTTGTCCGACAGCAGGTAAAAATTGAGGTGGGCAAAGCTCTTCTTGATATTTGGCTAAAAGCCCAAGTCTTTTAATTCCGGCAGAGGCTAAAATAATTGCATCATATTGACCTTCAACCATTTTGTTTAGCCTTGTTCCAACATTGCCCCTTAAAAACTTTATTTCCAAATCAGGCCTTAAGGCTAAAACTTGAGCTTGTCGCCTTAGACTGCTGGTTCCAAGAATTGCATTTTTCGGTAACTCATCAAGACTTTTATATTTGTCAGATAAAAATAAGTCCGATAAAACTTCACGTTCGGGAATTGCTCCCAAAATTAAACCTTCAGGTAATTGCATGGGCACATCTTTCATACTATGCACGGCAATGTCTGCTCTTTTATCAAGCAAAGCTTCTTCAATTTCCTTAACAAAAAGCCCCTTACCGCCAACTTTTGCCAAGGGAACATCTAAAATAATATCGCCCTTGGTCTTTAAAATCAATAATTCAACATCAATATTATGTTTTTCCACTAATCTTGACTTGATATATTCTGCTTGCCATAAGGCCAAGGCACTGCCTCTGGTTGCAATAACAATTTTTTGCATAAAATATCCTGAAAATTTAAATTTTAATGAAGCCTGTTTATCCACGTGGTTCCCACGTGATTCCGGATTGAGGGGGGGAACCCCATTTTTTTGAAACATTCCACGACGCCTGACGGCTGGGCGAGTTTCCCCCCCCAAACTCCCAGGGGCAACGCATCTAATTTTTCTTGAGGGGGAAAACCACGTTTTTTTGAAACATTCCACGACGCCTGACGGCTGGGCGAGTTTTTCCCCCTCAAACTCCCCCTTTCCTTAAAAAAACATATTTTATATAAA
>CAYJGE010000168.1:0-5860 GCA_964369835.1 uncultured Mailhella sp.
AAACTCATTTTTTTCAAAAAAATGGGGTTTCCCCCCTCAATCCGGAATCACGTGTATATAAAACTTTATTTTGGCAAAAGATTATTCTTGCCAAGTTATAAACTAAAGGTTAAATTATTACAAATTGAATTAATTAAGGAGCTGTATATATGCTTGATTTAAAAATTATGCAAAAAGAACCTGAAAAAATTGCCAAAGCTTTGAATGATCGCAATTCAAATATTGATATTCAAGATTTTATTGATTTGGATTCCAAACGTCGAATTGCCTTGGTAGAAGTGGAAACCCTTAAAAGTCAGCGTAACAGCTCATCTGCTAAAGTTGCTCAAATGAAAAAAAATGGCGAAGATGTCAGTAAGATCACAGAAGAACTTGGCCTATTGTCTGACAAAATTAAATCTTTGGATATTGAAACAAATATAATTAAGGACAAGCAAGAACAATTTATGCTAAATATTCCTAATGTACCGCATAATTCTGTTCCTGTCGGCAAGAGTGAAGAAGATAATATTGAAGTAAAACGATTTGGTGAACCTAAAAATTTTGATTTTCAACCTAAGGATCATGTGGATTTGGGGATAGGATTAAATGGGCTTGATTTTGAAAGGGCAAGCAAACTGTCAGGAACACGTTTTAGTGTTTCTTATGGTAATATTGCCCGCCTTGAACGCGCAATAATGAATTATTATTTAGATGTACAAAGCACTGAATTTAATCATAAAGAAGTTCTTACCCCTGTTATCGTAACCAGAAATACCATGCAAGGCACAGGACAGCTTCCAAAATTTGAAGAAGATTTGTTTAAAATTGAAAATTGGGATCATTTTTTAATTCCAACCGCAGAAGTTACGTTAACAAATCTTCATGCCAATGAAGTGATTGAAGAAAAAGATTTACCAATTTGGTATACAGCAGCCACTTCTTGCTTTCGTTCAGAAGCAGGTGCCTATGGTAAGGATACAAGGGGTTTAATCAGACAGCATCAATTTACAAAGGTTGAAATGGTTCATTTTGCTCACCCTGAAAAATCATGGGAAGATTTGGAGCAAATGCGAACTTGTGCAGAAACTTTGCTTGAACGTTTGGAGCTACCATATCGCACAATTATACTTTGCACAGGTGATATGGGTTTTAGTGCAGCCAAAACCTATGATATTGAAGTTTGGTTGCCTGCTCAAAATACATATAGAGAAATTTCTTCTTGTTCCAATTGCACTGATTTTCAAGCCAGAAGAGCAAATATTCGATTTAAACCAAAAAATGGTGGAAAATCAGAATTTGTACATACTTTAAATGGTTCAGGTTTGCCAACGGGGAGATCTTTGGTTGCTATTATGGAAAATTATCAACAAGAAGACGGTAGTATTAAAATTCCTAAGGTTTTGATTCCATATATGGGTGGACTTGAAGTTATTAAAAATTAGTACATTAGAGAAATTTCTATAATTATTGACTTTTTATTGAGAGTGGGCGAACATTTTTATAAGCAAAAATGTTCGCCCACTTCAAGTTAAACTAAACACTCCTTAGTTTACAAAGAGATATTTATTTTTTCCTTCACGTTTGGCTTGATAAAGTGTATTGTCTGCTTCAATCATTAATTCTTCATAGGTTTTTTGGTTCTCTGTAATTATTATAATTCCTGCACTTACACTCACACAGGACAGGTCGACGCCACCCAATGAAATTTTACGAATATGGGCAAAAATCTTATCAAATGTTGCGATGATGTTTTCTTTGCTTTCAATATCATTGAGAAGTAAAAGAAATTCATCTCCTCCAAGCCTACCCAGAATACTCCCCGGTTTTATTCCAAGTTTTACGGCAGAAACAAAGGATTGCAAATAAAGATCCCCTGTGTGGTGGCCATAGGTATCATTAACATACTTGAAATTATCAATATCTAATATTGCCAGAGCGTGAATTATTCCCTTTTGGTTTTGATTAGAAATCATATCACTGATTTTTTCTATGGCAGTGGCACGACTATAAGTTCCGGTTAGTGAATCTTTTTCTATGCTTAGCTGTAAACTGCTACTTAATGATTGGCTTTCTTTCAGAGTTTTCAGAATGATTTTTTTATGTCTTCCGAAAGTTAGATGAACATATCCAAAATAAAGACTATAAAGAGCTACAATAAAAGAAATAAATATAATGGTGCTTCGATTATTTGTTTCTAACATTTTATTGTTTATTTCATCTAATACAATACTGATAATATACCAATCTGTGTTTTTGATGGGAACCATAACGGCTGAACGAACTTTTCCTTCTATTGTGTAGTTTAATAGAATTGTCTCTTTTGCTTGCATTTTTTCTCTTATAGTATCAATGTGATATCCATTAAAATTTTCTACATCTTTAAAAAAAGTGAAAAAATTGCCAGAGCTGAAATAATCTTTACTTCTCTCACTCAGATAAACAGGTGTGCCGTCAGTTTGAATAATATGGTAAAAAGCTTCGCCTCCAAAACTTTTTAGAACTAAAAGTTTTGCAATATCATCAACTTTATAGGTTCCGTAAATTTCGCCTTCCTTAATATCTTTTAAATATAAATTTGTACTGAAAACCAGAATTTCCTCTCCATATTTATCTTTAATAATAGGAAGCATTTTTACTTCTTTTTCTATTGTTTTTCCATAAATATCTTCAATCGGAACAGGTAAAACTCTTCCATAGCCGTCAGTTGCCGGTGAATTATTATATGAAACATAGGTAGAATTAAACTTTGTGGCACTGTTTAAATCCAATAATTCTTGATGATAAGAAAGTTCATAGTTTTCAGCATACTCTGACATGGCAACGCCCATGACTTGCAAGGAAATTTTAGATTCTTCTGTAAATAAGGATATTTTATCAGATAGTCCGGTTGCAATTTCAATAAGAAATCTATTGCTTATTTTTCTAAACTCATTTGTATTATAGGAAACATAGAAAATAACAGAAAGAATTGAAAATATTGCAACCAGTACTCCACCAAAATGCAGAAAAAGTGTGTCTGTCTTGGTTTTTTCTTGATTATAATCTGGTTCATTAAATTCTTCGCTATCATTTTCCAATTCATAATTTTTACAACTGTCATTTGAAATAAGAGCCAATTCCGCAAATGGTATAGGTTTTGAGAAAAAATACCCTTGGGAATAATGTACACCGTTTTGAATTAATAGTTTTTGGGTAGACGCAGTTTCAACAAATTGAGCAATAAGTTTTACTTGTATCTTTTCGCTCATGAATGCAATGCTTTCCAAAATATGATTATAATTTAAATCTGTACCAAGCAGTTTGGTTAATGAACCATTGATTTTTAAATAGTCAATGTCAAGGTTGGCAAATTTAGTTAGGTTTGAATAGTTTGAACCAAAATCATCGATGGCAACTTTACAGCCTAGTTGTTTCACTTGATAAATAAAAGAAAGTAAGTGTTCAAAATCATCAAGCTCAGATGTTTCTATTAGTTCAAAGACAAAGTTTTGAGGATTTGGAACATTGCTTAAATATTCATAAACAGTAATTTTAAACTTATCGGATAAAATGTCTTGGGCTGAAATGTTTATGGAAATTATCTCATTTCTATCTTTAAACAGTTCAAAAATGCTTTTGACCATACCAAGACTTAGTTGAAGATATAAGCCATATTTTTTGGCAATGTCCATAAAGTCATTTGGAAAAAGCATTTTTCCGTCAGGATGATAAAGACGCATTAATGCTTCAAACATATAGAAACAATTGTTTTTATTGTCATAAATTCCTTGAAAATAAGGAATTATTGTTTTTTTCTTGATAATATCTTTTAAAATTGCAACCATTTCAAATTCAGTCAGTAAGATATTTTCTTCAATATCATGGGGGTCACAATGATAAAGTCTTTTTTCTTCTATCTTTAATTCATTATTTCTGTTTGCATTGATCAATTGTTGAATTGAGAGTCCGACTAAAGTAAAAGTAAAATTATTATAAAAACTTGTTTTTGTTTTATGAAAAATATTATTTCCACAGTTTATTTCTAAGGAGTTGATAATTTCAATAAATTGATTATTATTAATTTTTTCTTCTACTGTGAAAAAGAAATTTGTATTATCATAGCTGTAAAAATTAAAATGATATTGAGAATAATGAGTATCTAAAAAATTTAAGATATTTTTTCGATTTTCTTCAGACAAGGCCTCAATGTTTTCATCGCTTAAAATAAGATTAAGTTTTTCAATCTGTTCAATGGAAATTAAACAGATTTGATCTGATTTATTTTGGGCATGATTTTTTAAAAATTGAGGAATGGATTTTAATTCTTTTTCTGTGCTGTTTGAGAAACGTTTTCTAAGTTGTTCCTCATGGGCAATAAAAGATGAAAAAATATCAGATTGTAATTTTTTTTCAATATTAATAATGTGTTTAATTAAATCATCACTTTCTTCAAGAAGGGAATTTACCCTTTCAAAAACAGTTAAATCCGGTGTAAGATGTTCTGATTTTTCTGCTAGAGTAAAGAAAGCTGTTGAACCGTTTAAAAGCTGGGTATGTCCATTTTTGGTACCAATTTCTCCAAGTATAAAGGCTCCACATATTCCACTGTTTTTGAAAGTGCTTAATTCCCATTTGGCAAGATTATTGGCATATAATCTTCTAAATATGCATGAATAGCAGAAAATCATTTCTGCAGGTGTAGTCAATAAATTTTGACAAGTTTCCTGTAGTTCTTCAGCACTTTTAATGGAACTTAAATAGCCTATGCGAAATTTTTGTCCTTTTTCCAGAACAAAATGGTATAATTTGATTTGATTTGTTTCTTGTTCATAGCGATAAAAGCGGGTTGTTGAGCTATATCCTTCCAAAACAAATGGAAAACGTAATAAAATATCAGAGTCAATATTATCGAATAAAGTTGAATTTTCAGTAAGTTTTTTGAGGTCTAAATTATCCTCAATCCATTGCAGAGCGGGAATATTATTAATTTCATCTATGTATTCATCATGGGTTTTGGTAATTGTGTGAATTTTACTGATCGGTGGTTGCCCTGTAATTATATCTGAGTAATTTAATACATAATCATTGCTTATAAAATTTATTAAATATGCATTGTGATAAAAATTGTTTTCATCGAAACAAAAGGAATCAACACTTTCATCTTTCTGTATTTTACCGGTAAAACCACCTGTAAAATCAACATTTGGCAACAATATATTTAAATGTTCTATTATTTCAAAAACACCTTTTTGATAATAAGAAAAAAATAAAGTTGCAAAATTAGTAGGGAAATTTTTGGCATCTTCATAAATTGAATGGGCAATTTCCTTGGAGCTAAGATCTGTAGTTGAGACTATTCTGGAAAGGACTTTGCCAAATTCAAATTCTCTAATGGAAATAAGTGTTTCATTATCATAAATATCACCATCATATATTATTGAATCAACAGAACATCCATTAACATTGGCATAAGGTAGAATATTTTTTATCCCTTTGGCAAGTAAAACACATTCTTCATCTTGCAATAAAGCCGAGTGAACAGAAACAAGGCATTCATTGTTTTTGTTTAAATTCTTGCTTTTAATCCAAGATGTTAGTTGTTCCAGGTCTTTATATAAAATATTATAAACTTTCATTTACTTCTCAAAATTATTATGTCAGGGTTTTATATTTTATTATCGTACTACTCTTTATTTTATAAATATATAGTATGAAGTATTCTTTTGCAAGATGTTTAATGAAGTGATGATTAAATTGCATCTTATTTCCGCTGTTAAAAATCATAGCCTCGGTATGCACGTGATTTCGGATTGAGGGAGAAAACCACGTTTTTTTGAAAAAAACGAGTTTTTCCCCCTCAAACTCCCCCTTTCCTTAAAAAACATTTTTTCAATCAATG
>CAYJGE010000169.1:0-5805 GCA_964369835.1 uncultured Mailhella sp.
AAAAAAATGCAAGAAATTTTATAATTTTTTTTTGGATTAAATCAGTGTTTCCTTATAAATTTTAAAATTTCGATTTGATCAGCGTTTCCTTAAGTTTTGGCTCTTAATTGTCCACAGGCAGCATCAATATCTTGTCCCTTACTTTTGCGAACAATGGCTGTCACATTTTTTGCCCAAAGTGCCTTTTCAAAATTTAAAAGACTTTGTGCTGTCGGAGCTTTATATATTGAATTTGGTGTTGAATTATATGGGATCAAGTTTAATTTGGCTTTCAATCTTGAGCAAATTCTTACCAATTGCTTTACATGTTCGGGTTGATCATTAACATCTTTAATCACAAGGTATTCAAGAGTTATTCTTTCTCTTGTGGCAAGGGGATATTTTTCCAAAGTTTTTAGAAAATCTTCCAATTCCCAAGCAGCAGCCTTTGGCATAAGCTCTTTTCTGAGTTCTTGATTTGGAGCGTGTAAGGACACAGCCAAAAAGGCCAAATTACTTTCACCAAGTTCATGCAAACCTTTTTTTATTCCACAAGTTGAAACTGTAATTCGTCTGGTCGAAAAAGCAAGCCCCCTCTTATGGTGCAAAGTGTGCAATGATTTCATCAGATTATCAAAATTTAATAATGGTTCACCCATGCCCATGAAAACCAAATTTCTTATGATGGGATGTTCAGGCCTTCTGTCATTTAAATATATTCTGGCAGCTTGAATTTGTCCGAGAATTTCACCCATGGTCATATTTCTGCTAAAACCAAGACTGCCCGTACTGCAAAAAGTGCAAGCCATGGCACAGCCAACTTGAGTTGAAAGACATTGAGTCATTCTTCCCTTTCCGTCCTTTGCCATACTGGGAATAAGAACGGTTTCAATACATTCATCATCTTCCAATTTTAGCAAAAATTTAATTGTGCCATCCTTACTTTTTTGAGTTTTGACAATTTCAGGCCGTGAAATATAGGATTTTTCAACAAGCTTACGTTTGATTTCTTTTGAAATATCTGTCATTTGCTCAAAATCAACACAATTTTTAGCCCAAATCCATTGCCATAATTGTATGGTACGATATTTTGGCAAATCCAACTCTTGAACCACAAAATATTCCAGCTCTTCAAAACTAAGATTATTTAAATTTATTAAACTCATTATTTTTTCCAAAAATTAAACGTATTCCAAAAAATATTTAAAAAGCCCCGATTTATTCTTTGAAATTCTTCACATTTAAAAAAAATAAATCTGTCCTTCTTTAGAGCAGTTTCAATAAAGATTGAAACTGCTCTAACCCATATAACTTTCAAAAAGCAATCATTTAACGAAGTGGCAAAGCCACTTCTATTCTTGCTTTTTGCACTTCAATGTCGCCATGCTCCAATGAAGTGACTAGGGCATTTTAGGACAATTTTTTTCCAAAAATGCCCTAAACTCTGCCTGAAGCACCAAAGCCCCCACTTCCCCGCTCACTGTTTTCCAAATCAGCTACTTCAAGAAAATTAACTTGAAAAAATGGCTGAAAAACAAGCTGGGCAATTCTCTCACCTCTTTCAATTCTCTGTATTTCATTGGAAGTATTTAATAAAAAAACTTTAATTTCTCCCCTATAATCAGGATCAATTACCCCCACACCTTGAGCAACGGTCAAACCTCGCACAGCTCCAAGCCCACTTCTTGAATAAACAAAGGCAGCCAAGGGCATTTTTAAATTTTCCGATTCAAAGATTGCATCAAATGTTGCACCGGACAAGTCAATGGCTATGCCTGTATTTATACAAGATCTTTGACCTGGAAAAATTTCCACAAAATCTTCATCAAAACAAGCCCTTAAGTCAAAACCTGCTGAAAATTGTGTGGCAGGTTTCAAGCCATCATCACCATAAACTTGTTTATTCTCTGCCAAATATTTAATCTTTACGTTAAACATATCAACCATTAAGAGACCTCTGCATAATTACTTTTGTATGAAAAGTCATCGCAAGTTTCAAAATTTTTATTTTTTAAAATTTAATTTGCAGAGGTAAAAGGCACACAAATCAATCACTTAACCCAAAAAATGCAATTTTTACTATTCTTGATTTGTGGTCGAACTTGCCTTGCAAATTCTCAATGAAAGCTTACATAATGAATTATACAGAGCTTTCATTATTATTTAAATTATACTTTTCAGGATTGGCCATATAATCTTTCAAATCTAAAATTTGATCGCTCGGTAAAAGCTGTTTTTCATATTGCCAACGGATCAAACCTTGATAAACATTACGTTTTCCATGTTTACTGTCTTTACAAAAATTATCCAAATTTTCAAGTAAGGTCGTTCTTTTTGTAAGCCCTGCCGATGGGCAAGGGTTTGAAAAAATAGGTAATTGCCAAAGTTTGGCAGCTTTTAGAATATGATTTTTTTCAACCATTAACATGGGTCTGATCACTTGTAATAATCCACCAAAAAAAGATTCATTCATGCTCATACCGTCAACTCTTCCCGTTTGAACTAAGTTGAGCAAGAAAGTTGAAACAAGATCATCTGCATTATGTCCAAAGGCCAAATGGGTTAAATTATGATCCCTGCAAATCTCAAATAATCTTTGTCTTCTGAGTCTGGCACAAAAAAAACAAGGGGATTTTGTTCTGTTTTCATCAGAATGAGCCCTTGCACCATGATCTGTCACTTCAATATACCCTTTTATTTTCTCAAGTTCAAGGTATTCTTCTAAGGGTAAATGATTTTTTGGATCAAAGCCGGCATTAACATGTATGGCCATAATTTCAAAGGGAAATGGTAAAATTTTTTGTCTGATTTGCATTACTTTCAATAAAACAAAAGAATCAACCCCACCTGAAACGGCAATTCCAATTTTGGCATTTGGGTAAATCATACCTGTATTTTGCATGGCTTTACCGGCAAGTTTTATACATAATTCTTGAGAATAATGAAATTTTTTAGACAAAATTAAACCTCATTTCTGATACAATATTTTATGACAATATTTTCTATTGCCGAAAATATCATTATGCAGACATGCACATCTGTCAAGAAATAAATAATTCCACCAAGTTTTTAAATATTGTCATAATACAATTTTAAAGTTATTATTTCTTATCAAAAAAAACTATAAAAAATGAAAACAATATGGAAAAAACTAATTTATTAAATCATAAGAAAATAATTTCCCAAACAAAACTTTTGGAAGAAATCCATAAATTAAAACAAAATAATCAAAAAATTGTTTTTACAAATGGATGCTTTGATATTATCCACCCCGGACATGTGGATTTGCTTGCAAAGGCAAAAAGTCTTGGTGACATATTAATTTTAGCTTTAAATACTGATGCTTCTGTCAAACGCTTGGGCAAGGGAGATGCACGCCCTTTTAACTGCTTTGAGGCAAGGGCTTTTGTGGTTGCCCACCTTGAAAGTGTTGATTTTGTGACATGTTTTGACGATGATACCCCTCTTGCACTGATTGAAATGATAATCCCCCATGTCTTGGTCAAAGGTGGAGACTGGAACCTTAATACTATTGTTGGGCGTGAATGTGTAGAAAAAAATGGAGGTAAAGTTCAAGCCATTGAACTTGTTGAAGGATTTTCCACAACCAATTTGGCTGAAAAAATCAAATCCTTGATACAAAAAGGTCTTGTATAATGTCCTCAAATTTATCATATAAGATTGAATCAGATATTTTACATATTTATGCCGAAGGAACTTGGCGTTTAAAAAATAATAATAAATCTGCTCAAAAGCAAATCAGCAATATTCAAGCTGATATTGTTAAAATCATACAAAATAAATCCTGTTCTAAAGTTAAATTATATTATATTGGCAATAAAAATAATGAAGAAGATTGGGACAGCCTATTATTATCTTTTTATGGTAATTTGATTTTTTTGACAGACAGAGCCAAACTTTCCATGGATTTAACAGCCTTACCTGTGAATATTCAAAACCTTTTAAATGTAAAATTGAATGAAAGTAAAAAAGATCCCGAACCTGACAACTCAATTTTATACAATATTGGCAATGCAGTCACAATTATTCCAAGTGCTACCTATAATTCTTTAGAATTTTTAGGGGAAGTTACAAGTTCCTTTGGCAGATTTTTAGTGGGTAAAGCCAAATGTTCTGCCCGTGATATCTGGCAAGAAATGTATATCAGTTCAGCCGCTTCTTTACCAATTATTTCCTTGGTCAGCCTTTTACTTGGGCTTATTTTAGCCTTTGTCAGTGCCTTACAACTCAGAAATTTAGGTGCAGAACTTTATGTGGCTTCACTTGTTACCATTTCCATGGTGCGTGTAATGGGGCCTGTGCTGACAGGCATTGTGGTTGCGGGAAAAACAGGGGCAAGTTATGCCGCCACAATTGGAACCATGCAAGTTAATGAAGAAATTGATGCTTTAAAAACTTTTGGAATTTCAGCCTTTGACTTTTTGGTTTTACCAAGGGTTTTGGCTCTAAGTTTGATGATGCCATTTTTAACCATGTATTCTAATTGCATGGGAGTTTTGGGTGGATTTTTGGTGGCAGTCTTTGGCATGGATATATCACCGGCTGCCTTTGTGGAAAATGTACAATTCATGGGATCAATGAGTTATTTATGGGTTGGACTTTTTCACTCATTTATATTTGGTATTGTTATTGCTTTGTCAGGATGTTATCAAGGTATCAAGTGTGGAAGAAGCGCTGAAGCTGTAGGAAAATCAACTACCAATTCAGTTGTAAATTCAATTATAGGTATTATTGTATCTACTTCCATTATTACAATAATTTTGTCCGTCACAGATCTTTAAGGATTTTTTGGGAATTTTCAATGAAAGATGAAATAGTTATGGAAGTAAACGATCTTACCCTTGCCTACAAGGATTTAATCGTTCAGCAAAATATTAATTTCAGTGTTAAAAAGCAGGAAATTTTTTTTATTATGGGACCAAGTGGCTGCGGAAAAAGTAGTTTACTAAGGGTTTTAATGGGTTTATTAGAACCAAAATCAGGTTCAGTTCTCTATAATGGTTTAAATTTTTGGAAAGAAGACGAAGACAAACAAAAATCAATTTTACAAAACATTGGAGTAATGTTTCAAGGCGGCGCCCTATGGACTTCAAGAACCCTTGCCGAAAATATTGCAATTCCTTTAGAATTTTATACAAAACTCACAAAAAAACAAATTTATGAAGTGGCTCGCTATAAATTAGCCCAAGTGGGATTAAGTGGTTTTGAAAACTTTTACCCATCTGAAATTAGTGGAGGTATGTGTAAAAGAGCAGGCATTGCCAGAGCCATTGCCCTTGATCCAAGTTATGTTTTCTTTGATGAGCCATCGGCAGGGCTTGACCCCATCAGTTCAGCTCAACTCGATGAATTAATTTTACAATTAAGTTCCAGTCTTGGCATGACCATTATCATTGTCAGCCACGAACTTTCAAGCATTTTTGCCATTGCTCAAAATGCCATTCTTCTGGATACAAAAACCAAAACCATGGTTGCAACCGGAAAACCCAGTGACATGCTAAAAATGGATAATCACAACATTCACGCATTTTTAAAACGTGAAGCACATTAAACACGTGATTCCGGATTGAGGGGGGAAACCCCATTTTTTCAAACAAAGTTTGAAAAAATCATTGGGGTTTGCAAAGGGAGTGACTCCCTTTGCTGGCAGGGCTAACGCATCTTAATTGAAATAGTTTTTCACTTTTATAATATATTGACATATCATTGTTTTTTTTTCATTTAAATTTTATATATTTTTTGTATAAAATATGTTTTTTAAGGAAAGATGAGATAGACCCGCCCCCATGGCGAACTTGTCGCACC
>CAYJGE010000170.1:0-5703 GCA_964369835.1 uncultured Mailhella sp.
AGAAATCCGCCCAATTCTTGATAAAATCGAGGATCTTCTAAAAAGCAAGAAACACATAGTGCCACCGCAAAGCCTGCTTGGCAAAGCCATCACTTACGCCCTTGGCCAATGGCCAAGAATTTTGAATTATCTTGAAGCAGGATTTTTGAAACCGGATAACAATGCAGTTGAAAATGCGATACGACCATTTGTGATCGGGCGGAAAAACTGGCTGTTTTCAGGCTCTCCACGTGGAGCTGAAGCTTCGGCTTGCCTCTATTCCTTGATTGAAACGGCAAAAGCTTGCGAACTGGAACCATACGCATACCTTCTCGATGTGTTTGAAAAATTGCCATTCGCCACCTCCCAAGCTGATATTGAAGAACTTTTACCACAAAAAATTACAAAAATTGATAATTAATTTTTTATAATAATATTAATTGCAAAATCTCAGATATGTTGATGAACACAAGATATCTGAGATTTTTTTATTTTGCAATATGGGGCTTATTGGATGGTTACGAAGAAATTGCTAATAATGAGAGGCTGTCCCAAATTGATTATCGCATAAACCGCCGTTTTAATAGTGTTCAAAAAATCCCTGCACCTTACCCTAATTGGGAAAAAGACATCGAAAAACGAAAATCCTCTATTCGCAGTAAAGTTGAACACCCATTTCTAATTGTAAAACGTTTTTTTGGCTATAATAAGGCAATCTATAAAGGATTAATGAAAAATACTAACCGCTTGTATGCACTTTTTGCCAGTGCAAATGTTCTTATGTTCGCCCGTTCTGGACGAATGAGATGTATATCCTAGGATAATTGCGTCCATTTTTCATGGATGCACCTAAAATTGACATAATTTTAGGTGTTTTTAAGGGAAATTTGCGTAAAAAATCCTAAAAATAACCAAATTTTAGTTTTTTTTAAAAATTAAAATTTGAACATCAGATATTTTGCTTATTAATCAGTGCTTCCATAAATACATATAACAAGAAAAATTTATATTGTGTACTGGTCGAAAGTCTCCTTTTTAAAAGTTTTTTCAAAAAAAACTTAAAATATTTATCAGAAATATGAAATTTCTATAATAATAAACGATAGTTATTCATATTTATTTAAAATATTATTTTTTTAAATAAATTTTTAATAAAATTTAGTAAAACATAGCCAAAAATATAAATTTTATGTGAAACTTTGATATGTTATATAAATTTTAAAAATTTTATAAAAATATTAGTTCTGCTCAGTTTATAAAAAAATTGCTAAAACCATTAAAAATTTTTAATATTTTAATTTTTGCAAACTGTTTTGGTACAAATGTAAAAAAATAATAATATAAATAAATTGTAGTAAAATTCCGTCAATTATAACTATGAAAATCGGTCTAAAGTCTACTCTTTTGCAATTTATTTGAAAATAATTGAATATAAATGAAAATCATTTAAAATATTTTTAGAACATTTTAAAAAACATTTTTTTGAATAAAAACTAAACTAAATTCAGTGAAACTCAGCGAAACTTTATAAATTAATTTAATTTATTGAAGAAAAATAAAAAACCCTAAAAATTATTAAAAAATCAAGTTCAGCTGAATTTGTAAAGAAAATTTTAGGAAAAACGAAAGGCAGGACAGATAAAGTACAGGTACAAAAAACCTGACTTTATATCCTGCTCCCTCTACCGATTGTTAGGGGGAGTTTGCCTTATTCGCTAAAGCTCAACGGTAGGGAAATAATGCAAAAAGAGAAAAGAAAACGCAAAAATATGATGTGTGTTTATGTTACTGATGAAGAATATCAAGAAATTATTAATTCAAGCGAACAAGCAGGGCTTTCCGTTTCTACTTTTGCTCGTAATGTTTGCCTTGGCTATAAAGTTGGAAGCAAGGCTGATATTCTTGCCAGAAAAGAACTTAGAGAAGTAAATGCAGACTTGGGACGACTTGGAGGTCTTTTAAAACTTGCCATTACAGAAGAAAATAGACCAAGAATAAATTTTTTACTCAATGATATTACAAAGATAAAAAATTTACTTAAAGTAAAGATTGAGAGAATTTAGTATTTCCGAAGGAATTGCTAAGTCTACTGCGACAGCAGGAAGCCACAGCTGAGGCGTAAGTGCAATTTATTTGAACGTTAAACGCCGAAGCAAGTGTATTGAGGTTCTTATATGATAAGTAAAAAAGTAGATTGTAAGCCAGAAAATGACAATTATAAAAGGTTAGCAAGATACATTGCAGACGCAAATCACGGCAATGAAAAATGTTTGCTGACTTGGTGCGTAAATTGTGATGGAAGTGATAATGATTATAACTTGGCAATTAAGGAAATTGAAGATATTCAAGCTTTAAACTACCGAACTGAAAAAGAAAAAACATATCATTTGCTTATCAGTTTTAGAATTGAGGACGAAGAAAAGTTAACTCAGGAAGATTTTAAAAATTTAGAAGAAGATTTCGCAAAAACCTTGGGTTTTCAAGAACATCAAAGACATTGTGGAGTTCATATCAATACTGATAATTTGCATATTCACATAGCTTACAATATGATACACCCAAAAAAGCTGACAAGGCACGAACCCTTTGGAGATTATTACAAGCGTGATAAGCTCTGTCGTGAACTTGAGAAAAAATATAATCTTTCGATAGACAATGGACTTGATAATTCAGGAACTACCCTAAAATTGTCTGCCCAATCAGCCACCAAGGAAAGTTTAAGCGGTGAAGAAAGTTTTGAGCGATATTTAATGGATAGGCATGACAAGCTAATGGAATTGATTGATAAAAGCAAAGCATGGGAAGATGTCCATCACGCTTTTGCCCTATACGGACTTGAAATAAAACAAAAGGCAAATGGCTTGGCAATTAAGAACCACAAAGGCAAGCAAAGCATTAAAGCCAGTGCTTTTGATAGAGAAATTTCCTATAAAAACATGGTAGAGCGTCTTGGAGCATATACTTCAATCAAAGGCAACTATAAAGCAAAAGACTGGTATAGTAAAAAGCCTTTACAAAATGATTTTTCAAGCGAACTTTGGAAAGAATTTGTCAAAGAAAGCAGAATGATAGAAATTGAAGCCATAAAGGAAAAATGGCATAGGGAAAAAGTCAGAATTACAGGACTTGCAGTTAACCGTAAAAATAGATTTGACTTGCTGAAAAGAGCAAGACTAAGAGAATGTATAGAAATTAATCAATTTAGGCAAAATTTATCATTAAATCATCAAAATTGGCTTGATTTTTTGAGAAATAAAGCTTTAAAAGGCAATGAAAAAGCCTTGGAAATTTTAAGAAGAAATTCAAAAGAAAATAATTTGGAAAATAACACTGAAAATAACCCAAATGATAAAAGTATTAACTCACCTACAATTCAAATTCGTGTTAATGAAAACCACCTAAAATCATTACAACAAAGTCAAGAGCAATACTTGATAAAAGAACAAATTTATAGTGCAAATATAAATTCAAAAAGTAAAAAAACATTAATTGCTGTCGCAAATATGCAAAAAATTACAGATGAAAAATTCACCTATAAAATCAGCCGTAAAGGAGCAATTATCTTTATGTTTGAAAATGGAGCAAAAATAATAGATGAGGGCAAAACTATTCATCATAATAATAAATCTGTTGAAATAGCAAAATCTTACAAGGAACTAAAATTCCATAATAAAGTCAATGCACAACACATAACCAATGAGAAACCCACATTATCACGCTAATATCAACTCTACCCTGTCCTTAACTTCGCTTCGCGATTTCGCCTGTACATTTTTCATCGATTTTACTTTGTAAAATCCATAAAAAAAGCAGGCGACAATAATTTAAAAGGCAGTGAATCTAAATTTATTATTTTTCGGAGAGTTCTTT
This sequence comes from uncultured Mailhella sp., assembly GCA_964369835.1. GTDB lineage: Bacteria > Desulfobacterota > Desulfovibrionia > Desulfovibrionales > Desulfovibrionaceae > Taurinivorans. The sequence goes on from CAYJGE010000170.1 coordinate 3,850, forward strand.
AAGGATTTGTTGATAAGCATTGAAAAAAACATCAATATCTACATTTTTAATATGGCTAATAGAACATAGCATTTTTAAAGCAGTCATAACATTTGGGTCTTGTGTTCCTGCTTCAACTTTTTGTATATTTCTTATGCTATATTCTGTAAATTCAGATACTTTTTGCTGTGTAACCTTGTGAAGAATACGAAATTCTCTAAAAAGAAAACCAAAAAGGCTTTTTATTTCTGAAGTGTTTTTTGATTTAGCGTAATTAGTAAGAAAAATTAGTATATTATTATCAAAAATTAGACTAGATTTATCTAAAATTAAATGCTCAGAAACAGCAAGTTCTTTGAAAAAATTTGATACTTCACTTTCTAAGACAGAAACAAGTCGAATAGCAACAGTTATGCTCGGTAGGGCAATTCCTTTTTCAATTTTGTGTAAATGTGATGGAAATGTTTCCCCTTTCATACTTAAACGTCCAGAAGAAATATTCTTTGACTTTCTTAAATTAGCTAAAGCCATTCCAAATGGGCAAATTTCTTTATATTTTTTATTTGATACATTACTCATATGTTAAATATGAATTAGAAATTAAATTAATACTAGACGTTTATAGATAAATATACTATTAGACATCTATTATTAAGCGTAAAAATTGAAATGATAATTATTTCTTATTTTATTGCTTGTTATCAATAACAGTTGGATAATTATGTATATATTTTTACTACAATTGATTATGGTACTTTTAGGTGTGAATTTAGCATTTGCACAAAACAACTCAATCACATCATTTTCAGAAGCAAAAAACATTCTTGAAGAAATAATCTATTCCTCAGACGAGGAACGTATCACCTTGTATTGCCAAGCAAAGTTTGATGAAAATAAAAATGTAATACTTCCTGATGGGTTTATAGCAAATAAATATTTAAATCGGATTGGAAAAATAGAATGGGAACACGTTGTGCCGGTGGAAAACTTTGGACGTACTTTTCCCGAATGGCGTGACGGTCACCCTTTATGTGTTGATAAAAGAGGAAATCCTTTTAAAGGAAGAAGATGTGCTGAATTGGTAAATGAAGAATTTAGAATAATGGCGTCAGATTTACATAACCTCTACCCTGCCATTGGTGCTGTAAATGCAAGCAGAAGCAATTATAATTTTGCTATGCTTCCCCATGCAAAATCAGACTTCGGAACATGCGAAATGAAAATTGATAATCGAAAGGTCGAACCACCTGAACATGCAAGAGGAAAAATCGCCAGAGCTTACCTTTACATGGAAAATACCTACCCACGATATAAAATGAGTAAACAGCAAAGACAGCTAATGAAAGCTTGGAATAAAATGTATCCACCAACAAAATGGGAACATAAAAGAAATGAAAGAATTAAGGTTGTACAGGGTAAATGAAATATATTAGGCAGTTTATCAACTTAATCAGCATTAGCCTAAACATAACATCAGACTTCCCTATAGACTTTTTCGATTCGTGATTTTGCCTGCATTTTGTGATTTTTTTGCATAAACCTTGCAAGTAAATCCATAAAAGCCTTGGCGACTAAATTTTAAACTTACAATAACTCCCCATTTGCAACTTATAACAAATTTTGATATAATAACTTTCATTTTGTATATCTTATGGGGTAATTTTATGCAAATAGACAAAACCGTTGCATTTAGTGGTTATAGACCATCAAAGCTACCCGGTATGGGCGATGCCAATTCAGAGTCCATAAAAATATTAAAACAAGATTTATTTCAAGCAGTAAGTCAAGCCATAGAATATGGGTATGACACTTTTCTTGTGGAGAGCTACTCCCCAAAATTTGGACAGGTGTGTTAGAGTGTAATCACACAAGGAG
>CAYJGE010000171.1:0-5695 GCA_964369835.1 uncultured Mailhella sp.
TTTGATTTATTAATATTTTATTTAATGTCTAAAATCAAAAATCATGCCATAATTAAGGTTTTTTAAAACCGGAATGGCGTGGGGGGAAACCCAATAGTGAAAATTTCTTATTTTGCCATTTTTTCAAATAAAGTTTGAAAAAATCAATGGGGTTTCCAAAGGGAATCATTCCCTTTGGCGGGGAGTTTGAGGGGCGAAGCCTCTCAAGTAAATAAAGAAAGTTTGAGGGGCAAAGCCTCTCAAGTAAATAAAGAAAGTTTGAGGGGCAAAGCCTCTCAAGTAAATAAAGAAAGTTTGAGGGGCAAAGCCCCAAAAAAGATGGTCGATGCCTCTCAAATAAATATTATATTTACAAGGGTTAAAAGTGTCTGCACGGGATAATATTCAAGAGATAAAAGCAAGGTTAAGTCTTGTGGATTTAGCAAAACGCTATCTTGATTTACGCCCAATGGGCAATAGACTGGTTGCACCTTGCCCTTTTCACCAAGAAACAAAACCTTCTTTTTCCATAAATGAAGATGAGGGAACATTTTATTGCTTTGGCTGTCAAGCCGCCGGTGATATTTTTGATTTTTATGGCAGAGTTAATGGAACGGATTTTAGAGAAACGCTTGAAGCATTGGCCGAGGAAACAGGGGTAAAACTTCAGTCTTTTCATGGTAAAAATCAAAACCAAGGTTCAAAACAAATCAGTGACAAAACTTTGATGTTGAAAATGCATGAAATTGCAACAGCCCATTATAAAAATAATTTGCAAAAAAATAAAATTGTGTCCGATTATTTGGCAGAAAGGGATTTGAATTCGGAAATTTGTGAACGCTATAGCCTTGGTTTTAGCCTTGATGACTGGCAGGGCTTGACAAATGTCTTTAAACGCACAGGATTTAATTTGGAAGTGGCTGTCCAATGTGGCTTGGTTATGAAAAGTAAGGACGGGCGTTATTTTGATCGTTTCAGAAATAGGTTAATGTTTCCTATACGTGATGTTAATAGCAGAACAATAGCCTTTGGTGGGCGTGTTATCCCGGCCTTTGATGATGGAGAAAGTGCAAAATATTTAAATTCTTCAGGCACTCCAATTTATAAAAAAAGCCAGCAATTATTTGGTCTTGATGTGGCAAGAAGGGCCATTACAGCCCAAAAAAATATATTGATTACTGAAGGATATATGGATGTTTTAAGTCTTTATCAATTTGGTTATACCAATGCGGTAGCCGTGCTTGGAACTTCATTTCCTGAAGAACAGGTTAAAAGAATTTCAGAATTGGCAAAAAAAGTTGAATTGCTTTTTGATGGTGATGCTCCGGGAGAAGAGGCTGCTTTTAAGGCTTGCGGTAAATTACTTGTGCGAGGAATAGCTTGCCAAGTGGTTTTATTTCCCCATGGAGAAGACATTGACAGCCTTTTGAAAAAAGATGGTAAGGAGGCTTTTGAAAAATTACGTCAAAAAAGTCTTGAGGGTTTATTATATTGCATTCAAACCTTAAAAAAACGCTCCTTAAAAGATGCTGTGGAATGGGCAAGGGAATTTCTGGAACAAGTTGAAATGCCTGAATTGTTTCAGCCGTTTGCCACAAGGTTAGCATTAGGGTTAGGAATAGATGAAGCTAAACTTCGCTTGGGTGTTTTGCAAAAAAAATCTCAATCTTTAAAAAATGTAAATGTTCAAAATGTCGCTCAAAATTTAAAACCTCTACCCCAAAAAAGTTTAGACTCGCAAATTTTAACAGTTGCCACGCGTTATCCTCATCGTTTAAATAGTTTGCAAGAGCTTGGAGCTGATTTACTTTTGGAATCGGAAAAGGCCAAATCTTTTTGGAATAAACTTTTAAAATATATTTCAACTCAAGGTATTGAAATTAAAAATCATGATTTGTCGGGAATTATTTTTCAGCACTTGGATGAAGCTGAAAAAAGGTTTTGGGTGCAATGTCGAAGTGCCGATGCCCCTCCTCTTGATAATGAAAATGGTGAAATTTCAGCAATTGAGTTTTTAATAAAAAATATTCAAAAAAAGTCCTATGCAAATGCTGTTGCCGCAACACTTGGTCAAGGTAACAATAATTACCAGAAGCAAAGGGAATATATGCAAGCACTTATCCTAGCCCAAGGGAGGAATGATGTCCAATAATTTAAAAGAGGCACAACCCATAAAAGAGCTTATAACTAAGGGTAAAACTGTAGGTTATCTTACATATGCCGAAGTTGGCAAGCTCTTACCACCAGAATCAGCTACTCCCGAGAATTTAGAAGAGTTGATAGTTATGTTTGAAACAATGGAGATTCCCATTGTTGATACGGAAAAAGAAGGTAAATCCATTCTTGCAAACCAGTCTGACCCTGAATCAGAGCCGGTTGATGCTGTTTTTGATGCAACCATAGATTCTTCTTTGGATGAAGGAATAGATTTAAATACTGATTTTTCTGAAGAAAGTATAGATTTTGTGGCAAGAAATACAGATCCAGTCCGTATGTATCTTAGAGAGATGGGAGCAGTTCCTCTGCTTGATCGTGACGGTGAAGTTGTTATTGCCAAAAAAATTGAAATAGGGGAAATGGATGTACTTTATGCACTGGTAGAAGTTCCGGTTGCAGTTGAAGAATTAATTAGTATTGGTAATGACTTATTACAAAATAGAATTAAGCTTAAAGATGTTGTCAAAACCATTGAAGAAGATGATCCTTGTGAAGATGAATTAAATCAAAGGCAAAGAGTTATCAAACTATTAAATGATATTAACGCCGTTTTCACTAAGAAACAAAAGGTTTATTCCAAGCTTGATCTTTGCCTGATTACAGATAAAAAAAGTATAGCAATTCAAAAGGAAATTATTCAATTTAAAGAAGATATTGTTGAAAGATTAAGGGAAATAAAACTGGAAAAAACCTTAATTGACAGGATTATCGAAACAGTTGAAGACTATGTCAGGCAAATGAAAAACTATAGGCGTGAAATTGCCGCCTATATTGAAAATACCGGCAAAAATAAAGAAGAAATGGAAATTTTCTTTGGAAAACTTGACAGAAAAGAAATTAGTTTTGATTTTGCCGCAAAAGAATTGGATATGTCCATTGATAAAATGCTTTCCTATAAAGAATTGATTATGGGAAAAATTGAAAGTTTACACCGTCTTAGAGATAAATGTTGCCATGATGTGGAAGATCTTGAAGAAGTTCTTTGGCGGATTAGACGTGGTACAACAGCTGCCATGCGAGCAAAACAAGAACTGATACGCTCAAACCTAAGATTGGTGGTAAGCATAGCCAAAAAATATACTAACCGTGGATTGCAATTTCTTGATTTAATACAAGAAGGTAATATAGGATTAATGAAAGCGGTTGATAAGTTTGAATATCAAAGGGGTTATAAATTTTCAACCTATGCCACATGGTGGATTAGGCAAGCCATAACAAGAGCCATTGCCGATCAGGCCAGAACCATTCGTATTCCTGTGCATATGATTGAAACAATAAATAAATTAATCAGAACATCACGTTATTTGGTGCAAGAGCTTGGACGAGATCCTACTCCCGAAGAAATTGCAGATCGCATGGATTATCCTGTGGATAAGGTTAAAAAAGTTCTGAAAATAGCCAAGGAACCAATTTCTTTGGAAACTCCGATTGGCGATGAGGAAGATTCAAACCTTGGTGATTTCATAGAAGATAAAAAGGCGGTTGCTCCTTCAGAAGAAGTGGTAAACACAAAGTTGACCGAGCAAATAGCCATGGTATTGGCAGATCTTACTCCAAGAGAAGAACAAGTTCTTCGCAAACGTTTTGGTATAGGCGAAAAGTCTGATCATACCTTGGAGGAAGTGGGCAAATTATTTAATGTCACAAGGGAAAGAATCAGACAAATTGAAGCGAAAGCTTTAAGAAAACTAAGGCACCCTGTCAGAAGTCAAATATTGCGTTCATTTCATGATAATTGATTTATGCATCTCTTTATAAAGGCTTGATAAATAAATTATTTATTAAATATGTTGCTTATCTCAGGTTAAAAAATATTTTATAAAGACAATCTAAAAACTTACAAGAAATTGCTGTGTATTTTTTGCAAGTTTTCTTAACTAATGGTTTATAAGGAATAAATATGAGCAATCCATTAATTCTTATGGAAACATCATCAGGTGATATTTTATTGGAACTTTTTGCCGACAAGGCACCAATTTCAACGGAAAATTTCTTAAAATATGTGGACGAAGAGTTTTATACCAATACTATTTTTCATAGAGTCATTAAGGATTTTATGATTCAAGGTGGTGGCTATACAGTGCGTATGGACGAGAAGAAAACTCATGAACCCATTCAAAATGAAGCAACAAACGGATTAAAAAATATAAAGGGAAGCCTTGCCATGGCAAGAACCATGGATGTTCATTCAGCCACAGCCCAATTTTTTATCAATACTGTTGATAATGAAGATCTTGACCATACAGCTGAAAATGATGATGAATATGGTTATTGTGTTTTTGGTCAAGTGGTTGATGGTATGGACACAGTAGAAAAAATTGAAAAATTAAAAACAAAAGCTCAAGGTATTCACGATGATGCCCCTGTTGATATGGTTGTAATCACCAATGTCAGCCGTTTTGAATAATATTTTTCTTATGCGATTTTTTTACTCAAATTGGAATAATGCAAATTAGACTGAATCTTCATTAAAAATCTAAAAAATTTTTCTTGCCATTCTTTGAAAAAAATGTAAGAAAAGCAATTCGACATTTAACTTTATTTATTTGTTGAATTATGAAATGTGACATCATTGAAATGTCATAAAGCTAAGGAGAATATCATGCCTAAAATGAAAACAAGCCGTGCGGCTGCCAAGCGTTTTAGCGTAACAGGAAGCGGCAAGTTTCGCCGTCGCCGTCAAAACTTACGTCATATTTTGACTAAGAAAAGTCCTAAACGCCGTATGGTTTTAGGGCAAAGTACATTGGTTGACAAAACCAATGAAAAAGCTGTTCGTCGTTTATTGCCTTACGCAAAATAAGGTTGAAATTTTTAACGCTTCACTGGCATGATCTCCGCCTCGTGAAGTTAATTTTGGAGGTTTTCCATGCGTGTAAAGAGAGGTCTTGCTAGCCATCGTAGGCACAAGAAATATTTGAAATTGGCAAAAGGTTTTCGTGGGGGACGCTCACGTTTATATCGTACAGCCAGAGAAGCTGTTGAACGTTCATTGGTATATGCTTATCATGGGCGTAAACTTCGCAAGCGTGATTTTCGTAAACTTTGGATCATGCGTATTAATGCCGGTTGTCGTTTGAGCGGTCTTTCCTATTCTCGTTTTATTCATGGCTTACAGTTGGCAAATATTGTAATTAATCGTAAGATGTTAGCTGATTTGGCAGTTCGCGAAAAGGCAGACTTTGCTGCTTTGGTTGAAGTTGCTAAGGCAAAACTTGCTTAATTTAACAATAATATAAAACTTTAAAGCAGAATAAGCATTTGTTTATTCTGCTTTTTTTAAAGGAAATACTGATTAATTCCGAAATCGAAATTAATTGTATTTCCTTAAAATAGGGTGTATTTCTAAATTATTTAATGTTATAATAAACAGTTAATCTTATTAATAATAAAAAAAATTTACCTTACCGATAAAATTTACAGCTTGACGCAGATATTGGAAGCCTGACTGGTTTACCCCTATATTTTATGACAATAAAAAACCCAACTTGATTTTGCA
>CAYJGE010000172.1:0-5688 GCA_964369835.1 uncultured Mailhella sp.
AAACGTGAAAACGTGAAAACGTGAAAACGTGAAAACGTGAAAACGTGAAAACGTGAAAACGTGGAAACGTGAAAAACGTGGAAAACGTTGCTGAATTAAAAAACGTGTTTTTTGCTCTTATTTCGGTGTACAAAATAGCCCTTTCATGCCTGTTTTGTCAGGAAACGCTTGTGTAATTTTCATATAAATTTAACATTTCGATTTAATCAGAATTTTTTTAAAAAAACAGTAATTATTCAAGTTCTTTTTTAGGATTAATTAATTTCATATCATTATTTAGCCAGCGACGCAGAACCCAAATGGTATTATCCATATTTTTTTCGCTAAGTCGTATGACTTTTTCTTTTAATTCGGCTACTCTTTGCTGATAAAGAGCTACATTTTTAAAAAAATCTATTTTTTGTTCATTTGACATAATAAAACCTTGAGTTAGCAAATTATTTACCAATACAAAATTCTGCAAAAATGGCATTAAAAGTTTCATCTATGCTGGATAGGCCTGTAATTGCAGTCAAATATTGTGCCGCACTTTCAAGCCTTACTGCATTTATATCGGGAGGTAAAGTTTCAATTTCTTCAGTTAAAATTTTAAGTTCTTGAAGAGCAAGGTTTAATAAATTCACTTGTCTTCGATTTGGAGCAATCTCTTCATGGCTGATATCTTGTTTCACCAGGGTATTTTTTACAAATTCTGTTAGCATATCCAGACTTTGAATATCTTCGTGTACAGTGGAATTTGCAATTTGATGCGGGTTTGCACAAATGCAAAATATGGAACATTTTAGTTTTTCTTCAAGTATTCTTTTTTCATTTAAAGTTAATGGGGCAAGATCGGCTTTATTCCAAATACAAATATATTTTTTTTGTAAAGGTAATAGGGATAATTCATCAGCCATAGTATGCCAAATTATTTCCGGTTTTTCAAGCTTATTTTTATTGGCTAAATTTATTAATCTATGTCCATCAAAAACCATCAGCACTAAATCTGCTTGCTCAATACGTTCCAAACTTCGTCTTATGCCTTCAAGTTCAATAGGACTTATTTCTTGATTATGCTCGCTAACTGAAAACTTTTCCAGCCTGTTTCTTTGTTCTTGATTTAATTCAATTTCATTTTGTTCACTATGTTTTAATGCCAATGAAATTTCTCTAAGTCCTGCTGTGTCCGTCAGTTTAATGGGTAAACCATTAAAAAAAGTGTTTTCTTCCAAATAATCTCTGGTTGTTCCTGCTTCTGCTGTGACAATGGCTCTTTTTCTACCTAAAAAAGAATTCATTAAACTTGATTTTCCGGCATTTACATGTCCTGCCAAAACAACATGACAACCCTCTTGCCAAGGCTTTGCCCTTTCATATGCTTTGATTAGCTTTGTAATATCTGAAATTAATTGATTATTTAGAGATTGAAATTCATCATGGGGTAAACATTCACCCTCTTCTTCAGGAAAATCAATTGCCAAACATAGTCTGCGCCTCAGATATTCGATTTGTTCTCTAAGGCTTGTTATTTTTTGTCCAAGTAGGCCTTGTAATTTGGCTGAAGCCAATTTAATTCCCTCAAGAGCAGGGGCGGAAATAATTTCGGCAACTGCTTCGGCTTGGGATAAATCAATACGCCCATTCAAAAAAGCTCTTTTGGTAAATTCACCGGCACTTGCTTGGCGTGCACCAAGTAAGATTATGTATTCCAATAAATTATGTAATAATATGCTTGAACCGTGGGCATGAATTTCCACAACTTCTTCACCTGTATACGAGTTTGGGTCAGGGAAATAAACTGCTAAAATTTCATCAATAATCATAAATTCATCGGGACAATTCATATTATCGGTCAAATTTAAATGTTCCGTCAATCTAAAATCTTCATTTAATATTTTAGATTTGAACAGCTTGTCTTGATTATAAAATTCTTTGGCAATTACAAAGGAACCATAATACATGTATCTTGGTCGAAAGTTAAGATCAGAGCTTCTTTTTTTTGGTAAAAAAACTTTGTATAAAATATTTAGGGCATTTTGCCCTGAAATTCTGATAACTCCAAGTCCACCTGAACCTGAACCTGTGGTAATTGCAGCAATTGTATCTTTTTGTTCATACATAGATTTTAACTTTGTTTATTTGATAATTTTTGTAAATAATCTTCAAAAGTAGAAATTTTATAGCCTGTGATTTGCCCTTGTGCCAATAGGATGTCATTTCCGTCATGAATGGTAATTGAATAAATCATCAATTTTTTACCTTCATTAATCAAAGAACATTTGGCAATTAATGGAGAAATTTTTCCGGCTTTTATATATGAAAACGAACTTTGAGCTGTCACACTGCAATAACCTGCCGCCGCACTTGCAACTCCGAAAGCAATATCTGCCAAGCAAAAGACAGCGCCCCCATGGGCTGAATCCAGTCCATTTTTATGCATCTTTTTTAGTGGCATGGAAACCACAGAGCAACATTCACTTATTTCTTCAATCTTGATTTCCAAAAGATTGACCATTCCATCATGTTTTTGAAAAAAATCTTGAATTTCTGTTAAAGAATATTTTTTCATATTAATAACCTTAAATTTTAAATTTTTTTATGGCGATTTAATCAGTGCTTCCCAAACAATATTTTTTAAGGCTAAGTAATTAAAAATTTTTCATTTTCATCAGGATAAATTGCTTCGATTTCGAGTTTATATTCGTGAAAATTTCCGTCAATAATTTTTTTTCTGGCTTCTTTGACAAGGTTTAAGAAATATGTCAAATTATGTAATGAATTCAACCTAAAAGATAATAATTCTTGGCTGACATATAAATGACGTAAATAGGATTTACTAAATGTTCGGCAAGTATAGCAAGAGCAGTTTTCATCAAGAGCACTGTCATCTTCTGCATATTCTTGGCGTTTAATGTTTATTTTTCCGCTTGAAGTATAAAGAGTTCCGTTTCTGGCATTTCTTGTTGGTAAAACACAATCAAACATATCAATTCCATTTTCAATTCCATATAAAATATCAAGGGGAGTTCCGACTCCCATTAAATATCTTGGCTTATCCCTTGGCAAAATAGGTTCCAAATGTTTGATGGTTTTTACCATAATATGTTTTGGCTCACCAACAGCCAAACCACCAATGGCATAACCTTCCATGCCTATTTCAATTAATGCCTTGGCAGACATTTCTCTAAGGTTGGGATATGTTTCACCTTGCACAATTCCAAATAAAAGGTTACCGCGTGAATGTTCTCCCACTGCAAATCCGTCTTTAAATTCCTTTGTTTGGGCAGAGTTTACAAGATGGGGCGGATATGCCTCTCGGCAACGTAAAGCCCAAGCAATACTTCGCTCAACAGCTTTTAAAGCATCTTTTTCACCGGCTCCAAATCCAATACATTCATCAAGCTGCATCATGATATCTGAATTTAGATTTCTTTGAATGGAAATAACCTTTTCAGGGCTGAAAAAATGTTTTGAACCGTTTAAATGGGATCTAAACTCAACTCCCTCATCTGTCATTTTGCATAGGGCATTTAAACTAAAAACTTGAAAACCGCCACTATCAGTTAAAATCGGCTTATCCCATGCATTAAATTTATGTAAACCACCCCGTCTGGCAATTAATTCATCACCGGGGCGTAAATATAAATGATAGGTATTGCCCAAAATAATTTGTGCTTCAATATTTTCTAAGTCATCAGGGGCAATGGCCTTTACACTGCCAACAGTTCCGACAGGCATGAAAATAGGTGTTTCAATTAAACCATGGGCAGTTTGCAATAAACCCGCTCTGGCCAAATTGTCACTTGCAATTAATTCAAATTTTCCGATAAGTTTAGGATCTGTCATATTTTTTACACATTATATTTATTAAAAGTTGTTTAATTAGCGTTTCCTTAAGTCTTAAAAAATAATAACTCAGAATATGAATAATGAAAAGAAAAATTTTTGTTAAAAAAGCTTGAATTATTTTAAAATATTCTGTATATGACTTTTATAAAATTTGTGTCCGTAGCTCAGTCGGATAGAGCGATTGCCTCCTAAGCAATAGGCCGCAGGTTCGATTCCTGCCGGGCACACCATTTTTATGGAAATACTGACTTGATCAGCTTTTTATAAAAGCATAAAGTTTAGTTCCAACTATTAGGAAATTATAGTGAAAATTAATAAAATCAAAAACTTTGTCAATAATTGGCGTAAAACCTTTTTTTGTTATTCACGAAAGGGTTTTTGAGCAATTTAATTATAAATTATAAAAGATAGCCGTTTTCGTGGGAAAATGGCTTTTTTTTTATCTTTCCACTAATAAAATAAAAGGAATTATTTATGAAGCTTACACAAGAGCAATTGATAACAATTAAAAATCAAATACATAACCTTAAATCAAGAGATTGTTTTTATAAGGAAAAATTTGCTGATATTGATGTGGATTCAATTCAAAGCCAAGAAGATTTTGAAGAAATTCCCTTTACTTGGAAAGGTGATTTGAGGGATGCTTACCCACTTGGTTTGCAAGCTGTTTCAGATGAAAAAATAGTCAGAATACATTCCTCTTCAGGTACAACGGGTTTACCTGTGATTATTCCCTATACAGCCAAAGATGTTGATGATTGGGCAATAATGTTTAAGCGTTGTTATGAAATGGCAGGAGTTAATAATCTTGATAGAATTCATATTACTCCCGGTTACGGACTTTGGACAGCTGGGATTGGTTTTCAACTTGGAGCCGAAAAACTTGGTGCCATGTCCATTCCCATGGGCCCCGGTAATACCGAAAAACAATTTAAAATGATGATGGATTTAAAATCAAGTGTGCTTTGTGCAACCTCATCATATGCCCTGTTATTGGCTGAAGAAATTGAAAAAAGAGGGATTAAAGAGCAAATTTTTCTTAAAAAAGCTTTGATTGGCTCTGAGCGTTGGGGTGATAAAATGCGTAAGCGTATTGCAGATGAGCTTGGGGTTGAATTATTTGATATTTATGGATTGACAGAAATTTATGGGCCGGGCATTGGCATGAGTTGTAATAAGGCAAAGGGTATACATTATTGGAATGATTATATTTATATTGAAATAATCGATCCTAAAACCGGTAAAAATGTTCCTGATGGAGAGGTTGGGGAAATTGTTATTACCACTCTTTGCAAGGAAGGAGCTCCATTAATTCGGTATAGAACCCATGATTTGTCAAGAATTATTCCCGAAAGTTGTGATTGTGGATCTATTTTTCCTAAAATTGATATTATTTTAGGGCGTACCGATGATATGGTCAAGGTAAAAGGGGTGAATATTTTCCCAAGTCAAATTGATATTTTATTAAAAGATATTGAAGGTGCTTCCAGTGAATATCAAGTAATGGTGGATCATTTGGACGGAAAGGATTTATTGACTTTATTTGTTGAGGTCGATAAAAACCAAAATCATTATTCTTTGGAAATATTAATTGGCGAGGAATTTAAACGAAAAATCGGAATAAGTTGTAAAATCGTTTTGGTTGAACTTGGAGATCTTCCAAGAAGTGAGAAAAAATCAACACGCATTTTTGATAACAGATATTAGGAAGTAGTGATGGTCGCCTAATTTTAATATATAATACATTTATAAAATTTGATTTTTCAGGAGGGGGGAGAATACACGTGATTCCGGATTGAGGGGGGAAACCCCATTTTTTTGAATCAATCCATAACGCTTAGTCTCACTTTGTTCGACATA
>CAYJGE010000173.1:0-5625 GCA_964369835.1 uncultured Mailhella sp.
CCAAAACCGGAACCAAAACCGGAACCAAAACCGGAACCAAAACCGGAACCAAAACCGGAACCAAAAAAAGACTATTTGGCGGAAGCTCTGGCAGATGCAAAAAATGAAGCCGGAAACTCTCCTTCAGGTTCAAGTGCTTTATCAGCTTTAGCCGAACTTGAAAAAGATCTTGGTGGCGGTGGAGGAGTTGGTAGCGGAGCCGGTGGAGGTGGAATAAGTGATGTTTATGGAGGCATGATAATTTTGGCAGTTCAGCCAAACTGGAGTATGCCAACCTATTCAAGAACAAATTTAGTTGTCAAAGTTAGAATTATTATGGATTTAAACGGAAATGTTCAAAGCGCAGAGCTGGAAGAAAGTTCAGGACGGCATGATTTTGATGCATCGGCAATAAATGCTGTTCTCAGAACCAAGAGATTGCCTGAACCGCCAACTCCAAACCAACAAGAAATTATTATATCCTTTAACTCTCAGGAATTAATAGGAAATTAATTTAGGGTGTTGATGATAAGAGTTTAAAATTATTTGGGTATGATTATGTTAAAAAAGCAAAAGATTTTTACATATTGTATAATAATTTTTGTATTTAATTTAATGTTTTTTCCGTTAAAATCCTTTGGGCTTGTCCAAGCTTCAGCAGACATGGGAAATAACTTTGCAGGTCTTGGATATGGGGCAAAGGTTTTGAATTTGGTTGTAAGCAGTTGGCAAAACCCTGATCCAAATGCCTATGGGACAAGTGGAATAATTTTGCGACTAACTCAGGACGGACGACCATATTCATGTGAAATTATTGTAAAATCTTCTTCACCCTTGGCAGATAACTCCATTTGTGACACCATTGCAAAAATTGGTTTATTTCCACTCCCAAACCCCATGCAAAATACAGAAATTGCCTTAACTTTTATTCATTCAAACAGGACAATTTCAAAATTTGATTCCTATATAGCACCATTATTAGATCAATTTAATCCTTCAAATTATCAAAGTCAAAACAGTCTTATTTTTGAAAATCCACCGACAATTTCAGTTACGGGATCAATCATTGATATTAAAGAAAATCAAAACAAACCAATTCCTTTGGAAGAATTGGCAAAACTTGATTTGGAATTGAATAATTATTCCTCTAATATTTTTGAACAAGCAAAATCGGCCTTTACCTTGCCTAAACTTGTCACAGGCACATATCAAAGCACTGTCAAGCTTGATATTTCTCCAAGTGGATCATTAAAAAAAGCCTTGATAAAAAGTAGTTCGGGAAATATTACCATTGATGAAGAAATTTTGAAAACCATGAAAGATAAAGTTATTTATTTACCTACTCCAACCAAGGAAGAGCAAAGTCTTTGGTTGACATTTACCATAAAACATTAACCATAGGAAAAAAGATTAATGAGTGATTTAAAAAAGATGTATAGCCAAATTGTGCCGGATGCATTTCCCGATAGTTTAAAAATAACATTGGGAGCAACTGAATTAAATTATGAAAAAAGAACATGGGATATGGACGGCGAAATTCGAGGGCTTCGTTATGGTGAAAACCCTGATCAACCGGCTGCTTTATATGCTTTAAAAGATGGTGAATGTCAAATAGGTGATAAAAAATGGAAAAATTCCAATCATTCACTTGTTTCAGCTCTTTCTGAAACCCAAATGTTGCAAGCAGGTAAACACCCTGGCAAAACAAATTTAACAGACGTTGATAATGCCGCAAACATTCTTCAATATTTAACAAAAAAACCTGCTGTAACCATTTTAAAACATAATAATCCTTGTGGTGCAGCATGGGCTGATGATTTGGAAACTGCCATGCATAAGGCTTTTTTTGCAGACAGAATAGCGGCTTTTGGTGGTGCTGTAGTGATGAACACAATACTAAATAAGCCAACTGCCGAATTGATTGCTTCCCAATATTTTGAAGTTATTGCTGCCCCTGATTATGAAGACGGCTGTTTGGAAATATTGAAAAATCGCAAAAATTTGAGAATTTTAAAACTTGAAAAATTGGCTGATTTAAAATCCTATTGTGATGTTCCCTTTTTAGATATTAAGAGTTTAATGGACGGTGGACTTATTTTGCAACAGTCTTTCGTTAATCGGATTCGTACTGCCGAAGATTTTATTCCGGCAACTGCCATGGATAAGGAGGGAAATTCCTATTCCACCAGAACTGCCGATAAATCAGAAGTTGAAGATTTATTGTTTGCTTGGGCCATTGAAGCAGGAGTTACTTCAAACTCGGTTATTTTTGTCAAGGACGGTGCTACTGTTGGAATTGGAACAGGTGAGCAGGACAGGGTGGGCTGTGTTGAATTGACCATTCATAAGGCTTATACAAAATATGCCGATTCAATTATTTTTGAAAGACATAAAAAATCAATTTATGAATGGCAATTATTGGCTCAAAAAGATAATAATGCCAAAAAAGAATTGGCCGAAATTTTGGAAATTACAGCCAATGCAAAAGGTGGGCTAATAGGCACCAGATTGGTTTCCGATGGATTTTTCCCGTTTAGGGACGGCATTGATACGGCCGCAACTTGCGGAATAACAGCAATTGCCCAGCCGGGTGGATCTTTGCGTGACTTTGAGGTTATAAACGCTTGCAATGAAAATAATATTGCCATGCTTTTTACAGGTCAACGCTCATTTAAACATTAATTGGTAGAAACCTCTGAACAATTTACTGTGCAAAGGTTTGGCGTGCCTTTTACCTCTGTACAAAAATTTATCTAAAAATAAAAAACTTCATTCTAAAAATAGATTTTTATTAAAAAATTAATAATTGTGTAGAGGTCTCTAGTAATGAATGAAAATAAAAAATATATGTCCATTGACTATGGATTAAAAAGGGTTGGTTTTGCCATTTCAGATAAATTTACCAACCTTGTTTTTCCTCTTTGCACATTGGATCGTAGCGTTAAAGTTAAATTTTTTGAAAACATGAAAGAATTGGTGGAAAAGCATAAACCCGATATATTTGTGCTTGGTTTACCTTTAAACGATGATGGAAGTGATTGTATTACCACAGCCCAAGTCAGGAATTTTGCAAGTTCATTGCAAAGAAGATTTGAGCAACCTGTGGTTTTTATGGAAGAATATTTGAGTAGCTTTGAAGCCGGTGAAAATTTAAAAGATATTGGTGTAAAGGCTAAAAAAATAAAGAAAATTATTGATCAAGAAGCGGCTGTTTTAATACTACGTTCTTATTTGTCGTCTATTTAGGGTATTTCATTAAATCAGTTTGAGTGTCACGGTTTTCCAGCTCTTATAATGAAAGATATTTTTATCACAATTGATTAGTGAAAATTTCTTGTTTTGCCATTTTTTCAAACAAAGTTTGAAAAAATCATTGTGGTTTGCAAAGGGAGTCACTCCCTTTGCTGGGGGTTTGGGGGCAAAGCCCCCAAATTGGAATAACGTGGTTTGAGTGTGGAAACTCAAAAAATAAAATTCACATGCAAATTTGTGAGTATGAAGGATTAGGTATGGAAGAGGAAGAAGTCAAAAAACCCAAAAAACGTACTATTTTAAAATTATTTATATTTTTTATGATAATGGGTATGCTTGTAGTTTCTTTTTTTGGATATCAAGCTTATCAATTTGTAAAAAGTGCAGCTGATCCAAATGGAGAAAGTTTCCCCATTGACATTCAAAAGGGTTCAAATCTGACAACTATTTCAAAACTTCTTGAAGAAAAGAAAATAATCAGCTCTGCCACTAATTTCAAACTTTATGCTCAATTTAAAGGACAAGCAGAAAAAATTAAGGCAGGTACTTTTTTATTAAGTTCAGCGTGGACACCTGAAAGAATCCTCGATGAATTAATTAAAGGTGATGTTATCCTTCATAAAATTACCATAAGAGAAGGTTTACCATGGTGGACTGTGGCAGAATTATTGGAAAAAGAGGGGTATTGTACCGCTGAAGATTTTGAAACAGTTATCCATGATGTTAAATTTTTGAGAAAATACGGCATACCTTTTGACAATGCTGAAGGTTTTTTATATCCTGATACATATTTATTATTAAAACCAACAAAACTGGATTTGGATTCTGCTGAAAAAATTGCCGGAAGATTAATTGATACTTTTTGGGCAAAAACAGCAAAACTTTGGGACGATGATGAATTTAATGGAGAAAAGCCGAATAAAAGCAGGCTGAAAGAACTTATAACTTTGGCTTCCATAGTTGAAAGAGAAACTAGGGTTGAAAAAGAAAGACCAATTGTTGCAGGCGTTTATCAAAATAGGCTTGATAAAAATATGATTTTACAAGCTGACCCGACAATTATCTACGGACTTGGCAAATCTTTTAATGGAACGATTTATAAAAGCAATTTAGAAGATAGGAAAAATGTTTATAATACCTATATTTATAATGGATTGCCACCCGGTCCCATTTGTTCACCCTCATTTTCTTCCATGTCTGCGGCATTAAATCCGGCTGAGCACAAATATTTTTATTTTGTGGCAAAAGGAATTGGGGCAGAACATGTTTTTTCAAAAAATTTATCGGAACACAATAAAGCTGTCAGGCAGTATAGGGAAAACTTGCGAAAGCAAAATAAATAGTCAGTACTGAAAAAGATAATATCTTGATAGAAAAACTACCTTTTTTAACTTGGATTAATTTGTTTTATATTGAACTGTATGGATAAAATATAATGAAGGCCTTAGATTTATCAGAAAATAAAGAGCTTTATTCAAAAGAAGAAATTAATGAATTACCTATTCTTTCTTATGAAGGTGAAATTGTTTTGGTTCGTAATCAAAAAGAATTGCAAACAGTTCTGCCTCTTATAAAAAGAGCAAAAATACTTGGGTTTGACACTGAAACACGCCCAATATTTAAAAAAGGTATAACTCATTTACCTTCATTATTACAACTTGCCAGTGATGAATTGGTCTGTTTATTCCAATTGAATTTATTGCCATTTGATGTTCAACTTGCCAATGTTTTAGAGGATTTAAATATAATTAAGGTGGGGGTTGCAATCAGAGATGATTTAAACGCTTTAACAAAACTTCATTTATTTAAACCACAAAATTTTATAGATTTGGCAAAACTTGCAACTCAAAAAGGGGTTAAAGCTCAAGGTCTTAGGACATTGACAGCAAATTTACTTGGTTATAGAATCAGTAAAAGGGCACAATGTTCCAATTGGGCAAGTAATAATTTAAGTCATGCTCAAATAAAATATGCCGCAACCGATGCTTGGCTTGGGTTTATTCTTTATAATAAACTCATGGAAATGGCAGATAAATGAAATTTTGATGAAATGCAAAGTCGGTGACTATATTTGTGGATTGTCACGTCAAATTTACCTGTCTTATTTTGCTTATTTCAATGTGAAACATTGTTCTCGATACACGCCATTCCGGTTTTAAAAAACCATAGTTATGGCTTGATTTTTGATTTTAGACATTAAATAAAATATTAATAAATCAAAATAGTTATATTGTTATTTGAAAAAATGTTTTTTCAGGAAGGGGGGAAGCGATTGCTTACGTTTGAGGGGGGAAACCTCCAGGGCTAACGTATCTAAATTGAAATAGTTTTTCAATTTCATAATATATTGATATATCATTGTTTTTTTTATTTAAATTTTTTATATTTTTTGTA
>CAYJGE010000174.1:0-5576 GCA_964369835.1 uncultured Mailhella sp.
CAACTGTGATAATAATGCAGAAAAAATTATTGAAAATATAATAAAATAATTTTAACACTTTATATTTATTATATAAAAAAACTCTGCATTTTATATGCAGAGTTTTTTTTTATATAAAAGTTTTAGTTTTTATAGTCCCTTAGTAACCAGAGTTTCTATGGCTGTATAGCAGAACCAAAGAAGAAGAATACAAATTGGGAATTTATAGATAATATCAAACCAACTGCCAATTTTTACTTCACTGCCGGGATTGATAAATTCATCTCTAACTCTTTTTGCTCCATAGTACCAAGCCAATAAAATAGCAGTAAAGGCAGCAGAAAAGTTATATCCTATATTACCAACAATCCAGTCTGTAATT
This sequence comes from uncultured Mailhella sp., assembly GCA_964369835.1. Lineage (GTDB taxonomy): Bacteria > Desulfobacterota > Desulfovibrionia > Desulfovibrionales > Desulfovibrionaceae > Taurinivorans. The sequence continues at coordinate 362 of CAYJGE010000174.1, forward strand.
CGTAAAATTTCACTATCCATTACACATAAAATTGAACCTAAAGCAGTTATTGCTGCAACAGTAAATGTTGCTCTTTTTCTTTTCCAACCGAAGAAGTCTTCAGCAGCGGCAACTGTAATTTCCATAATTGCAATGGTTGTTGAAATACCGGCACCAACCAAAGCAACAAAGAATAAGATAGCTAGGAAATGACCACCGGCGATTTGTTCAAAAACTTTAGGAAGAACTTGGAAAACCAGTCCTGAACCGGAGGCAATTTCAAAATCAAAAACAAATAAAGCCGGAATTGTTACCAAACCAGCAAGTAAACAACCCATCATATTCCAAAGTGTTACAGTAACAAAGTCAAAGGTTACATCTGCATCTTTTTTCAAATAACTACCATAAACTTCTAAAAATGCAGGCCCCAAGCCAAATGCAAAGAAAGCCATACCGGCAGCAAGCATCCAAATTTCAGGGTCCAAAAGTTTAGTAAAGTCAGGGCGAATAAAAAATTCAAGACCTTCTTCAACGCCGGGAAGCATACAAATTCTAACTGCTAAAACTACTAATATTATATAGAGCAATGGTAAAGCAATTTTACAAAATCTTTCAATACCACGTTTAATCCCAAACATTGAAATAATAGTTGTTATACCAAGAGCAACAAATGTCCAAAACATTGAAACAGTTTTATTTGATTCTATATTTTCAGTGAAAAATGCGACAGGATCAGCATAGAATGTACCGGGAATACTATAGAAAGCATATGCAACAACCCAGCCGACAACAATTAAATAATACATATTAAGTAGCATTGGAACCAGTGAAATCACTCCACCAATAACTCTACCCTTAAATCCGATTAAATTACCAAAAGCCTTAACAGGTCCTGCTTGTGCCCAGCGTCCCAAACCAATTTCTGCCCAGCCACCCGGAAGAGAAATTAATATTGCAATAATAAAGAAAGCAATAACAAAAGCACCACCACCATTTTCTGCAACCAATATGGGAAAACGCCAAATCGCACCCAAACCAATGGCCATACCCAACATGGACATGATATAACCAAAGCGAGAACTCCAATTTTCTCTTACCGGACTCAAATTGTCTTTACTCATTTAAATTCTCCGTTATTTTGTATTTTTATCACCTTTAAGAGTACGATACATGGTATATGCACATCCTCCTACAATTACTACAAGATACACAATTATAGTGATAATTGTTGATACCGACATAAATTTCTCCTTTATTTCAAGATAAAATGAACCATTAAAACAACGATATCTTAAGTTATAATTTAAAATTGTATTTTATGCACTCTGTATATTTATATAAATAAAGCAATTTTTATTAGTATAATTTAATTTTTCAGATCATATTAATACAACACCACCAACAAAACTAATCCAAATTTTTATTTTTGACTTACCCCCCTTATAATTATTTAATTTATTTATTATAACATATTAAATTAACAAAAAATGTTGAAACAGTATGTTATAGTAAGTAGTAATAATTTAAAACATTTCCATTAAAGAACGATATTGCGCAAAATCTTTTACATCATGCAGTTCTTCAACAATAAAACAATAAGCATTTTTTTTCCAAAACTCTAAAGCAATATTATGAGGAATTAACTCATCAATATCACCGAGAAGAATAATAGGTTTGATTTTCATTTCTTTATTTAATTCAAAATTTTGATAAGATTTTACAATGTCATCAGTTAGATCATACTCTGCAAGACTATATTCATTTTGCTGTTTGCCTACAAAAGGAAGTAGTTGCTGGTGGGGAAATGTGACAGGGTTAAAGGTCATACAAGCTAAATCATATTTATTTGCAAAATATAAAGCCCAAAAGCCACCAAGTGAAGTTCCAAAAAGTTTAATAGTTTGATTATTTTTTCTGGCTTCTTCGATATTTTTTTCAATTTGATCGGATAGTTGAGTATAACTACAATTAGCTTCTTTTGTATAATCATGACCCAAATCAACTACCTTTAAAAATTTTGACATGCTTTGATATGGACGAGAGTTCAAGTCACTGTTTAATCCATGTATATACAAATATTTTTTATTCATAATTTTCTCCTTTTATAATTGAGCTAAGACAAAAACTAAAAATTTATTATTCAAATAAATATTTTTAATGTGTCATAATTATGTTCATTATTAATAATACAATGATAATATCCTTGTATTATTATCACAATTATTATGATTGTCAAGATTATTTTTTATTATCATAATTAATGATTTATCTTGTGATTTGTTTTCTTTCACTTGACAACAAATTATGCTATGCTATATATTTTAATAGTATATCATGTTTATAATATTTATTTGTATACATGGTATTATATTTAAATTTATAAGGAAACACTGGTTAAGTTTCTATAAAAATATGAAAGTTATTTTTTGAGCTTTAACTATTTTTTTAATAACAAAACTATTAAAAATTTTTAGAAAGAGGGTTGAAAAATCTCTGATCATGTCAAATAAAAATGAGATTGGCATTACAGAGAATTTAAAAATTTCCCACGAGAAAATAAATCAGTGATTCCATAAAAAAGGAGGAAGCAATTATTTATGTTTAAGGGAAAAAACTCGTTCAACATTTAGGGCATTTTTGGAAAAGAATTGTCCTAAAATGCCCTAATCACTTCATTGGAGCATGGCGACATTGAAGTGCAAAAAGCAAGAATAGAAGTGGCTTTGCCACTTCGTTAAATGATTGCTTTTTGAAAGTTATATGGGGTAGAGTTCTCAATCTTTATTGAAACTCTCTAGATATTGTTGGGGTGTTCAAAAAAATGGTTTACCTTTCCAAGAAAACTAACCGAATAAGGGTTTTACCCTTCAAGTTGGAATAGCAAGGGGGGTAAAAGTGTAAAAATACATTTATTCTTGCTCAAATTTTTTTATGATTTGCATGTCTGAAATCAATGTTTTCTCTATGGACGCACAGATTCAATTAATTTTCTATAATAACAAAAGTTCAATTGAGCATCAAATATTTTGAACTACTTGGAGTTTATTTTAATAATTTTGTTAAAATGGAGGTAATTATGGCCGGAATGATAACTTTAATTTTGGTGCCCATCTGCACATTGGTGGTTGGTTATTTAATGCTGTTTAAAATTCCTAATGACAGGGGGTAACTCATGATTATTATTACAATGTTAGTCATTTATATTGCAGTAATGATAGGAATTGGCTTATTTTACAGTAAAAAAGTTTCAGGGTCGGAGGAAGAGTATTATCTGGGCGGCAGAAGCATGGGGCCTTTTGTTACAGCTGTTGCTTCAGGTTCTACCGGTAGAAGTGCTTGGCTTATTTTGGGTATGGTCGGAACAGGATATGTTTTTGGAGCGGCAGCCATTTGGGGTGTAGCAGCCTATGGACTTACAGAAATGTTTGCAATGGGTTTTGCAGGCAAAAGATTACGTATTTTTACCGAAAAAATGGGTAATTTAACTTGGCCTGATTATGTGGAAAGCCGTTTGGCCGATAAAACAAATATTCTTAGAATTTCCACTGTATTAATCATCACAATTTTTTACATTAGCTATATAGGTGCCCAATTAAAAGGTAGTACAAAAATGTTTACTTTTTTATTTGATGTGGACGCCACAGTTGCTATCATTATTTCAGCAAGCATTGTTTTAATATATACCATGACAGGTGGTTACAGAGCAGTTATGATTACAAGCTTTATTCAAGGCTTACTTATGGTTATTGCTCTTGTGATTATGCCTATTTACCTATTACTTTCCCATTTGGACCTAAATATTATTGATACAATTATGGCAACAGAGCCATTACTTTTAAGTAGTCCCAAGGGGGCAGCATCGACAGGTTGGCTAATCAGTCAAATTGCAATTGGGCTTGGTTCATGGGGACAAGTTCATATCATAACCCGCTATATGTCCATTAAAAATCCCTCTACCATGCGAAAAGCAGCTTTTGGTAATGGTTTGTGGAATGTGATATGTGCGGCAGGAGCTTGTTTAACCGGTGTTATGGCCAGAATTGTTTGGGGCGAAAAAAGCTTATTACCAAATCAAGATCCGGAGCTGATCACAGCTGCTATTGCCAGTGATTTAATGAACCCAATCATTGGCGGTATTATCATAGCCGGTGTAGTTTCTGCTATTATGTCAACCATAGACCAATTGCTTTTAACTACCACGTCAACTGTAACAAAGGATTTCTATCAGTCTATTCTTAATAAAAATACCAATGATAAACAAGTTGTCAAACTTTCAAGAGTTATAATGTTTATTTGTGCTATCATTGCCATATTTATTGCCTTGTCAGACAGTCAAACAATTTATTGGTTTGTACTATTTGCCTTTGGAGGACTTGGTGCTGCCTTTGGACCTATTTTTATTTTGTCTGTGTATTGGAAAAAGATGACAAAATGGGGAGCGTTTGCAGGTATGTGGACAGGCTTGATTGTAACAGTTTATTGGTACTATACCCCTGCTTTAAAAAGCATTGTTTATGAATTAGTACCGGCATTTATTGCTGCTTGTGTTGTTAATATAGTTGTAAGTAAATTAACAGCAAGTTCTGTTCCTGAAGGGGTTGACGAATTATTTGATTCATTAAATGATAACAATTTTATAAAATAATTATTATAAATTATAATAATTAGATAAATAAAAATAAACCTCCGGAGAAACTCGTTTTTTTTAAATATGATTTTCCCGGAGGCTCATTTTTTAAAATGTATGTGTAAACTCAAGTATAGTAATTTCAAATGAAATTACTATCGTCGACTGCGATAGCAGGAGACCACTGCGTAGGCATAAGTGCAATCTTATTGCACTGTTAAATGCCGGAGCAAGTGTGCTTTCAAAAAGTTGACATTAGTGATGTCAACTTAAAATACTATATTGTTCGGCTAACTTTTTTTGGGAGGGACGTGGCAATCTCCCCGTTAAAGGCTGTCAAAACAATTATAAGTCTCAGATTTGCCGAGGAGATTGTCACCTTAGTTTGAGGCAGGGCTAACGCATCTTAATTGAAATAATGATTTAATTATATAACATATTAATATATCAATATTTTTTTCCCTAAGTTAAATCTAAAAAATAAAGTATATGAAATATGTTTTTTCAGGAAAGGGAGGGTTTGGCAGGGGCAACGCATCTAATTTTTCTTGAGGGGGAAAACCACGTTTTTTTGAAAAAAAACGAGTTTTTCCCCCTCAAACTCCCCCT
>CAYJGE010000175.1:0-5562 GCA_964369835.1 uncultured Mailhella sp.
TTTCCTTAAAAAACAAATTTTTCTAACATATTGTTTTATAAATGTTTTTAAAAAACAGATTTAAAAATAATTATTTTTTTGAAAGTAAATTTCACAAGCGGATTGACGTGGTTAACGAAATAAAAAAGACAGCCTTTAACGGGGAGATTGCCACGTCCTCAGCCCTAACGGGCTTCGTCCTCGTAATGACAATGCTTTATTTTTTTCTTGATATATCAAGAGTTAGGATTGAATGACACCTTTTTGTTTTTCTTGATATATAGTAGATTTATAGTTGTCGGTTAACAAAATAAAAAATTAAAAATCAAACATTGCCATGACACAGTGCAAATTGAAATGACCTGCTTTAAACATACCATTTCACTCTTTTTTCATAATACTGACCAATTTTTTCAAGGGAAAAACAGATGATATAATAAAATAAAGCGACAACCAGCCATAATTCAAGTGTAATATTGGTGGCAGTCATAACCTCTGTGCTTTGAAATGTAAGCTCAGGCAAGGCGATTATGGAGGCAAGGGCACTGTCTTTAAAAGTGCTTATGCTTTGTCCCACAAGGGCAGGCAAAACAAGCCTAAAGGTTTGGGGGAAAATAATTATTTTTATAAGCTTATATTTTGAAAAACCCATGGAATAACCTGCTTCCCACTGTGCCTTTGGAATACTTTCAATGCCTCCACGAAAAATTTCAGCCAAATATGCTCCCTCATAGATTCCAAGGGTTATAATTGCGGCAAACATAATATCTAGTTTTCCCTTTGGAGCAATAAAATTATGAAAAATATATTGTACCCAATCGGGTGATTTTGAAAGATAAAATTCAAAATTTAACAAAGGTTCCGTGAAAATATAGGAAGCAAAGAAAAAAATTATAAATAAAAGGATTAATGGGGGAGTGTTGCGAACAAGTTGGATATATAGTTTTGAGGGCAGGGCAGCAAAGCCCTTTTTTTTGGCTGCCATACTGCCCACAATAATTCCAATTAGCATGGCTAAAATTATCGACCAAAACCCAAGCCTCAATGTGGTAAACAAACCTTGGGTCAAAGCGCCGAAAACCAAGTTTCCATCATCGTCAAAACGATAAATATAGTTTATAATCTTCCCAAAATCCAAAGAAATATTTAAAAATAGTTTATAAATAAAGAAGATAGATATGATTAAAATACAAATCAATAAAAAATAATCGGTTTTATTCATTTGTTTCCAAGAACGCGCTTTTGTTAACCCCAATATATTTGCCATGATACAGTCCAAGATTTTAATTGATAAATGGAAGCATTTCTAAAACTATATCTTATATTATAAAAAGGCAACTTTAAAAAAATATTTTTTATAACTATTTGATATAAAAGAAATTATGATAAATTTTAAATTTTTTTTAAAAAAAAGTTTGTTTAACCCCTTTTCAATTGCAAAAGAGGTATTATTTATAAATTCGTTACAAATTACATTTTTGTGTAATAATTTTATTAATCATTTTTTGGAGGATAATTTCTCATGAGTTTTAAACCCTTAAACGACAGAGTTCTTGTAAAGCGTGTTGAAATTGAAGAAAAAACAGCCGGTGGACTTTTCATTCCCGAAACAGCCAAAGAAAAACCATCTCGCGGTGAAGTTATTGCCGTTGGTTCAGGAAAAATTCTTGACAACGGAAGCCGTCTTCCTTTGGAAGTAAAAGCAGGCGACATTGTTATTTTCGGTAAATATGCCGGAAGCGAAATTAAAATTGAAGGCGTAGAGCACTTAATTCTTCGTGAAGAAGATATTTTGGCTATTGTCGACTAATTTTAAATTATAAATTATAAATTTTTTAAATAAATATATTAAATTTTTTCAGGAGTATAAATAATGTCTGCTAAAGAAATTATTTTTGATGCTAAAGCCCGTGAACGTCTTGCAGCCGGAGTTGATAAACTTGCCGATGCAGTTAAAGTTACTTTAGGACCTAAAGGTCGCAATGTTCTTATTGAAAAATCCTATGGCGCACCTGCCATCACCAAAGACGGTGTAACAGTTGCCAAAGAAATTGAGCTTGAAGATAAATTTGAAAATATGGGTGCTCAACTTGTTCGTGAAGTTGCTTCCAAAACATCAGATGCTGCCGGAGACGGAACCACAACAGCTACAGTTTTGGCTCAAGCCATTTACCGTGAAGGTGTAAAATTGGTAGCGGCAGGACGTAACCCAATGCCCATTAAACGTGGTATTGATAAAGCCGTAGAAGCTGTTACAGCTGAACTTGGCAACCTTGCAAAACCAACACGTGACCAAAAAGAAATTGCACAAGTCGGTACTATTTCAGCTAATGCCGATGCAACTATCGGTAACATCATTGCCGAAGCCATGAACAAAGTAGGCAAAGAAGGCGTTATCACAGTTGAAGAAGCAAAAGGACTTGAAACAACTCTTGAAACTGTTGAAGGTATGCAATTTGACCGCGGATATCTTTCTCCTTATTTTGTAACAGATACCGAAAAACTCATTTGTGAACTTGACAATCCTTATATTCTTTTGAATGAAAAGAAAATCACCAGCATGAAAGACATGGTGCCAATTCTTGAACAAACCACAAAAATGCACCGCCCTCTTCTTATTATTGCCGAAGACATTGAAGGTGAAGCTCTTGCTACCTTGGTTGTGAACAGACTTCGCGGAACAATTCAAGCTGTTGCAGTAAAAGCTCCCGGCTTTGGTGATCGCAGAAAAGCTATGCTCGAAGACATTGCCATTTTAACAGGCGGTACAGTTGTAACCGAAGAAATGGGTCTTAAACTTGAAAACATGACTCTTGCAGATCTCGGAACATGTAAAAGCATCAGAGTTGACAAAGAAAATACTGTTATTGTTGACGGAGCCGGAAAATCTGAAAATATCAAAGCTCGTGTAAAACAAATTCGTGCTCAAATTGAAGAAAGTTCATCTGAATATGACCGTGAAAAACTTCAAGAACGTCTTGCCAAATTGGTTGGCGGAGTTGCAGTAATTAAAGTTGGTGCCGCTTCTGAAGTTGAAATGAAAGAAAAGAAAGATCGTGTTGAAGATGCTTTAAATGCAACCAGAGCCGCTGTGGCTGAAGGTATTGTTCCCGGAGGCGGAACTGCATTTATTCGTGCTTCAAAAGCTCTTGATGAACTTAAAGTTGTTGATGATGATGAATTTGCAGGCGTAAACATTATTCGTCGTGCCATTGAAGAACCACTTCGTCAAATCGCCAGCAATGCAGGCTTTGAAGGTTCTGTGGTTGTTGAAAAAGTTCGTTCAGGCAAAGACGGTTTTGGTTTCAATGCTGCCACAGGTGAATATGAAGACCTCTTGAAAGCCGGTGTAATCGATCCTAAGCAAGTAAGCCGTTTTGCTTTACAACACGCAGCTTCTGTTGCTTCTCTTCTTCTTACAACCGATTGTGCCATTGCTGAAAAGCCTAAAAAAGATGAAGCTCCTGCTATGCCTATGGGCGGCATGGGTGGTATGGGCGGCATGGGCGGCATGTATTAATCAAGAGCTTGCCTCTTATGAATTAAGGAAGAGCTGAATTAATCAGCCTTTCCTTAAATGATGTCGGCTATAAAAAACTATAAATTTAATAAAATATATAAATTTATTAGTAATAGTTATTAAAAAGTCTCTAAAATTTATTTTTTAGGGGCTTTTTTTTTGATTTTTTCATATTTGAAATTTTTTATATATTATTTAAAAAAATATATTTTTATCCTAATATATTGAAAATAAATAGTTTTATTTCAACGTGCTTATTTTACTTCAAAAAAATATATTAAATGATAATTCAAACACTTGCCAAACATGAGTTTTATATGTATATATATATTTAAGACGGAGGGTTTTTCATGAATAAAGCACTAACCAAAGCAGATATTGTTGAAGCAATTTATGCACAAACAGAGCGTAATAGGGCCGATGTAAAGAATATAGTTGAATCTTTGCTTAGCCTAATGAAGCAATCAATTAAAAAAGATCATTCTCTTTTAATTAGTGGATTTGGCAAATTTGAAGCCTATGATAAAAAATCTCGTAAGGGACGTAATCCACAAACAAATGCTTCAATAACATTGCCCCCGAGAAAAGTTGTAGTATTTAGACTTTCTCGTAAATTTAGAGCTGAACTGAACAATGAAGAAATTGAAGATTAGTTCAAATTTAAAATCCCATTAACAAATTAAAAAGAAAGCGAGTTTCGCTTTCTTTTTTTATTGAAAAGGGAAAGTTTTATAAACGTGGTTTTCCCCATCAATTCGGAATCACGTGACGTGACCCTCAATCGAAATCAATTGTTATTTCTCGAAGTTCAGGCCAGTTTGGCTTGCATGTAAAGAATGTTTGCTCAAAAATATCATGTTCATCAATTTGAATACTGAGGGCATGCAATTTTAATCCTGAGTAATTTTTTTGTCCATATTTTTCATCGCCAATGATTGGAAAACCTATTTTGGATAATTGCACTCTGATTTGATGTTTTCTACCTGTAAGCAGTGATAATTTTAATAAATTCAAATTGTTTTCTTCATGCTTAACATTTTTAATGTATTGAACTTTGGTGGCCGCTAATTTTGCTTTAAATGTATTTGAGTGATTTGGTAAATAAATTTCAATTTGCAAGGGCAGGGGAGTTAGCTGCTCAAGGATTTTTAAATCAGTTATTATTTGATTTTTTTGATATTTTTGCCAGCCTTGAATGGTATTTAATTCTAAATTTTCTATTAAATTTTGTGAATTTAGGACTTCTGTAAAACTTAGGGCAAGAACTTTGTTTAATCTTTCATCTGAAATTAAATAATGTAAAAGCAGAAATTCGGTTTTAGGTAAATTTTTGAGTGTGAACTTGGGTTTGGAGTTAACCAAAGTCAAATATATTTTTTTATGCTTATTCCAATCAATTTCATGATTATTGGATTGCATAAAATCACTTAAATATCTTAGTGCTTGATATGATTTACCGATTAACAGAACTCCCGAGGTGTCTTTATCCAACCTGTGAGCAGGAGCAGGAAAAAAACTTGCTTTGGGATAATTTTGTTTTAGAATTTTGGTCAGATCTATTTCTTGGGCTGTCCCACCTTGGCAAGCAATTCCCAAGGGTTTATCTATTACCAATAAATGTTCATTTTCAAAAATTTTTGTTATGATTTTGGGTTTGGAATTAGTTTGATATGTCAAATGCTTATTGGTATATTTTGAAAGCTGTTCGGGGGGAAGTTTTGGGAGAGGATATGAACTTGATTGTTCTTTGTCTGAATAATTTTGGTAATTTTTATTGATAGTTGCAAAGGGTGGAAGCCTGACCAAGTCATGCAATTCCAGTTTATATTCTGATTTTATTCTTTTGCTGTTAACTCTTACTTGCCCACTTTTGATCCAGCGATATAATTCAGATTTTTCATTTAATGAACAGCGAGACAGGAAATTAATAATTTTTAATCCTTGCTCTTGTAAAGTTATTTTGAATTGAACAGACATTTTTAAAATTGATTGTTTATTGTTTTATAGCAATTTAAGGAAGCACTGATTAATTCCGTAAACGGAATTAATCAGAAAGGCACACT
>CAYJGE010000176.1:0-5431 GCA_964369835.1 uncultured Mailhella sp.
AAATGCAAGAAATTTTATAATTTTTTTTTGGATTAAATCAGTGTTTCCTTAAATACCCTTTGGGTTGATAAAAATTTGAAATTACATGGGCTTATTCAAGCTTTTTCAAGAACAAATCGCATTTTAAATTCTGTAAAAACCTTTGGGAATATTGTTTGTTTTCGGGATTTGGAACAAGAAACCAATGAAGCCTTGGCACTTTTTGGCAATAAGGAAGCAAGGGGCATTGTTTTACTCAAAAGTTATAAAGAATACATCGACGGCTTTGTTGACGAAGAAGGCAGGCAAACAGTAGGATATAATGAACTTATTGAAAAATTGAAAACTGAATTTCCACTTGATGCTGAAATCATAGGCGAAGAAGCAGAGCTTGAGTTTATTCGCATTTATGGTGCAATTCTACGCCTTAGAAATACCCTTTCTTGTTTTGATGAATTTCAAGATGATGAATCCCTTTCAGAAAGAGAATTGCAAGACTATCAGAGCAATTATATTGATTTATATCAAGCCCATAAAAAGAAAACTGACAAGGAAAAAGAAAAAATCAATACAGATATAGTTTTTGAAATTGAACTTATAAAACAAGTTGATATTACAATAGATTACATTCTTTTACTTGTTAAAAAATATGCGGATTCAAATTGCAAAGACAAAACTATCCTTGTTAATATTGAGAAAAGCATTAATTCAAGTATTGAACTTAGAAGCAAGAAACAGCTTATTGAAGATTTCCTTTCAGAAATAAATGTTTCAAGCGATATAGATAATGAATGGAAAAACTTTGTGCAAGCACAAAAATCTCAAGAATTACAAAATATTATTAATGAAGAAAAACTCAAAGAGCAATATACTGTCAAGTTTATTGATAATTCTTTGCGTGATGGCTCTCTAAAAACAACAGGACTTGATATTGATAATATCCTTCCCCCTGTATCAAGATTTTCTTCTAATACAAGTGACGGCAATAGAGCTGAAAAAAAACAAAGAGTTATTGATAGATTGCTTGTGTTCTTTGAAAAGTATTTTGGATTGATGTAGATTTAATAAAAAAGCTTAAATTCATAGGTAAGTAGTTATGATTATTTCAAAAGTAGTAATAGAAAATTATAAATGTTATAAAAATAAATTTATTTTAGAACTTAATCGGGATGTTAATATTTTAGTAGGCGGTAATGAAGCGGGAAAATCGACTATTATCGAAGCAATATATCTGGCTTTGACAGGCTATTTACATGGCAAACAAATTAAAAATTATATAAGCTCATATTTATTTAACCGTGAAATTGCTGAAGAGTACCTGTCTTCTTTTTACAAACAAAGTAGCACAATCTCGAAAGCTCCTTTCATTCTCATTGAGTTATATTTTGACGATGTTGATGGTATTGAAAATATTTTAAAAGGTAATGATAACTCGCAAAAAGAAGACTGTTGTGGCATATATTTAAAAATTGAATTTGATGAAAAATACCAAACTGAATATGAAGAAATGGTAAAGTTAAGTCAGATAAATTCTATCCCTATTGAATATTATAAAGTAACATGGATGTCATTTGCAAGAGAGCAAATAACCGCCAAAAGTATACCATTAAAGCCTGCTCTTATTGACTCGTCAACATATCGCTTGAAAAATGGTTCAGATATTTTTATAAATCAAATCGTTACAAATCTTTTAGAGGATAAAGACAAAATCTCAATAGTGCAAGAGCATCGAAAATTTCAAGATTCTTTTCTTGAAAGTGATGCTGTAGAAGCAATCAATGTAAAAATAAAAGATTTCATAGGTGAACACAGTAAAGACGTAAATATTTCGTCAGATTTATCCTCACATAATGCGTGGCAATCTTACTTAATTACATGTTTAGATAAAATACCTTTCCACCACACAAGTAAAAGTGAACAAAGTATAATTAAAACCGAATTAGCATTAGCAAATAACAAAAATCAGAAATCAAATCTGATTTTAGTCGAAGAACTTGAAAATCACCTTTCGCATTCAACTCTTTCAAGCCTATTGTACCAGATTGAAAAAAAATGTTCTGACAAACAAGTTATTATATCAACACATAATAGTTTTGTTGCAAATAAGTTAGGATTAAATAATATTATTCTTTTATATAATCAGAATAAAATTTTATTTTCCCAACTCGAAGGAGATACGTATAACTTTTTCAAAAAATTGTCAGGTTATAACACCTTAAGACTTTTACTATGTAAAGTTGCTGTGCTAGTTGAAGGTCCTTCAGATGAATTAATCTTTCAAAAAGCTTATTTAGAAGAATACAAGTGCCTTCCAATCCATGATGGAATTGATGTTATTTCTGTTGGACTAACTTTTAAAAGATTCTTAGAATTAGCTAAGCATTTACAAACTAAAATAGCTGTACTTACTGATAATGATGGAAATTTTGAAAGCAATATTACCAATAAATATAAAGATTATAAAGAATTAAGTAATATAAAAATTTTTGCTGACAATAGAGATACTCTTAAAACACTTGAAAATCAATTTTTTGATGCAAATGAAATACAACGTGAACAACTTAAAAAAGTTTTAGGTCAAAAGAAAAATACTTCTAATGATGAACTTGTTAAGTATATGCTATCAAATAAAACAGAATGGGCTTTAAAAATTTTTGAGACAGATTCTAAAAATTTTGATAATGGTATTTTATTTCCATATTATATTCTAAATGCAGTGCGGTGGAGTAATGAGCAAAAATAAATTAATTACAGCATGTGCAGGAGCAGGAAAAACAACCTTTCTAATTAAACGTGCACTTGAGGAAAAGGGACAAATACTAATTTTAACTTATACTCTAGCAAATGAGGAATCTATCAAAGAAAAATTTTTAGAGCTAAACAAATATATCCCAAGTAATATAACTATTTCAACGTGGTTTGCTTTTCTCTTACGTCATGGTATCAAACCTTATCAAAGCTCTGTAGATGACCTCTTGATAAATAAACATATCAGAGGCTTACACTTTACAACAAAACCATCAGGGGTAAAATATATAACTAAGTTAAAACACAACGTGGAGTTTTCAGAATTAGAAGAGTTTGAACGTCACTATTTTAGCAAAGATTTTAAAATTTTTTCTGATAAACTTGCAAAACTTGTTTTTAGATGTAATCAAAAATCAAATGGTGCAGTAATTAAAAGACTTGCCTCTATTTATACACATATTTATGTAGATGAAGTTCAAGATTTAGCTGGTTATGACCTAGAAATAATAAAATTATTGTCAAACTCTCTAATAAATATGCTTTTAGTTGGAGATCCACGGCAAGTTACTTATTTAACACATCACTCGAAAAAACATCAAAAATATAAGGATGGTAAAATTAAAGATTTCTTACAAAAGGATATTAAAAAAAATAGTTATGAATATGATGAAGAGATACTTAATGCTTCACATAGATGTAATCAAAAAATTTGTGATTTAGCTTCAAAACTATACCCACAACACACTGTAATGAAGGCTTGTAAATGTTGCATAAATGAAAATGATCTAAATCAAGGTGTTTTTGCTATAAGAATTTCAGATGTAGCTGAATATATGAAAATTTTTCCTTCTATTCAGCTTAGATGGGACAAACGAACAAAGGTTGATATAAATGAACCTACTTATAATTTTGGAGAGTCAAAAGGGCTTACTTTTAACAGGGTGTTAATATACCCAACACAAAAAATGAAGAATTGGCTAAATAATAATACAACAAAACTTGAAAATTCTACACGAGCTAAATTTTATGTTGCAATAACACGAGCTAAGCTTAGTGTAGGAATTATAGCTAAAAATGACGAAAACTTTCCACTACCATTTTATAAAGTTTAAACTAATAGTAATACCAACCCACAAACCAAAAATAATAATGCCAAGCCTGCGTTTGTGACCCATTTTTTATCAGAGTTTAGAACGTATTTAATATAATTAATTGAAAAATATAAACAAAGCAGGCCTGATATACTTGCAAAAAACAGTTTTATAATTTGAATTAAATTAAGTTCAAATTTTGCCAAAAAAAATCCTATTAAAATCAAAAGCAGTGCAAAAATAATCCCAAATAATCCTTTAAAAATCCTATTTTCATGCTTTTTTGCATACCTTTTTGTATTAATGATTAATTCCTCATCATTATAATTTTCATGTAAAGATTGTGTCGAAAAAATTTCATCAATTTTCCTTGGAATATCCTCGCAAAGTCTTGCATAATATTCCATTATAATTATCATATCCCAGAGGGCATCATTTTCATGAATTTCAAAAATATCTTTAATTTGCCTAAGGCGT
This sequence comes from uncultured Mailhella sp., assembly GCA_964369835.1. Lineage (GTDB taxonomy): Bacteria > Desulfobacterota > Desulfovibrionia > Desulfovibrionales > Desulfovibrionaceae > Taurinivorans. Next base: position 4,296 of record CAYJGE010000176.1, read on the forward strand.
TGAATTTCCTTTTCATCAAGTTTTCTGCCTAAAATCTGTTCATATTTTTGAATTTTTACTTCATTCATTTCACACCATTACACAATTTTTAACTTATCAAAATTTTCATTACAAGTATTTGCCCAGCGTGTCAGCTCTGCCCTATCCCCGATTTTAAATTTTTTAATTCCCTCAAAAATTGGAATCCTTGAAGAATATAATTGATCGGCAACACGGTCGGCAAGTTCAGGAAAATCTAAAATTACCCCCTCTTTATCCTCAATTAATCCCTTTGTTTTGCTTTCAAGAAACAATGTGAATTTATCTCTAATGCCATAATAATTATTCAAAAAAACATGAATTTTTGTGTCATCAAAATATTGCATAAAATTCCTTAAAAGTTCCACAGAATCCCTTTGGCGATTGATAATCCAAAAGGCAATAAAATCCCTTTCCAGTTCTTTTAACGTGTTCTTTAAAGTCAGGCTATATTTCTCAATTCCTTCCATACTTCGTGCCGCCGAATTGATAATTATAAAATGCTCATCGTGCTCATCGGCAAGGTTCACTAAGTTAATCCAGCCTTCTGAATTATCTAAATTTAATTCCTTGGCAATGAAGTTTTCGTCCTCAAAGGGGGCATGTGTCTTGTAAACATCAGGATTGGAAGTGTCCGTTTCTATTATTAAAATTGGTATTTTTTTGGCATAAAAATAATTGATTAATGCAAAGGCAAGCTTGCTTTTTCCTACCCCACCTTTGCTTCCTCCTATGTAAAATATTGGCTTCATAAAATCCTCCTAAAGTTCATCATCTGATGTATCCGGTTTAATAAATGATTCAAAATTAATCCTATTTTTATCCTTAATTTGTTCCAACTTATTCGGCAAATTTTCCTTTATTAATCCTTGTTCTTTCATTAAATTTTCCACAATTAATTCCTGATTTTTTAATAAATAATCCTCTTTTTTTCTAAGATAACGCTTAAATGTTGCAAATTTTATGCACAATCCATTCTTGGTTAATAACTCATAAATTTCCTCAAGCGTGTAACCTTTGTGCAAAGCTAAGTTAATTTCATGCGATAATTTTTCGATAAATTCAGAGCTACTCCCCAAAATTTGGACAGGTGTGTTAGAGTGTAATCACACAAGGAG
>CAYJGE010000177.1:0-5351 GCA_964369835.1 uncultured Mailhella sp.
ATCAATATATTATAAAATTGAAAAACTATTTCAATTTAGATGCGTTAGCCCTGCCCAAACTCCCCCCTTCCTTAAAAAATATTTTTTCAATCAATGTCATAACTATTTTGATTTATTTATATTTTACTAAATTTAAAAAATCAAAAACCATACCAAAATTGTGCTTCTTGAAAACCGGAATGGCGCACATCATTCCAATTTTTATATTAAAAGATATTTTTATCAAAATTGGTTAGTAAAATTTCTTATTTTTGCCATTTTTTTCAAACAAGGTTTGAAAAATCATTGGGGTTTGCAAAGGGAGTCACTCCCTTTGCCGGGGGTTTGGGGGCAAAGCCCCCCAAATTGGAATAACGTGCGAAATGGCGTGCCTGTTTATCGAAAAAATTTATTTTCCGCACGAACCACAGGAAGAGGCTGAACAACCTGAACAAGATGAACCTGAGCTTGCAAACTCTGCCCCCGAACCTGAGCCGCCATCTTTATGTTTTCGGCAAGGACGAGAAATTAATTTTTCTGTTTTTTCAGATGAACAATGGGGGCAGTTTGGAATTTCATCTTTAAATATTATATCTTCAAAATTTTCTTTGCAACTATTACATTGAAATTCAAAAATGGGCATTATGACTCCTAAACAAATGAAATTGATATATTCAGCTTATGGTTAAACATGGTTTTTGCTTTAAAAACTATTCAACTTCTTCTTCAATTATTTTTTTTGTTTTTTTAGCGACGGTTTTTTTAAAAGCAAGGTTAATTACTTCATCAATGTTTTCAACAGGATGCACTGTCAACTTTGATAATAACTCTTTTGGTATATCTTCCAAATCCTTAATATTTTCTTTGGGAATAATTACTTCATAAATCCCTTTGCCCACTGCCGCCAAGAGTTTCCCCTTGATACCGCCCACAGGCAAGACACGCCCACGCAAGGAAATTTCACCTGTCATACAAATATCATTGCGAACTTTTTTCTTGGTCAAAGCAGAAATAAGAGCCGTAACAATGGTCACACCTGCCGAGGGGCCATCTTTTGGAGTTGCGCCTGCAGGAACATGGATATGGAAATCATATTTATCATTAAAGTCAGGTTCGAGCCCCAAATCATCGGCATGACTTCTGGCATAACTTAGGGCAGCATGTGCACTTTCTTTCATGGTTTCGCCAAGTTTTCCTGTTAAGGATAATTTACCTTTACCATTCATTAAACTTGCTTCCACATAAAGAACTTCACCGCCCACAGAAGTCCAAGCCAAACCGATGGCTATGCCCGGAATTGAAATTTCTTCCAAGTTTTCATCAAGATATGGTGCAGTTCCAAGGAAGCTTTGCAATTGTTTATCATTGATATTAAAAGGTTTATCTTCGCCCTCTGCAATTTTTCTGGCAATTTTACGACAAATTTTTCCGATTTCCCGCTCCAGATTTCTAAGTCCTGCTTCTCTGGTATATTTTCTGATGATATTTTTTAAAGAGTTTTCAGAAAATTTAATCTTTTCAGCGTTTAATCCATTATCTTTAACTTGCCTTGAAACAAGATATTTTTGGGCAATGGAAAGTTTTTCAAGTTCAGTATATCCTGATAGTTCAATTATTTCAAGCCTATCTCTAAGAGCAGATGGCACTCCCTCCAAATTATTGGCTGTGCATAAAAACAATACCTTTGAAAGATCAAAGGGAACATTGAGATAATGATCGCTAAAATGGATATTTTGTTCAGGATCAAGAGCTTCAAGCAAGGCAGAAGATGGGTCACCCCTAAAATCACTGCCAAGTTTATCAAGTTCATCAAGCAAAATAACAGGGTTTTTGGTGCCTGCTTGTTTTAAACTTTGAAGAATTCTTCCCGGCATTGCCCCTATATATGTACGTCTATGTCCACGAATTTCAGCTTCATCACGCATTCCCCCCAAGGAAACTCTTTGAAATTTACGTTTTAAAGCTCTGGCAATGGAACGACCCAAGGAAGTTTTACCAACCCCTGGAGGACCCACAAAGCAAAGAATTGAACCTTTTGAAGCAGGATTTAGTTTTCTTACACTTAGAAATTCTAAAATCCTATCCTTTACCTTTTCAAGCCCATAATGGTCTTCATCTAAAATATCTTTTGCCTTTAAAATATCCAAACTGTCTTTTGAGGTTTTTTTCCACGGCAATTCCAAAAGCCAATCCAAATATGTTCTGATAACGTTTGCTTCGGCTGAATCTTGCCCCATGGCCGACAGGCGGTTTAACTGCTTTTCAGCTTCTTTTTTGGCTTCTTTGCTTAGTCCGACGGTTTCAATGGCATAACGTAAATTATCAAGTTCTTCATCGGCATCTTCACTTTCACCAAGCTCAGAACGGATGGCTTTCATTTGTTCACGTAAAAAATAGGCCTTTTGGGCTTTATCCATGCCTTCACGGGCAGAATTTTGAATTCTGGCTTGAATATCGGCAATTTCTACTTCATAATTTAAATGATTATTGACCAATTTTAAGCGTTCGACTCCGTCAATACATTCCAGTAATTCTTGAGCATCGGGTATATTTAAACGCATGTTTGAAGCAATCAAGTCCGCTATTTTTCCCGGCTCATTAACTTGAAGTAAAATATTCATAATATCGCCGACAGGGAAACTGCGAAGTTGTAAAATCTTTTCGCTTTGCTCTCTTGCCACACGCATTAAGGCTTCTTCTTCACTGCCAAGTTCGCTTTCTTCTTTTTCTCCAAAAACTTCAAGTTCAGCCGTGATAAAGGGATCAATTTCCAAAACAGCCTTTCTTTTTGCTCTGGCTACTCCTTGAATTAAAACCTTTAATTGTCCGCCGGGTAATTTTAACATTCTTAAAATCAGCCCCACCGTTCCCATCTCATACAAATCTTCAACTTCAGGGTCTTCCAGTGCAGGGTCTTTTTGAGTATTTAAAAAGACGAATTTTGATTCGGCAAAGGCTTTTTCAATGGCTAAAATCCCCTTTTCTCTTGTTTCGTAAAGAGGTGCGACCATGGAGTTAAAAACAACACTGTCTCGAAGAGCAAGAACAGGTAAATTTTCGGGAATTTGCCCGATTAAACTTTCTTCTTCATCTTTTTTTTGCTCTTCATTATTATTTTCTTCTATAATTGTAACGTGTTCACTCTCGGATGGCTCATTTATAATATCGTTTTTTTCAGTCATTTTATTTTCTTTCTTTTTATTTTAATGTTGTATATGATTATATTGGCGTTTTAAAATTTTCTAAACATATCTTCATAAGATTCGACAAATAAAACATTTATAACAATCTGAATTATATAAAAAACAATTAATTTTTTATTATTTATGAAGTATATTGTTCAGCTCATTGACACAAAATAGAAATCAATCAATTTATTATAATAATACCAAATTCAAACAAGACAATACTTTTTATCTAAAAAATTTGCAATAAAACTTTTTTCCTTGTAATTCAAAAATAATTATATATACCTATTTGAAAGTAAATGAGTTTTAAAAGCAGTGATTAAGTCAATACACTCTAATAATACTCTGAATTTACAAACAGTTAAAAAGTCTTAATTCCAAGGAATTTATATGAACAATGAAGAACAGTTAAAAGTTATTTCTGAAAAAAATTTGCGTTTAGATGTGCTTATCAGCAAGCAAACCGAATTTTCAAGAAGTAAGGTAAAAAAAATAATTGAAATGGGCAATGTTTTAATTAATGGACAAATTTGTGAAAATTCTTCCAAAAAACTATCGGGAAATGAAGAAATTATCATTTTATTGCCAAATAATACCCAAACATTTGAAGAAAATCTCCAAAATCTTCCCCATGAATCCCACGAATTCCATGAAGATTTAGAAATTATTTATCAAGACAATGATCTTGCCATAATCAATAAAAAACCCAATTTAACTGTTCATCCTTGTCCCTCCTGTACAGAACGAACCCTTGTTCATCAATTGGTTAAATATTTTCCGAAAATCTTGGAAATGGGAACAGAAAGGCCGGGAATTGTTCATAGGCTTGATAAGGATACCTCAGGGCTTATTTTGATTGCTCTTCATGAACAAGCCAGATTAATTTTATCTGAAGCCTTTTCCCAAAGAAAAATTCATAAAACCTATTTGGCCTTGGTTCGTGGTTTATGTGAAGATGGCGAAAGCTTTGAAAGTATAGGTAGGCACCAAAGCCATAAAACCAAGATGGACATTGTGCCATTAAATAAAGGAGGAAGAGAAGCAAGCACAAAATGGAAGAAAATCTTCCCAAGTTTAAAATTATTTCCTCAAAATAATAAAAATGTGCCCTTTTCCTTATTATCGCTTGAGATAGCAACGGGCAGAACCCATCAAATCCGTGTTCATTTGAAGCATAAAAATTTCCCCTTGCTGGGAGATCAGGTTTATGGAAGTTTGGAAACAGCCAAACTTGCCAAGCGTCAAATGCTTCATGCCCATAAATTGGAATTTTTTCATCCAATCAGTGCAGAAAAAATGAATTTTACCTGTTTACCTCCAAGTGATTTTAAACAAACAATTAAAAATTTGAGCATTAAAGAATTATTGGTTAAACCTATTATTATAACAGGTAAGAGCGGTTCGGGAAAGTCCGCTGTGCTTAATATATTTAAACAAAAACAAACTCCTGTTTTTAATGCGGATCAAATAGTGCAAAAACTTTATCAACCTAATCAAGATGCTTGGTATTTATTGAAAAAACGGTATGGGGACAGGTTTATTGATGATGATGGTTTAATCAATAAAAAAGCTTTGTTTCTTGCCATGCAAAATAAGAGTTTAAGGTCTGAAATTGAATCCATGGTTCATCCCTTGGTTTATAAACATCTTTGTGATTTTTTGGAAGAGCATGAGAATAACTTTATCTGTAATTATTTGTCTCAAATTGAATACGGTGCAGATTATATTTTTGAAAAATGTCAATTTATGGCGGCAGAAATTCCACTTTGGCATGAAACAAGTCAAAACTATAAATTAAATTCAACTGTGATCTGTGTGAAATGTGATGAAAACATTAGGCAAGACAGATTAAAAAATCGGGGCTGGGATTTGGATACCATTGCTTTAATGGACAGCTGGCAATGGAGTCAGGAAGATAAGGCGAAAAATTCTGATTATATTATTGAAAATACAAAGGATATTGGATATTTGGAATTGCAAGTCAATCAAATTTTAAAACAAATTCATGAGGCTGAACTAAAAAAACTAGACAGAATTTTGGAAAACTATGACAAGGCAATAAGCTCTTAAAACTTTAATGGAAGCACTGCCTACCCACACGTCATTCCAATTTGGGGGCGTTGGCCCCCAACCCCCCGCAAAGGGAGTGACTCCCGTTGCAAACCCCAAATATTTTTTAAAACT
>CAYJGE010000178.1:0-5324 GCA_964369835.1 uncultured Mailhella sp.
AAAAACTGTATTATTTCCATCCCATGTTTGTAACCTTGTTGCCCATATATCCACTATGGTATCAACACCCAAAGCGGCTTCATAGGTTCTTAATATTGAATTTTCGGTCTGCGCTTGCCCCTCCGGCAATTGGGCTATAATAACATCAATAACACCGGTATTTGTTATGGTAGCAGTAGTTGTAGAATCCTCGGGAACGTCAGGTATAGCAACATCAGGTTTAAAATCTTCCTCAATCTCTTCCTCAAACTCATCATTCGAATTTTCCACATGTATACCGACGGCAGTAAATTCGCTCATGTTAGTCTCAGCCTTGGCAATGATATGCCCGCTATTATTGACTTTGATTGTACCACTACCTGTTTCATCTACTGCTGACATACCTACAACAATGGCACCAGGGAGATCAGTGGGATCAATGGGATCTAAACCTGTTATATTTAGATTTACACTTACATCAATGGTGTTTGTGTTTGAAAGATTAATAGTATTTTCTGCTGCTCCCGCATCATCTGCTTGCAATATAAGCTGTTGTATTTGGACTTGGCTAACATCCCCAAGCACTGCTTGCATACCATGGGCACTCATGAAAATATCACCATCATTGTAATTATTAACTATATTGCTAACTGTAGTCACTCCTTCATTGACAATAGTTAAGTTGCCAAGTCCCTCTTGATACATACCGGCAACTCTGGCTTCTGAAGAGTTGGTTAATAGATTCTCAATATTAACAGTCAAGGTATTTTTATTAATAGACTCATGATTACCATTTCCATAGCTATACATTCCATAAATCCCAGCTAGCCCATCTTTGGGGTTTATCACATTGTTCACTATTATGGAATCATCATTGACAAAAAAATAATTTTTGTCCCCATCTTCATGCCGTCCAAACATGCCTGATTTAATTAAATAATTTCTAATCCTCCCAGATAAATCATAAATCACACCGCCACTGATTTCTCCAGCATTAACAAGGATAGGATCGTTTGAGGGGGTAACTTGATGTGCAGATTGATTAAATTGATAAGTCCCGTCAGTGGCATCCATACCTGAAACTGTAGTGATATTTTCTGCCGCCAAGGCTTGCCCCATAGAAGTAGGCAGCAAAGGACATGCAAGCAAACCGGCAATGGCTAGAGAGCCAAAAACATTTAATAATTTACATTTTTTTAACACAGCCAAATATCTACTTTTTAAGCTTCCTGATGCATTTTTTGATTGCATAAAAATTCCTCACTTTAAATTGTTTAGGTAACTTACTTTCATTTTACATAAGTATGAATTAATGTATAAAAAAAATCAAGAAAAAATGTATAAATTTTAATACTATTTCGTTCAAACTTGCACGTCACTCCAATTTTTATTTTAAAAGATATTTTTATTACAACTGATTAGTGAAATTTTCTTATTTTTGCCATTTTTTCAAACAAAGAGACCTCTGCACAATTATTAATTTTTAAAAAAAATCTATTTTTAGAATGAAATTTTTTATTTTTAGATAAATTTTTGTGCAGAGGTCTCTATCTTGTAATCAGGGCAATCTCCTCGTTAAATCGGGAACTTAAAAAATCCTTTTATGGGGACAGCCCTTAACGGGGAGATTGCCACGTCCCCCACACCTACCTTGTTCAAGGTAGGTGCGGGGTTCTCGCAATGACACCGCTTTTATTTTTTCTTGATTTATCGCAGAGTTAGAATTGAATGATACTTCTTTTGTTTTTTCTTGATATATCAATGACTTAATAAAAAACTGCAAGAAATACAAAACTATTTTCTTGCAGTTTTTGATTTAAACAAAATTGATTAAAAAATGTCTATTTATCTTGCACTTTCCATGTTTCATAGGGTTGTTGTACAAGTTGGACATTTAAAAATCTTGATATTTTACTGACTTCTTTGCCAAGCCATGGGGGATAAAATATTTTTTCTTCTTCGTCGGAAAGTTCCACTTCTGCCACTACCAAGCCTAAATTTGCACCTAAAAATTCGTCTACTTCCCAAGTATGTCCATTTTCTTCAAATGTATAACGATTTTTTTCAATGATTTCACCGGGGGCAAGTGAAGCAAGTAATTGGGTGGCATCAGTGATGGGAATTTCATATTCGTATTCGGTTCTGGTTATTTCGCCTGTTCTGACTTTAATAGTAAGTTTTCCGATTTCTCCGGCAACCCTAACTCTGACAACTCTGTCAACAGTTCTGGCTATATATCCTTGTCTGTATAAAACAGGTTTTACTTTGCCTTTCCATTCATTACTTTTAACCAAAAATTTTCGCTCAATTTCTTGATTCATTTTACTTTCCTTTTTTTACTTTTTCCTTTTTTTTCTTCGCCTCTTCTATCCTATCAAGTTGAATTTTCATTCTTTCATCTCTGGCATTTTTTAACAATTTGTTTTTGTTTTTATCAAACACCACTGTTGTTTTTAAAGCTGATAAACCAAATGATACCATAAAAGTTATACTTAAAACAACCTTTAAAATTTGCCAAAAATTTAATTGAATAATTTCTTGTATCCATTCCAAACCAATCATAGAACCGAAAAATAAAAGACCAAATATGCCAAGGAGCGACAAAATACACAAATAAATTGAGGTTTTTATAAAACTTCTTAAAAACATTACAGCAAACAAGCTAATATCCCTAACCATGCGTAAATGGGTTAATTTACCCCTAAGCTTTTCAACATGTTTTTTTAGTTCAGGTAATTTTTCCCTTGCTTCCTTATATACTGTCACATCAAAAAAGTTTGAAGTGAATGCCCAATTTAAAATTTTTGCACAATCATTAAATACATTATTAAAATCAATCAAAATTCTTTGAAAATAAAACCAATTCATTTCATCTCTGATTATTTCCACTTGTTTCAAACACTTTTCATAATCATTTTTAAGAATGTCAACTTCTTGATTTATAACCCTTTGTAAATCCTTTTCAACCTTTGGTCTAAAATTTATTACCTCCATAGACAATAAATAGTTATTCATAATTCCGTATGATAATAGGTTTTTAATTTTATTGCCATAAAGCATCATGGGTTTATCATTTTCATAGAACCAATCTTCAAGTTTTTTCAAAAGTTGTATAAGTCTTTCCCTATCGGTCAGAAAGTAAGCATGGGTATCGTCCAAAACAGGTTGCAATACATTCAATATATGAACTTGCCCTCTAAATAATTCAGGATCTAAAAGAATTTTTATCATAACCTCAGGGTTTGACTCAACTAATTTTAAAAACATGTTGGCAACCCTTTGTCCATAGCCCATTTTAACTTGGCAAACCAAAGCCCTATAGTTTGGTTCTGTCCAATGGGGCAATAGGCCGTTAACTTTTTTATATAAGGCTATTGCATCATTATAATGCCCTTGAATTTCTTCAATTCTTGCCTGTAAAAATTTAATCCAACCTTGATGAAGGGTTGTTGTGCAAAGGTTTTCAGCTTCTCCCCAAGCTCTTTTGGCTTGCTTATAATCACCCTTTTCCATTAAAACAAAGCCATGTAAACATTTTATTTGCCATGATTTTGGATTTGTGGCTAAGTTATTAATACAATCTCGTTCAAGGGAGTTTATATCTTGATTTTCAGCAGAAAATCTTTTTAAAATGTTTAATGCAGGGGTTTTTTGAGGGGTAACATTTTCAGGAAATTCATCAATATTTCTTGAAGCAATACTCCAAATCCTTTCAATATTCGGAAATTGAAAATAGGCAGTAATGGCAAAGGTGGCACGCAAAAAATCACCTTCGAGATTTTCGGAATTTAAAATATTAAAATAGCCATTTATTCCATTTTTTTTGACTTCATTGTCCAAATGTTTATAAAGATCTTCAACATGTGAAAAATCTAAGAAATTTTGATTTACCCAAAAATTTTCAGTTACAGGCTTATTCATTTTTGTGGGGCAATTTATGGGTGTATGCCCTGAGCCTCCACAATAAAAACATGTGTTTTTATCTTCAGGCAATAAAATTTTTGCAAACAGATTACTTGAACCGCTTTGAGAAACATGGCTATTTAAATTCACAGCACACATATCATTAATATCAACCCTTCCGGCATTGAAATTAAGATCTCTGATTTTATAGTCTCGTCCAAGCATTAATGCATTTTTATAGGTCAAATACACTTGATCGGGCATCATGGAAGCCCAGTCAATATCTATTATTTCATGTAAATTATTTGAAAAATTAATATTTCCCTTATCAAGTACAGTCGTAAGGCAAGGCCAATAAATATCTTGGTGAAATTTATTGGTTTCATCTAAAATATTTAAAATTTCACTGACCCAAATCCTAAGCTGGACAATGGTAGGAATAAAAACAGAAATGAAATTTCCATGAATATAAGCTTTAAATTTATTGGCTTCAATTACATTTTGCACTTTAAATATAAATTTATCCCAACAATCCGTAAATCCTGCATCAAAGAGATTTCCGACAGGATTAATGAAAGCAAACCAACCCTTTTCAATATTAAAAGGTAAACGCCTGTCTGCACTGATTCTTTTCCAACCAATTAAACCTTGTTTTTTCAAATCAACCATTTCATAAAATGAAATACCCGGCAATGAGGTTACAAAAGAAAAATATTCAGGGTGGATAAATATGAAACTTTCAGAAGTAAAACCTTCATTATTTAAAGTTTTATATTCAGGTGTAAGGTCTATACTTAAGGAGTGAGTTGTGCTTACATCTAAGGTGGCAGGAAAAACAAAGGCTGATACATTATTTGAGCTTTGCTTTGACCAAATATCAAGACGCGCCACAGCATAAAAAGTAGCTTCGGGATTAAAGAAAAACCAAAGGGATTGAGTTGCAATTTGCGAAACTAAAACTCCTCCAAATTCTTCAAATAATTTATGCATTTGTGCGTCAGGACCATTTGCCCAGCTAATCCAAACAGCTACACTTTCGGTTTTCAGCAAAGAAAAACTACTTTTTGTTTGCACATTTAATATAGTTTGAATTTCTTGCATAATTTTTCTCCTGAAAATAATATCTTTATAATACGTTCAAATTATTTGCAAAGCTTGGAATTTTTAATTTTATCATTATCATATAAAATTAAAAATTTACTTTGGGAAGCCTCTGCACAATTCATTGTGCAAAGGCTTCATGGAGTGTTTACACCATAAACACGACCGCCAAATGATTTTTTGGCAAGAGTAGACAAAACCACGTTTTTGTCGTTAAGCGATTGCCCAAAAAATCATTTAGGTGTGCCTTTTACCTCTGCTCAAAAATTTATCTAAAAATAAAAAGTTTCATTCTAAAAACAGATTGTTATTAAAAATTAATAATTGTGCAGAGGTCTCTT
>CAYJGE010000179.1:0-5248 GCA_964369835.1 uncultured Mailhella sp.
AGTGACTCCCTTTGCTGGGGGTTTGGGGGCAAAGCCCCCAAATTGGAATGACGTGGGATTGAGGGGGGAAACCCCATTTTTTTGAAAAAAATGAGTCCCCCCTCAATAAAATAATTTAACACATTGACCAATCAGTAAACAAGAAAAAACGGAGTTATTTTGAATAAAAAGCAAATCATGCAAAGACTTATACAAATAATTATCACATTATTCGGAATAAGTATAATAACCTATGCTTTGATTTTTCTGGCTCCGGGAGATCCTGTCCGCACCATGTATATTTCCGGTGGTAATATTCCAAGTGAGGCCATTATAGAAAAAACCAGAGAAGCCATGGGACTGAACAAACCCTTTTTAGAGCAATACCTCAATTGGCTTGGTGACATCTTGCAAGGAGATTTTGGAACATCATTTTCCCTTGACCAACCTGTCGGTGAAATTCTTTGGAAAAGGCTTATTCAAAGTCTTTACCTTGCCCTCTCTTCCATATTATTAATGCTTGTCATTTCCATACCCCTTGGAATAATTTCTGCCATAAAGGCCAATAAACCCATTGATACCATCATTAGTGCCTACACTTCCCTTGGAATCTCCATGCCCGGTTTCTTTGTGGGAACATTGCTTTTATACCTTTTTGCATTGAAATTTAAACTTTTGCCCGTGGTTTCAGTGGGAGGAGGGATAAAAATGCTGATACTTCCTTCAATAACATTGGCCTTTGCCATGTCGGCAAAATATACAAGACAAGTCAGAAGTATTGTGCTTGATGAATTAAATAAAGCCTATGTGATTGGAGCAAGAGCCAGAGGCATAAAATTTAGGGATATTATTTTTAAAGATGTTTTTATAAATATTTTATTACCCTTATTAACATTGCTTGGAATTTCCTTTGGATCCTTACTCTCAGGTGTGGCTGTGGTTGAAGTGATTTTTTCCTATCCGGGCATAGGTAAAATGGCTGTTGATGCCATAACAGCCTATGATTACTCTCTTATTCAAGGTTATGTTCTGCTTATCTCCCTTTTATATATGAGCATAAATTTATTGGTGGATATTTCCTATTATTTTCTTGATCCACGGATTAAAAACAGCCTCTAGTAAGATGATTCCGGATTGAGAGGGGAAACCCCATTTTTTTGAACCAATCCATAACGCTTAGTCTCACTTTATTCGACATAAGCTGGGTGAGGTTTCCCCCCTCAAACGTAAGTAATCGCTTCCCCCCTTCCTGAAAAAACATTTTATCAAATAACAATCTAAACTTCTTGTTTTATTAATATGTTATTTAATGTCTAAAATCAAAAATCATTCCTTAGTTATGGTTTTTGAAAAACAATGGAGTGAGCCTCTAATCCATGAACCTTATGAATATTATGAAAAAAAATAAAGTTTTCACATTTTGGCTTATTTTGCTTGCTCTGGTTGTTTTTACGGCTTTGTTTGCAAATTTTATTGCCCCCTATAATCCCTATGAGGGTGATTTAAAAAACGCTTTCTTGGCACCAAGTTTTGAGCATTTTTTTGGCACAGATAAATTGGGGCGTGATGTTTTTTCTCGTATTATTTATGGTATACGCATTTCGGTAACCATTTCCATTGCACTTGTGCTGTCAATTTCTGTCGTCGGCAGTATTTTGGGAATTATTTCAGGCTATTATTTGGGAATTATAGATAAAATCATCATGCGTATTTCTGATATTTTAATTTCCTGCCCGTCCATGGTATTGGCCATTGCTCTGGCGGGAATTATGGGTTCAAGTATCAGAAATGCTATGATTGCCATTTTTGTGGTCACTGTCAGTAAATATATTCGTCTTGCCCGCAGTCTTGTTTTAAAAATTATTAATGAAGAATATATAAAGGCTGCCAAAGTTTTGGGAACCAAGGACAGATTTATTATTTTAAGGCATATTGTACCAAATATATTTCAAACTCTGTTGGTTACGGCTTCAACCGATATAGGAGTAATGATTTTGGAATTGTCTGCCCTGTCCTTTCTTGGCTTTGGAGTGCCTTCTCCTTTTCCTGAACTTGGACTGATGATTAATGAGGGACGCCCCTATCTTCTTCATGCCCCTTGGTTAATCATATATCCCGGCATTGTTATTTTCATAATTGTGACTATTTTTAATCAATTAAGTGATAAACTTAGAAAAGATATACCATGTTAGAAATAAAAAACTTAACCATTAGCTATGAAGATAAAATCATTGTGGAAAATTTCTCCCTACAAATTAATCAAGGGGAAATCCTATGTATTATAGGGGAAAGCGGTTCTGGTAAGACAAGTATTATAAAATCCATCATGGGTTTATTGTCTCCAAGTGCCAAAATTATAAGCGGTGATATTTTATATAAAAATTCTTCAATCCTTGGCTTACCTGAAAATTCTATGAATAAAATCAGAGGTCAAGAAATAGCCATGGTTTTTCAAGATGCAGGGGAAAGCCTAAACCCAATCCGAAAAATAGGAAAACAATTTATTCAATACATTCAAGCTCATACTAAATTAAACTTTCAAGAAGCCCATGATTTGGCATGTAATAGCCTAGAAAAAATGAATTTAACTCAGAGCGATCATATTATGAAGTCATATATTTTTAACCTAAGTGGGGGTATGAAGCAAAGAGTTGGAATTGCCATGGGCATATCATTAAGACCACAGCTCTTGTTGCTGGACGAACCCACAAGCGCCCTTGATATGATAACTCAAGCACAGGTCATTGAGGAAATTATTGGACTGAGAGATGAATTTAATACAAGTATTATATTAATAACCCATGATATTCCCTTGGGAATTTATTTGTCTGATCATATTATTGTAATGAAAGACGGTAAAATAATAGAAGAAAATTCCTCAGGTGAAATACTTAACAATCCAAAACATTCTTATACCATGGAATTGCTTTCACATGTTCCCAGACTGGAGGATTTATGATGCAAAATGAAAAAATATTATTAGACATAAAAAATATAAGTAAGGTTTTCAGTTCAAAAAATACAAATGATGTGAAAGCTTGCTCCAATATTTCCCTAAATTTATATCAAAATGAATTTCTTGCTATTGTGGGTGAAAGTGGTAGTGGGAAAACTACTTTATTAAAAATAATTTGCAATTTAGAAGAAAAAACCGAGGGTGAAATCATCTATGAAGGGCAAGATATAAGTAAACTAAGGGGTGAAGCCTTGCGTCTGCACAGAAAAAACATTCAATTGGTATTTCAAGACACTTCCACTTCCCTAAACCCCCTAATGAAGGTGGAAGATATTATTTGTGAACCTCTTCTGAATTTTAATTTAATCAAAAAAGAAGATAAAAGAAAAGTTGCAAGTGAATTTTTGGAAAAGGTTGAACTTGACAATTCATTTCTAAATAAAAAAGCCGGTGAAATGAGCGGTGGGCAAAGACAAAGGGTTTCTCTGGCTCGTGCCCTTATACTTAACCCAAAAATTTTAATTCTCGATGAACCAACCAGCGCCCTAGACGTTATTACTCAACATAAAATTCTTTCTCTTATCAAAAAATTACAACAAGAGAATAATCTTAGTATTCTTTTTATTTGTCATGATTTGGCACTTGTTTCTTCTTTTTCCGATCGCATTGCCGTAATGCGTCAAGGAGAAATTGTGGAAACAATTCAGCTAAACACAGGAATAAAAAAAGATCTTTCCCCCTATACACAAAAACTTTTAAGTTCTATATTTGACATCAAAAAATGCTCCTGCAAAGTTGATCAAAAATGCTCTTGCAAAGTTCATTATGATAACTAGCTATAATAACAAATTAAACTTCATTTTATAACTTTCAGTATTATTTTTTTTAAAATAATTCTATTAAAATTATTTTATTAATCTTATTTTAATCTTTCAGACGTAAAACTAAATTTAGCAAGCAGGTAATACACACAAAAACAATGGGGAATAGATTTGAGCCTCAAGTTTTTTGTAAGACAAAATTATTTTAGTCAACCTTTAATCACAGGAGTTTATCCATGAATACTTTTAATAAAATTATTATTGCAGCAACATTGTCTTTTGGAATTTTATTGATTAACACTCAAGCTGAAGCAAAATCAAAAATAAGTTCTCAGCAAGCCAAGGAAATAGCCGCAAAACACGCCAATGTTCCATTAAGGGAAGCAAACTTTACAGAAGTAAGTTTTGATGATGACTATAATCCCGAGTATGAAATTGAATTTTACCATAATAATATTGAATATGACTATGAAATTGATGCAAAAAGCGGAAAAATAAACAGTTATAGCCAAGAAAAACATGGTAAAAATCACAATAAACACAACAAACACAGCACCAATTATATTACAGAAGAAGATGCAAAAAGAATTGCTTTTAAACATGCAAAAGTATCACCCACAACTTCCGCAAGGGTCGAATTTGACATGGATGACGGTTTAGCTGTTTATGAAATTAAATTTGTTGTGAATGGCTCAAAATACAAATACGAAATTAATGCCATTAATTCTGAAATTGTTGAATTTGAAAAAGACTAAAAAGAGAATTTTATGCGTATCCTAGTTGTTGAAGATGAAAAGGACATGAATGACATTATAGTTAAAAAGCTTCGTAAAGAGGGCTATAGCGTGGACTCTTGTTTTGACGGAGACACTGCGCTTAGCTATATTGAATCAACTGAGTACGATGCAATTATTTTAGATATAATGATGCCAAAACGTGATGGTTTTTCCGTCATAAAAGAAATCAGGCAAAAAAATATAAGTACACCTGTAATATTTTTAACAGCTAGGGATACTGTGAGCGACAAAGTTTGCGGACTTGACATGGGAGCCAATGATTACCTTATAAAGCCTTTTTATTTTGAAGAACTTATGGCACGTGTAAGGGTTATGACACGTCAAAACATGGGAAAAACAACCAATATTTTAACCATTGCCGACCTAGAACTTGATTGTTCAAAAAAAACTGTTAAACGCAATGGTAATATTATTGTCTTATCTGCAAAAGAATACGCCCTGTTAGAATATATGATGTATAATGTGGGCATTGTTCTTTCAAGAGAAAAAATTGAAAATCATATTTGGGATTATGATTATGAGGGGGGTACAAATGTTATAGATGTTTATATCCGTTATTTACGCAAAAAAATTGATGATGATTATGATGATAAGCTAATCCATACAGTCAGAGGTATGGGCTATGTATTAAAACAAGAGTAAGAGCTACTCCCCAAAATTTGGACAGGTGTGTTAGAGTGTAATCACACAAGGAG
>CAYJGE010000180.1:0-5220 GCA_964369835.1 uncultured Mailhella sp.
ATTAATATTTTATTTAATGTCTAAAATCAAAAATCATGCCATAACTATGGTTTTTAAAAACCGGAATGGCGTGAAATAAATACCTTACTCGAAAATTGAAATAATAATGTTTTTCGCAATATACTTATATCATAATTATTAATTAAGAAACACACCCTAAATTCTATTCATAAAAATTAATATGACTTAAATCTCTTTTGTTTTTTTCAGGATTAATTTCATCTTGTTTACTTTCAATTTCTTCCTTTTCACTGTCTTTTTTCTTTTCAACTTGGTAAAAGGAATGACTGGGAGGAGGTGAAGAACAAGCAGACAACAGAATAGAATTTATCATAAATATAGTGATTATTTTTAGCATTAAAACCTCTTTTATATTGGGAGTTTCACAAATTATTATGCAGAACTTTATTTTAGTCGGTTTATGTTTTAAAATTTAGAATTATGCCCTCTAAATTTTTTACTGCGATAACTATGTCTGTTATCATAATATGGATTATGTTTTCCCTTGGGTGGGCGAACATTTTGGGGTTTATGGTGTTGGTTCGGTGGTCTATAATGTGGTTTATGTGGCTTATAATGTGGCTTTGGTTTATGATAATATGGTTTATGGTGTTGGCTAGGTGGTTTATAATGTGGTTTATGGGGGGGAGCTAAATATAAGCCCTGATGGGGAGGAGGTGTTAGGTAATATGGCTTTGGCTTATTATTAAAATAATAGGGAAAGCCTGTGCCTACACTTAGTCCAAGGCCTGTACCAATGGCAATACTACTAAAAACGCCGATATTTCCACCATATGAAAGACCGACTCCATGCCTATGATGTGGCATACATGCCGATAATGAAATTACAATTGTAATTGTAAAACAGATTTTTAAAATTTTTAACATATGCGCTCTTTATCATTTTTAAGAATTGATTTATTTTGTGTTGTAAACAAAATATGTTACTGGCTAATTATTTACTGTTGGAATGAGAAAAAATATGTTGTTTGTCTAAACTAACTATACTATTTAATAAAATTTATGCAAGTTTTATCAAAAATATTTTAAAATCAAATAGTTATAAATATATGTAGTAATAAGGAGTTTTTATATGACTGAAAAAGAAAAAAAAGATTTTGGAATATTATTTGACGGAAATTATGATCCTGAATTATTAATGGATTTAAATAAATGTAAGGATATTTGTTTTGAATTTAATCAAATAAAGCCATCATTAATTGCTGAAAGAATAGAAATATTAAAAAAATTATTTGGAAAAGTCAAAAGTATAATTGTGGTACAAAGTCCTTTTTGGTGTGATTATGGCTATAATATTGAAGTGGGGAAAAATTTTTATGCAAATCATGGATTGATAATTTTAGACGGAGCAAAGGTGATTTTTGGGGATAATGTTTTTATTGGACCAAATTGTGGGTTTTATACAGCCGGCCATCCGATTGACAAAGGAAGAAGAAATATTGGTCTTGAGTTTGCTCATCCCATCACTGTTGGAAATGATGTCTGGTTCGGTGCAGGAGTGCAAGTTTTGCCAGGAGTCAGTATAGGCAGTAACGTGGTTATTGGCAGTGGTAGTGTAGTTACAAAGGATATTCCGAATAATGTGCTGGCATTTGGTAATCCTTGCAGAATTATAAGGGAAATAACTGAAGATGATGACAAAAAAGAGTATTTTTTAAATTATAATAAATAAAGGAAGCACTGATTTAATTAGTGCTTCCTTAATATTTATAGTAATTTCAGATGAAATTACCATCGTCGACTGCGATAGCAGGAGACCATTGCGTAGGCATAAGTGCAATCTTATTGCACTGTTAAATGCCGGAGCAAGTGTGCTTTCAAAAAGTTGACATTAGTGATGTCACGTCAATCCGTTTTTGTATTTTTTGAGGAGGAAAACCACGTTTTTTTGAAAAAAACGAGTTTTTCCCCCTCAAACTCCCTCTTTCCTTAAAAAACAAATTTTTATAACATATTGTTTTACATTTGTTTTTAAAAAATAATTTTTTAAGTATTTTTATTTTTGAAAGTAATTTTCACAAGTGGATTGACGTGTTAGTGATGTCAACTTAAAATACTATATTGAGGAAGTATTTTTTTGAAAAAATCCAAATTTTATTTTTTAGTATTGGGTAATTAAATTATATTTTGACATTGTTGTTCAATTTTAGAAATTATAAATTTCATTTGTCTGCCCTTACTACTTTCTTTACTTATTTCACATTCAAGGTTAGAAATACCTTTAATTACAGAAGAATGTCTGCGGTTAAACCTTGAACCGATTTGTTCAAGTGTCATTTCGGTATGTTTTCTAAGTAAGAAATAAATGGTATTTCTGGCAGCCACCAATTCTTGTTTTCGTGAAGTTGATTTTAATTGTTGGTCTGTAATATTAAAGCATTTACAAATAAGTTTGACTATTGTTTCAAAATCATATTTTGGATTGGCACAAATAACAGATTCAATAACTTCGAGTGCCAAATTTTCAGTAAGTTTAGTTTTAAGTAATTGTGATTTTAAAACAAGAGTTTGTAAGCAACCTTCTAAAATTCTGACATCACCGATTATTCGAGAAGCAATTAGTTCTGCAATGGTATTTGGTAAATTAAAAGATTGTTTTTTAGCTTTATCCATCAAAATATGTAAACGTGTATCCATATCAGGCTTTTCAATGCTTGCCAAAAATCCTGTATGAAAATGTGATATTAAATTTGAATCTAAACCGACAATTTCTTTTGGTAAAAATGAACTTGTCAAAATAACTCTGGATCCCTTATCATGCAAGCATTTTATTGTTGCCAACAATTCCTCTTGGGTTTTTTCTTTGCCTTGTAAAAAATGTACATCTTCAAGAAGTAATAGATCTAAAGAACGAAAATAATCTTTAAATTCACTCAGATGTCGAAATTGTGAGGCTCTTACAAATTGGGAAGTAAATTGTTCTGCGGATAAATAAGCAACTTTTGCAAAATTTTTATTTTTACTTGCACAAACAGATTTGCCCACGGAATGCATTAAATGGGTTTTTCCAAGCCCTGATTGGGAAGATAAAAAAAGCATACTTGCAGGTGCCTGTTCATGCAACATGGTTTCAGCAGCAGCAAAAGCCAGTTTATTTGAAGAACCAATTACAAATTCATCAAATGAATATTTAAATTTATTTTGAGTAAAATTTATTGGGTTGCTAATCGGTAAAAGAAGCTGTTCTTGTGATGTTGCCAAAATAGCCGGAGCTGTGGGTAAAGATTGGGTAAACTCTTTCATATCAATGGATTTAATTTTTTTCTCATCAATTGATTTTGCTGCTTGAATATTTACCTTAATTTCTACATCATTGGGAAGTTCCATAAGCTCTGAACAAAATTTGGCGAATTGTTGACTATAGTGTAAGCGAACATAGTTTGCAACAAAACTATTTTTGGCTACAATATCTATTTGAACCAATGAGTCTAAGCATACAATTGTCCCCTCAAGAGGCTGTATCCATACAGAATAATCGGCTTCAAGTAATATTTCTTGCATTTTAGAAAGTATATTTGTCCATGTCGTTTTCATGAGATAAGTTTTAGCAAAGATTATAAAAATAATCTATGGGCATAATTTATAATCTTTCACCTACTTAATTTTTATGATTCCCCAAAACATTGTTTCTATAACTATAT
Organism: uncultured Mailhella sp.; assembly: GCA_964369835.1. Taxonomy (GTDB): domain Bacteria; phylum Desulfobacterota; class Desulfovibrionia; order Desulfovibrionales; family Desulfovibrionaceae; genus Taurinivorans. Next base: position 3,663 of record CAYJGE010000180.1, read on the forward strand.
GAAAATAATAATAATATTGAAATTGTTGTGATGCAAGGTTTTTAGGATAAGTCCTTAGCAGACCTATATTTTTAGATAGTCAACTATTTTATTAACAATTTTATAAAAAAATTATCAACATATCAATTTATAATTTACTCTAAAAATCTAAATTTATCTCCAAATATCTCTACTTTTGAAATTAGCCTTTACAAAAGAGTAAGTTATAATTTTGAATTTTTTTTAAAATTAAATATCAATAATTTATTAATATATAACTATCTATTAATAAACGATAAGTATATTATAAATCAAGATTTTTTCTAGACATTTTGTAAAATACTTTATGAGTTTGAAGTAAAATTTTTACAAGACAAAAATTTTAGGGCATTTTTGAAAAAGAGTTGACCTAAAATGCCCTAATCACTTCATTGGAGCATAGCGACATTGAAGTGCAAAAAGCAAGAATAGAAGAGGCTTTGCCACTTCGTTAAATGATTGCTTTTTGAAAGTTATATGGGGGTAGAGCAGATTCAATTTTTATTGAAACTGCTCTAATGGTTGATACTTAAAAAACATTGTTTAAATAAAAAATTACAAGAAAAAACATTTTTTGTGTTCATTTCTTGTAATTTTATCATGTGTTATTTTATTAACAAATAGTTACTTTTCAGTATGGGCTGATAATTTAAAATTTCGAGTATATAGCATTTTGATTAATTATTGATTACTTCTACTAATATTGATTTATAAAAACATAATCTACAAAAGTTAAATTTATAGAAACTTCTGCACAATTAATTGTGCATGGTTTCACGGAGTGTTTACATCGTAAACACGACCAAAATTAAGAGTAGACAAAACCACGTTTTTGTCGTTAAACGATTGATTTTTGTGCCTTTTACCTCTGTGCACAAAATTATCTTAAAATGAAAAATCCTTTCTAAAAACAGAATTCTATTAAAAATTAATAATTGTGCAGAGGTCTCTTATATAGTGCTGAGTGAAACAATTGTACGGTTGATTACTTCATTTAAGCACAAAAGTAAATAATAAGAACAATTGCGAGGAGGTTCGCAAGAACCGACGTGGCAATCTCCCCGATATAGACTGTCCCCATTAGAAATATCTTTAAGTTCCCGATTTTACGGGGAGATTGCCACGTCCTCAGCCTTAATGGCTTCGTCCTCGCAATTGTTACTTGAAATTAGTTTATACTCAATCTATATTGAAACTGTGAAATGCAAAAGAAGAGGTGGACGACTGTCTCGCAATGGAACGAAAAGTTCGTTGTCATCTTAGTCTCCACCTCATAGATACTCATCACTTGATGGGTTGCTTGTACCGCTTTTGATGAGTGCGTACGTTAACAATTGTAAGTACAGGAGTATATAATAATGCAAAATAAATCTAATTTCAAGAAATTTTTAGGTATTGATGTTTCTAAAAATAAATTAGATATTTATAATTCACAAACTTGCGAGAATTTGCAGATTAAGAACACATTGAATGATATTTATGCTTTTATTACCTAGAGCAAAAAGTATTTGCATAAATTTTGGAAATATGTTATGTTTTT
>CAYJGE010000181.1:0-5210 GCA_964369835.1 uncultured Mailhella sp.
TCAAAAAAAACGTGGTTTTCCCCCTCAAGAAAAATTAGATGCGTTGCCCCTGCTTTGCTGGGGGGTTGGGGGCAAAGCCCCCAAATTGGAATAACGTGTGTTTGCACCCAAGCCATTATATTCTGTAAAGGACATTCCGTTAACATCTGTATCTGAAGTTATATTAATCTTTCCCTAACCGGTATTTATTAAATTTAAATCAGGTTAAACACACGCCATTCCGATTTTTAAAAACCATAATTATGACATGATTTTTGATTTTAGATTTTAAATAAAATATTTATAAATCAAAATAGTTATATTATTATATGGTTAAATGTTTTTTAAAGAAAGGGGAAGTTTTAGGGGGAAAACTCACCCAATTTATGTCGAACAAAGCTAAGCGTCATGGATTTGTTCAAAAAAACGTGATTTCCCCCCTCAATCCTAAATCACGTGTAACAAGGTCAATTAGAAATATTGACATAAAAAACTTGATAATAATGTACGTTTAGTCTTAATTTTTTGTAACTAGTTTTTTTTAAACAGATTTAATAGACATAAACACTCCAACAGAAATTTAATTATAATGTGAAGTCTAAAACAGTATTAACTATTGGCTAAATATTAACATTAATAAATTTAATAAACAAGTTAAAATAACTTATTGTAAAAACAATATTTTTCCCATTTCAAATTAGATTTATCTCAGCCTTGACATCATGGGCATTGATAGATTATATTGATTTTTCAATTTTTAACTTTTACAAATGGAGAGATAATTATGGCTATGGAAATTAATGATACAAATTTTGATTCAAGTGTTTTAAAAGCAGAACTCCCTGTACTTGTAGATTTTTGGGCTCCTTGGTGTGGACCTTGTCGTTCTGTTGCTCCTATACTTGATGAAGTGGCAGAAGATTTTAAAGGCAAAGTTAATGTTGTGAAAATGAATGTGGATGAAAACCAAACAACCCCCGGTCAATATGGAATTCGTGCAATTCCAACCTTAATTTTATTTAAAAATGGTGAAGTTATTGACCAAATAACCGGAGCTGTTTCTAAAGCCAACATCGAGACTCTTATTAATAAGGTTTTATAAACAAGCTAAAAAGGTTTAAAAATGAAAAACTTTGATGCTATAGTATTGGGTGCGGGGCCTGCCGGAATTAATGCGGCTCTATACCTAACAAGAGCAGGCTTAAATGTTGCTTTGGTGGAAAAATATACCCCAGGCGGCCAAGTTTTGAAAACTGCCGACATTGAAAATTATCTTGGGTTTCCAAATGGAGTAAAAGGCTATGAACTTGCTGATTTATTTTCAGCCCATTTGGAACATTATTCTGTACAAAGAATTACAGGTAATGTGATTTCCATTGAAGAAATAAAAGAAAACAATATCCTTAAACACAAGATTATTTTTGATGATAAAAAGGAAGAATTAGTTGCGCCTGCTTTAATCATTGCCACAGGTGCAAGCCATCGCCATCTTGGTATTGAAGATGAAGAAAAATATCAAGGTAAAGGGGTTTCTTATTGTGCTCTTTGCGATGGTAATTTTTATCGAAATCTTAATATTGTAGTTGTTGGCGGTGGAAATTCTGCCCTTGAAGAATCAGTCTATCTTTCAAGGATAGCTAAAAAAGTTTATCTGGTTCATCGACGTGATGAATTTAGAGGTGATAAACATTATTTGGATAAAATTTTAGCAATGCCTGAAAAGATTGAACTTATTACAAATCATGTGGTAAAATCTTTAGATGGAAGCCCAAACATGCAAAGTGTAAAAATAGAGCATGTTAAAACAGGTGAAATCAGAGAAATTGAAGCCGAAGGACTTTTTGTCTACGTTGGAAATATTCCAAACAGTGAGTTTTTACCCAAGGATTTAATAGACAATAAAAATGGGTTTATTGAAACAGACCTTGAAATGAGAACAAAAGTACCCGGAATTTTTGCAGCCGGCGACATTAGAGATAAAGCTTGTCGACAAGTTTGTTCAGCTGTCGGAGATGGGGCAACTGCTGCAACTGCCGCTATAACATACTTGGAGCAACTAGATGTTTAAAACACTTCCATTTTTACTTTCTTTACTTTTCGTAACTTCTTGTGGCGGTATTATTGATAAATATTTTATTCCTGTGGCTGATGATACCGTTCAAGAAATTTTTGAAGCCGGTAATGATGCCATGGAGGAAAAACGTTATAGAGAAGCTGCCAAGTATTTTTTAGATATTAAAGATAATTATCCTTTTAGTACTTATGTGGTGGAAGCTGAACTTAGCCTTGGTGATGCCTATTATTTAAATGGGCTATTTTTAGAGGCAGCAGATGCCTATCGTGACTTTGAAGAACTTCACCCAAGACATGAGGCCATACCCTATGTTCTGTTACAAGTTGCAAAGTCCACAAGACAAAGCTATAAATCCATTGACAAAGCTACAACTGAACTTGAAATTGGTCTTGAATACGCCGAAAGGGTTATTAATGAATATCCCAGTACAGATTATGCTGCCGCCGCTCAAAATGAAAAAATGATGATCAGACAAAAAATAGCAGAAAGAGATGTTTATATTGCTCAAGTTTACAATAAAATGGGCAATTATGAAGCAGCATGGAACAGATATACAAAAATTTCTCAAAACTACCCTGACCTACCTGAAATTCAAAGCTATGCAGAAGAACAAGGAAATGCCAATTTCCTACTGTATCGTGAAAAAGATTCCGAAACCGTAAGGGAAGACAGAGTCGGTTCATGGAAAAATTGGTTTAAATGGTTATAATACTTTAATCATATTCAATTGTAATTTGATAAAAAAAACCTCTGTACAAAAAGTGCAGAGGTTTTTTTATAGGAATTTCTAAAATGAAAAACATTCAAAATTCTTTTTTTAACATGGATAATATAAATCAAAACAAAAATTCAAACTCCATTCAAAATGCTAAAGCCAGAGTGGAATTTTTAATTGAAGAAATAACAAAATATAATTCGCTCTATCATACCTATGATAAACAAATTATCTCAGATGCAGAATATGATCAATTATACAAGGAATTGGTTGAATTGGAAAAAGAATTTCCAATTTTGAGAAATAAAAATTCTCCTACTCAAAAAGTTGGAGGTGAATTATTACCATACCTTGAAAGCCATGCCCATAATTTACGCATGTACGGACTGGACAATGTCTTTTCCGCCGAAGATTATGCCGATTTCGTAAAAAAAGCTAAAAATTTATTAGCAAAAGAAGTCGGAAGTTTAGCTATAAAAAATTTAGAATTGGATAATTGGTGGGCTGATGTTAAACTTGATGGGCTTGCAGCTGAATTAATCTATGAAAATGGTGAACTTACCACGGCATTAACCAGAGGTGACGGAATTGTGGGTGAAGTTATAACTTCAGCTATTAAAACCATTAAAAATGTTCCTCTACAGTTAAAAAAAGATTTACCATTTTCTCGCATCGAAGTCAGAGGCGAAGTTCTTATGTTAAAAAAAGATTTTGCAATATTGAATCAAAAACAACTTGAACAAGGTTTAAAAACCTTTGCCAATCCCAGAAATGCGGCAGCAGGCTCATTAAGGCAGTTGGACACTAAAATCACTGCCAAGCGTAAATTATTATTCATTGCCTATAATGTTGGGCAAATAATAAAAAATCAAGAAAATAATCAAAACACACAAAATGACGAACTGGGTCTCGAATTTTTTAAAAATCATGAAGATTTAATCTCCTATTTAAAAAAACTTGGATTTGCCGTGCCTGATCTTGGTCTTTTATGCCATAATCGAGCAGAAGCGCTTAAATATTATGAACAAATAGAAGAAAAAAGAGATAATTTACCCTATGAAATTGATGGAATAGTTTTTAAATTAAATAATAGAGAAGCCCAAAATCTTTTGGGTTATACAGCCAAAGCCCCACGCTTTGCCACAGCTTGGAAATTTGTTTCCAGACAAACAGAAACTTTATTAAAATCAATTTCCATTCAAGTAGGCAGAACAGGCGTATTAACTCCTGTGGCAGAACTTGAACCCGTCAGCCTTGGCGGAGTAACTGTCAGTCGTGCCTCCTTACACAATGCGGACGAAATAAAAAACTTAGATGTCAGAGAAGGCGATTTTGTTTTGGTGGAAAGAGCCGGCGATGTTATTCCAAAGGTTATAGGAGTAAATATTGAAAAGCGCGAACCAGAGCTAAAAACATTTGAATTTCCCAAAAACTGTCCAGTTTGTCACCGGCCTGTGAAACGTTTTATAGGCGAAAGTGCCATACGCTGTGTCAATAGGGACTGCCCTGCCCTCAAATTACAAAGTATTATTCATTTTGTTTCCAAAGCAGGTATTGATGCCGATGGAGTAGGCGAAAAATGGATTGAAAAACTAGTCATGAATAAAAGAGTAGAAGATTTTTCAGATTTGTTCACAATTAAAGAAGAAGAATTACTTAACTATGATGGCATGGGTGCTGTTTCTGCTTCTAATTTTGTAAATTCTTTAAATGAAGCAAAGCATAAAACAAGTCTGGCTAAATTCATTTCAGCCCTTGGGATTCGTTTAGTTGGCGAACAAACTGCCAAAACATTGGCTAAAAACTATTCAAATATTGAACAAATCAGCCATGCAAATCTCGATGAATTAACCAAACTGCAAGATATTGGGCAAGAAGTAGCCTCCTCAATCAAAAACTATTTTAATGATCAACAAAATAAAACTGTTTTACTAAAACTAAAAGAGCAAGGTCTAAACCCAAGCCAAAAAACAATTGCTAAAATACAAACAGTTCTTACTGATAAAACTTTTTTATTCACAGGTTCCCTATCCAAACCCCGCCCTTTTTTCGAAGAACTTGCAGAAAAAGCCGGTGGAAAAATTTTAAGCGCAGTCAGCAAAAATTTAGACTACTTAATCGTTGGAGAAAAAGCAGGCTCTAAACTGGACAAAGCTTTAAAACTTGGAATTACAACCCTAAATGAAGATGAATTTTTTAAATTAGTTGACAAGATTTAAAGAAGTTTGATTAATTTTCTTGGGATGGGAAACCCTCACGTTATTCCAATTTGGGGGCTTTGCCCCCAAACCCCCAGCAAAGGCAGGGGCAACTCATCTAATTTTTCTTGAGGGGGAAAACCACGTTTTTTTTGAAAAAAAACGAGTTTTTCCCCCTCAAACTCCCCCTTATATAGACCCGCCCTTGAAGTCAAGAAATTTTTTGTTTTAAACGAATCGAATG
>CAYJGE010000182.1:0-5053 GCA_964369835.1 uncultured Mailhella sp.
TTTCAAAAAAAACGTGGTTTTCCCCCTCAAGAAAAATTAGATGCGTTGCCCCTGTTTATGGGGGGGGGGTAGAGTTCTCAATATTTATTAAAACTGCTCCGGTTCAAAAAGAAATTTTTCCTCTCACGAAAAGCTAGCCGAATAGCAGTGCTCCCCGATTATAAAATCAAAATTCATCCAAAAAACTACAGATTTCCAAACCGAAAGAACCCACGTGATTCCGGATTGAGGAGGAAAACCACGTTTTTTTGAAAAAAACGAGTTTTCCCCCCTCAAACGTAAGCAATCGCTTCTCCCTTTCCTTAAAAAATATTTTTTCAATCAATTTCATAATTATTTTGATTTATTTATATTTTGCTAAATTTAAAAAATCAAAAACCATACCAAAATTGTGATTCTTGAAAACCGAAATGGCGTGGGAAAAACCTAAGATTTGAAACATAATTTATTTTTTTAAAAATATTTAAAATTACTTGCCAAACAAAAACAAAGATGATATTCTGAACTCGTTCATTATCGTGAACGTCTAAGAAAGCAATATTGTGATTTAAATTTATGTATATAATATCATTATTTGTTTATATAAATATTTACCTTTTTATAAACTCTGGATTTTTTTAAGTCACATCATCATTAAAATATTAGGAAAAAACACTATCTTTTAGCTAACATAAACATATTAATTTATATTTATTTTTATGAAAGCTTACCTTAATACGTTCAATTTATATTATTAACTTTAAATCATTTTGGTGGTTTATCTATGACTATTAGTCGTACTCCGCGTAGGCGTAGCCTAAATTCTGTACAAGCAGACAATAACTTGAATCATAATTCTATTGAATCTGACTCTGAAAACTCTAATCATTTAAAGCCTCCACGGCATACAAGATCCAGAGTTACCAGAAAACAAATCTCCACTGAGCAAGAATTACCTAATTTTAATAATGATGATGAAATTCAATCAGAAACTAATATAAGCACATATTTATCTGATAATGTTGAAGATGAAAATACTTATAATTCCAGCAAAGACCAAAACAATACTGTAGCTCACAATACTTTTAGGTCTCGAAATCATAGAAAAGCAGAAAAGTTTAATCATTGTGAAAATAATCATAGTGGTAATGAACTTAGCAATCAAGACTCAATAGGCATTTTAAGCCTTTCTGAGCTAAAAACCAAAAATATGATTGAACTTATGGAACTTGCAGAAGAATATCAACTGGAAAATGCCAGTTCCATGCGTAAACAAGAGCTTATTTTTGCCCTTTTACAGCATTGTGTTTCACAAAATGGCACAATAATCGGTGATGGTGTTTTGGAAATTTTACCAGATGGTTATGGCTTTTTAAGATCTCCCTCAAGCAGTTATATGCCGGGTGCAGATGATGTATATGTTTCACCCTCGCAAATCAGACGCTACCATTTAAGAAAGGGCGATTGTGTAAAAGGTCAAATTCGTCCCCCAAGGGAAGGAGAAAGATATTTTGCTCTGGTAAAATCCAGCGAAGTTGGATTTGAACCGCCTGAAAATGCAAGACATTTAGTTTTATTTGAAAATCATACCCCAATTTTTCCGGATCAACAACTTTGCATAGAAACAGATGAGAAAAATTTGGCCGGCAGAGTAATAGATTTAATGTCACCCATAGGGTGTGGACAACGTGGTCTTATTGTTGCACCCCCAAGAACAGGAAAAACCACTTTATTACAAACAATTGCCAATTCCATAAGCGATAAATATCCTGATATTACTTTAATTGTACTTTTGATTGATGAAAGACCCGAAGAAGTAACAGACATGGAACGAACAGTCAAAAAGGCTGAAGTTATCAGTTCAACCTTTGATGAACCACCTCAAAGGCATGTACAAGTCTGTGAAATGGTGCTTGAAAAAGCTAAGCGATTGGTTGAAAGAAAAAAAGATGTGGTTATTTTACTTGATTCAATCACCAGACTTGGAAGAGCTTATAATGCAATAACCCCATCTTCAGGCCGTGTATTGTCGGGCGGACTTGATGCTAATGCTTTGCAAAAACCAAAAAGATTTTTTGGAGCTGCCAGAAATATTGAAGGCGGCGGAAGTTTAACCATTATAGCCACAGCTCTTATTGATACAGGCTCAAGAATGGACGAAGTTATTTTTGAGGAATTTAAAGGAACAGGTAATTTGGATTTATACCTTGACAGACATTTGGCTGAAAAACGTGTTTTCCCTGCCTTTGACATCAATAGAACCGGTACTCGCAGAGAAGATTTATTATTGTCGGAAGAAAATCTTAATCGTATATGGATATTGCGCAAAATTCTTGCACCCATGGCATCCATAGACAGTATGGAATTTTTACTGGATAAAATGAAAGGTACCAAGTCCAATAAAGAATTTTTAAATGGAATGAGTAAATAATAAATCCCAATTAAACATTAACTATTTATAATATTAAATAATTTTATTTTTAATTAAAAATTTTTATCAATTTAGATGTCTGTATATTTATTTTTATATTAGAAATTGTATTAATCACATTTTTTAATATAAAGTGCAAATGTCTTAAAATAAAATAATTAATTATATTAAATATAGTGAGGCTTTATGGCTGAATTTGAAATAAAAGAACCTTCATCTTTTAAAAATAAAACCGAACGTGAAGAGTTTATTATTGACAATACAAATAAAAGCAAGCAAAAAGATCAAGATTTTGATGAAGATTTTTTGCTTGATGCATTTAATGATAATACTCAAGGCCTTGACCAAGAGCAAGTAGATAAAAATAAAAAACTTGCAGAAGACAACAAAAGACTGGAAGAACAAAATCGTAAATTAGTAGAACAAAATGAACAACTTGCAAATGAACAACTTGCCCAAAAAGAATTTGCCAAGGAAAAATTTGCCAAAAACCAACAAGAACAACAAAACGATTATGTTGATTCAAAAGAACAAAGCAAAAACATGGCTTCCCAAACAAGGCCAAGTGATACATCTGAAAGTAAAAATGTAACTCAATCTCAAAACAATATTCAAAGCAGTAATCAAGACATGAATCAAGATAAAGAAACTGAACAACCAAAAGGATTGCTTCACAAATTAAAATTTGGCAAATTAAAAGAAAAACGTTACTGGTTGCCATTGTTATTAGCACATTTAATTGGTTTTGCCATATTTGGATATTTTGTTTATTCAGAAGAACAGTATAAAAAAAGCATTAATTTCACATTAGATAATCTAAATCAAGCCATAGAATTAAATGATCCGAGTTTATTAAGTGATATTTTTAACTATAATAAACTGGTTTCAAATACCTATGAAACTATTACTGATTATACCAGAACAAATTATGATTTGAGAAGGCATATTGGGCGACTCCCAATGTTTCAGGACTTTAATGATGAAATTTCAATTATCATATTAAATATAATAAAAAATATTCCCCCTGAATATGAATTTGATAAGAAACGATATTTATTACCGACAGACATAAATGAACAACTTAGAAATTCACACTTTGATATTAATGATAAATTAAGCCAACCAAAAAATAATTTTTATGTGCTTGAATGTCCTATCCACACCATAAAATGGGGAGACTTTTATTTACAATTGGAAGCTAAATTTAACGGTAATGTCTTTGAAATTGTCAAAATTTACAATTTGGATGAAATATTGAAACAATATAATGATGAATTGGGAAGAATTAGAAAGAAATTTGAAGGAAGTATTAATAAAAAACAAGAAAGTGTCAAAAACACTATTAATTCATATATCAATAACCCCACTTGTACTGCCAGTATTTCAGAATCCTCAGGAAAAAAAGTAATGATTATTGGTTTTAGTGCAAATAAAAATATGAGTAATGAAAATATTACTTCCTTTGGCAGCGATATTTTTATTACATTACCTGATGAATCCGTTGTTTTACAAGATTATTTTGAAGTAAATCGCCTGTTTTTACCAAACAGTGAAATTGGCCACTCATGGACCATACCACTGTCGGAATCCCATGGTGAATGGCTGGAAACCGAAAAATTATTTTGTACTACCATTGTAACCTATGTTCATTTATCCGCAGATAAATATTATCAATTGGATTTTTAATTTCTAATTTCATTAAAATTATATTTATAAGGAGAAATCATGTCTCGTTCAATTCATTTGGCTCTTCATATTCACAAAGACCCTGCTGCCATGGCTGAAAGAGTTGCCCATCATATTACTCAAATTTGTGAAGATGCAATTTCTGAAAGAGGAGTTTTTACAATAGCCTTGTCGGGAGGCTCAACTCCACTACCACTTTTTCGACTTTTATCTGCCAATGATTGGATAGACCGTATTCCATGGGAAAAAATTAGAATTTATTGGGTAGATGAGCGTTGTGTTCATCCTGATGATCCAAAAAGTAACTATGGAATTGCAAGAGAAGCATTATTATCTCATGTTCCTGTCACTCGTTATTACAGAATGAAAGGAGAAGTCGATCCGGTTAAAGCCGCCTTGGATTATGAAGAACTCATCAAAGAACATTTTCAATTACAAGAAAATGAATTTCCCAGATTTGACTGTGTATTACTTGGTCTTGGTGCAGATGGACACACAGCTTCCCTCTATCCCGGTGAATATGGAATTTCAGAAAAAAAACGTATTGTCGTAGATCAATTTATAAAAAGTTTAAAAGCTGATAGGCTTTCATTAACCTTACCTGTTTTAAATAATGCTCGTAATTGCATTTTCATGGTTTCCGGTAAAGAAAAACATCATGCTTTAACCCGCACACTCAATTTACTGGAAGTTCCTGAACTTCCTGCTCAAATGGTCAGACCGCCAAGAGGTGAACTGATTTGGGTTGTTGATGAAAGTGCTACACATGGAATTAATTAATCCATATTGAAAAGTCAATTTTTGACATTTCAATAAAAAGTATTAACTTAAAAAGGTATTTCCATCTAATACGATGGAAACCTAAAAAATTCAATATCCATAAAAAAACTGTGATCGTCACGTGATTCCGGATTGAGGGGGGAAACCCCATTTTTTTGAAAAAAATGAGGTTTCCCC
>CAYJGE010000183.1:0-5018 GCA_964369835.1 uncultured Mailhella sp.
TTTTTAAGGAAAGGGGGAGTTTGAGGGGGAAAAACTCGTTTTTTTTCAAAAAAAATGTGGTTTTCCCCCTCAAGAAAAATTAGATGCGTTGCCCCTGGAGACTAAGCGTCATGGATTAGTTCAAAAAAATGGGTTTTCCCCCCTCAAGAAAACATGCAAAAAATTAAGCGGCTGTATTTATGGTTGTGTCAGTAATTTTTAGATTTTTCATTTTAAGACAAAGAATAAAAACAGGTAAGGATATTATAATACCAACGAGAAATGGAGGTGTAGTGGCAAGGGCGCCTTGAATCAGAGTTGTACTAATTATTTTAGTTGAGGGAGAAATAAATAAATACCAAGATGTACAAGATAAAAATCCTGCCAAGCTACTATAGAGAGCAGCTTTTGAATTTCTAATATTGAATTTTACCAAGGCAACGTAAGGAATCATGGCAGTTGCCCCGATTACACTCCAAGAAGTTGTACAAAGAAGGGCGATTAATTGTCCGTCCATGGAAGCAGAAAGAGCACTAATACAAATACATAAAGTAATTCCGATGAGCCAAGAAATTTTTGTAGCAGCTTTGCCGCTAATATCTTCAGTAAATGAAGAAGCAGCAATATGGAAAAGAGCTGTTGTGGTTGAAAGGGAAGCTGAAATAATGGCCAAGGTGAAAAGTTGTTGTCCAAGATGGGGTAAAAGCATAGAAGTTAATGTTGCCACCACTTGGTCAGGGTGGTCAATATTTGGCAAAATAAGACGAGAAAGGGCTGCCACATAGAATGTACCTGCCACAAGAATAAAGATAATAATTGTGGCAATCATGCCTGTTCTTCTAAGGTCTTTCTTATTGGAAAGGGCAAAATGTCTTTGAATTAATTGTGGTTGAGCCCAAGTAGCAACGGACATAACCAAAACCAATGACAAAACAAACATTCCTTGACTGCCTGATGAGAGGCTGACAAATCCATTATTGGCTTGTGCTGTTGGTTCAAGAGCAGCAAGTTTTTCATAACCCACAATTGGTCCGCCAACGCTGGCTAAAATGGCATACATAAGCAAGATAATACCAAAAAGCATGACAGCACCTTGCATGGCTTCTGTATATAAAACTCCGCGTAAACCACCCCACCAAACTAAAAATCCTATGAAAATTGCCAAGCCCCAAATGATACTTGAAAGTGATAATGGTATAATTGTTGTGAGCATAACGGCTGCCCCTTTAATTACACCGGAAGCATAAACGGATAAGAAAATGGCAAAAATAACACCTAAAACTATTCTTAATGCTCTTGAATTATGACCTAAACTTATTAAATGGGCAGGAGTTCTGGCTTTTAGTTCCAATTGTAACTTCTTTGTATCCCAAGCAAATACTCTGTACACAAAATAAGTTCCAAGTAAAGCAACCCCAAAACCAACCAAGGTTATTTGAACTCCATAAAGATAGGCAAGACCTGCAAATCCTATCAAAGCAACAGCAGAAACATAGGTTGCAACATAAGCAAATGCTTGAACAAGAAAACCAACGGCACCTGAGGTTGTAACATCATAGCCTCTACCTTTACGAGCAAGCCAAACAAACAAAACAATATAGGCTATCCAAATAATAAGGTCATAAATCATTTTTTAATCCTTTCATAATATTTAAAAAATGTTAAACAAAAAAAACCGCCTCCTACACGGAAAGCGGTTCAAGCAAAATCTAAATTGACAAAACTATAGAACTCCTTCTCGTGTAGGAACACGAAGGCTAAAGAAAATAAAGCTAAAGAAGAAGTTATATAATTTAGTCATTTAAAAATCCTATAATTAATCAATTTTTAGAAAGATAATAAAACAATTAAAAATTGTCAAGTTTTTTATAATAAAAAAAAATAAATATTCACGCCATTCCCACGTCAATTCATTTTTATGCTTTTTGAGGTGGAAAACCACGTTTTTTTTTTAAAAAAACGTGGTTTTCCACCTCAAACCGGAATCATGTGGGTTCAACATAATGTTGTTCCCACTCAAAAAAGTTATCCGAACACAGGATAGTCAACCTATATTCTAGCAACACCTGAAGCCTTGGCAGCTTCAGCAACAGCTTTTGCCACAGCAGGACCCACACGTTTATCAAAGGCAGCAGGAATAATATAATCGGCACTAAGCTCATCATCATTAATAAGATTTACTAAAGCATTGGCAGCTGCAATTTTCATTTCTTCATTAATATCACTGGCTCTTACATCAAATGCACCACGAAAAATACCGGGAAAAGCCAAAACATTGTTAATTTGATTTGGAAAATCACTACGACCTGTTGAAATAACAGCAGCTCCACCGGCCTTTGCTTCATCAGGAAAAATTTCCGGAGTTGGATTGGCACAAGCAAAAATAATAGCATTATCGGCCATGGTTTTCACCATATCGGTGGTAAGAACACCGGGAGATGAAACACCTATAAAAATATCGGCACCCTTAACAGCATCTGCCAATTTTCCTTGAATTTTTGTGAGATTTGTTATTTTTGCCATTTTTTCTTTAACGGGGCTCATATTTTCTTGGCGACCTTCATATAAAATACCACTTCTGTCACATAGAATAAAATCATTAAAGCCGGCTGACAGTAAAAGTTTGGTAATGGAAATTGCGGCAGCACCTGCTCCGTTTACAACAATGCGTACTTTATTTTTTTCTTTTTTTACCACACGGAGTGCGTTTAATAGACCGGCTAAAGTTACAATGGCTGTTCCATGTTGATCATCATGGAAAATTGGAATATCACAACATGCTTTTAATTTTTCTTCAATTTCAAAACAACGTGGAGCAGCAATATCCTCAAGGTTAACCCCTCCAAAGCTGCCTGAAATAAGCTGTATAGTGCGTACAATTTCATCTACATTTTTTGATTTAATACAAAGAGGAAATGCATCTACATCTGCAAACTCTTTAAATAAAACACATTTACCTTCCATAACAGGCATACCTGCTTCAGGACCGATATCCCCAAGTCCCAGAACAGCAGTTCCATCTGTAACAACTAAGCACATATTCCAACGACGAGTTAGTTCGTAGGATTTATTGACATCCTTTTGAATTTCAAGACAAGGCTGGGCAACACCGGGAGTATAAGCTAATGATAAATCGTCCTTGTTATTGACCGGTACAGTTGAAACTACTTCAATCTTACCTTTTTTTTCATAATGAAACGCAAGACTTTGTTCGGCTATAGACATTTTAAAAACTCCTTAACTAGTTGAATAAATTTCATATTTTAAATTCAAAACATATAAACTTCATATTGAATACTTTATTATTTCTATATTTTTTGTATATTATGTGTTGAAAAAATACAAGTGTTTTCTAAAATATTTTAAAAATTTTATAGAAAAAAATAAACTAGTTTTTTATATAATCGCCTGTTCTTATTATTATTTTAATCATTAATGTATTAAATAGTAAAAATAAATTTTATTTTTTTCTATTGGCTACAATTTTAGCCAGTCCACCTGTAGATGTTTCACGATATGGGCTTGGCAAATCAAAGCCTGTTTGTTTCATAACCATGACAACTTCATCGAAAGTAATATAATGTGAACCATCAGATAATATAGACATTTCTGCAAATGATAAAGCTTTAATTGCCGCAGCGGCATTTCTTTCTATACAAGGGATTTGAACCAAACCATCAACAGGATCGCAAGTTAATCCTAAGTGATGTTCAAGCCCCATTTCAGCTGCATATTCAATTTGACCTAAAGAACCACCCAATAAATAGCTTGCAGCTGCCGCCGCCATAGCACAGGCTGAACCAATTTCACCTTGGCAGCCAACTTCTGCACCCGAAATCGAAGCATTATGTTTAATTATATTTCCAAAAACTCCGGCAGTAGCCAAGGCTTTTACAATATCAAAATCACTTAAATCATAATATTCTTGCATATAAAGCAAGATAGACGGAATGACTCCGCAAGCTCCACAAGTTGGTGCAGTTACAACCTGCCCACCAGCAGAATTTTCTTCGGAAGTTGCACGAGCATAAGCTACAAGGGTTCCTGTATGTTTTAATTTTGCAGAAGCAGTTTTTGAACGCTGTTGATAATTCCAAGCTTGCCTATGAAGCTTGATTGATCCTGGTAATACTCCATGTGTGGAAAGACCTTTTTTTATAGTATTTTTCATACTTTCCCAAACTGTATGCAAATAATCTAAAATATCAGAACCTTCATATTCTAAAATATATTCTAAATAAGTTATACCTTTTTCACTACATTCTTGCATTATTTGAGATAATGTTGTATTTGGATAAATATTTTTATCTACTTCCTTTAAAGTTTCTGATGTGCGTATTGCACCACCGCCGACACTAAAATAAAGTTGTTCACCCAATTTATTATCAAGAGAATCAAAAGCTTCAAATAGCATGGCATTTGGGTGTTCTTTCATAGAAATATGTGCTTGCCAAAGAATATTAGTTTTTTCTTCTGATAAAACATCGTATATTGCGATATCAGTTAAATGTCCTTTACCTGTTGCGGCAAGACTTTCATAAAGAGTAACTTGAAAACGTGCAACATCTTGATATTTTTTAAAAAAATCTTTAGCGGCAAATTTAGGCCCCATGGTGTGACTTGATGAAGGACCTATTCCAATACGATATAATTGTTTCAAACTTTCCATTTAAACCCCCATAACACATTATGAAATGCTTACTTTTCATAACAAAGACATCATAAAATGATTATTTTACACACCAAAAGAGAGCAAAAAACCATTTTTTGCGTCTATTAGGGCGAATGAAAAAGTATTATTTTCTAATTATGTCACTTTTGACAAATACGTAAGTTAAGAAAATAGTGATTTATTTTCTAAAATACTTTGATATTTAATAATGCAAATTAAATCTAATTACAAGTATTTTTTAAGTGAAGACTTAAATTTAAACAGCCTATAACAGGGAGATTGCCACGACCACGAATAAGGAAGTCCTTGGGTTTCGTTTTTACAGATTTTTATTTGCAATGACATTGTTTTGTTTTTTCATGATATA
>CAYJGE010000184.1:0-4902 GCA_964369835.1 uncultured Mailhella sp.
AAAAATTAAAATTTGAACATCAGATATTTTGCTTATTAATCAGTGCTTCCATAAAAGCGTTTCCTTACAAAATAAACACAAAGTGGCTATTTTGCACGCCGAAACGAGAACAAAAATCACGCTTTTTGCGTCCCAAAGGGCGAGTTAAAGGCAGTGTGACTTTCTGAATAATTCCGTTTACGGAATTATTCAGAAATTTCATAGATTTATTTAAACAGTATTTTATTAATAGTGAGAAAATATATATGCCTGAACTACCTGAAGTTGAAACAATTGCCAGAACTTTAACTCCTCATATTGTGGGTAAAAAGATGATAGGAATTAAAGTTTTAAATGATAATTCATGGCAAGGTGATTTAAAAACAGTTGATCTTGTGAATGAAAATTTAATTCCATTGGTTTCAAGGGTGGGCAGACGCGGAAAAATGCTTTTGATATTTCTTGAATATGAGGGAAAAGAGAAACCTGCTTTTGCTCTTGGAGTACATTTAAAGATGACGGGAAAACTTTTTCCCTACTCAAAAGAAATTGTTCCCAACAAACATACCAGAATTATTTTGGAACTTGATGGAGAACAAAATATTTTCTTTGATGACATGCGTAAATTTGGCTATATCAGAGCCTTGTCCGATGAAAATGTGAAAAATTTCAAATTTTGGCAAAACCTTGGAAAAGACCCTTTTGAAATGAAAGTCGAAGAATTTGTCGAAATATTTAAAAATAAAAAAGCCGGTATAAAATCATTATTGTTAAATCAAGAATTAATTGCAGGTATCGGAAATATTTATGCTGATGAAGCCCTGTTTAAAGCCCGTATAAATCCAAGTCAAACGGCAAATTCCATATCCGAAAAAAAACTTGAAGCATTATTTAAATGCATTGTGGAAATATTGGTGGAGTCAATTGAGGCATGTGGCAGCTCTATTCGAGATTATCGAACAGCAAATGGTGATGTGGGCAGTTTTCAAAATAAATTTAATGTTTATAATAGGGCTGGACAAATTTGTAAAAATTGCAGTGAAAATATTGAAAAAATGAAAGTTGCAGGCAGAACCACTTGTTATTGTCCAAACTGTCAAAGTTTTTAATTTAGTTGCTGTATATTAGAGTGTGTTTCTAAATTATTTTTCGAGAGGAGGAACTTTTGAAAAAGTTCTCCCCTCTCGAACTCTCCCCACAAAATTTTTAATAACAATATGTTAGCAACCATGACTTAATGATTACACCTTAAAAGGCACGTGATTCCGGATTGAGGGGGGGGAACTCACTTAGCTTATGTCGAACAAAGTGAGACTAAGCGTCATGGATTAGTTCAAAAAAATGGGGTTTCCCCTCTCAATCCGGAATCACTCAGCTCAAATTGTATCCACGTCTTTGACTTGCCATAAAAATAAAATTATGGCATAAGAAATGCAGATGATTAAAAAATATTGAAATTAATATTGTTTGTGTTAGAATTAATTATTGGTTTCAGGTAGTTAAGGAGTTTTCATGGCTTTAGAATTAAAACAGCAATTAAAACAATCTCAACAATTGCTCATGTCTCCACAATTGCAACAGGCAATTAAGCTTTTGCAAATGTCAAGTCTTGAACTTGTGGAACATATTCAGCAGGAATTGCTAGAAAACCCCTTTCTTGAAGAAAAACATTTTTCTGAAACTTTGGAAGCAGAGCAAAGTAATGATGATCGGTTAAAAAGTGAAATTAACAATGATGGCTATAATGTTGAAGAAGTAAGTTCAAATGGGGATTGGGAAAATTATCTCGGAGAATTATCCAGCACTCCAAGGCTTAGCAGTGTAAAAGATTTTGATAGTTTTGATGATTTAAATCCTTTAGAAACTCGTTATGCCGCCAAAACCGGTATTGATTCGCATTTAAACTGGCAATTACGTCTTTCGAGGCTGTCTGAGAAAGAAATTGAAATTTGTGAACATATCATTGGCAACTTGGACTCCACAGGTTATTTGCAAGCAAGTAATGCAGAAATTGCCGAGCATGCAAATTGTGATGAACAAGATGTGGAAAAAATGATCACATTTGTGCAAAAACTTGATCCTGTAGGGCTGGCCACAAGAAGCATACAAGAATGTCTTATGGTTCAAGTTGAGGTTTTAGGTTATGATAGAGATACTATTTTAACTGATTTAATAAAATATCATCTTACCGATTTAGAAACCCATAGATATAAGCCTTTATTGAAAAAATTTAAAATAGACTTGGAAACGTTAAAGGAATATATTGAAATTATTCAATCATTAAATCCTTTACCCGGGTCAACCTTTGGTGATGCTGACCCTATTTATATCAGCCCTGATATTTATGTTTATCCAACCAAGAATGATTTTATTATTGTTTTGAGTGATGATGTTCCTCACTTACAAATATCTGAATTTATAAATAAAAATGACGATAAAATTAATCAGGAAACCAAGGATTATACCCAAAAGAAAATAGCTTCTGCCACTTGGTTAATTAAAAGCTTGGAACAAAGACGTAAAACTCTTTACAAGGTTATGGAAAGCATTTTAAAATTTCAGAGGGAATTTTTTGAAGGTGGTGTAAATAAGTTAAAACCCTTGATTTTAAAAGATGTTTCAGAAGATATAGAAATGCATGAATCTTCTGTAAGCAGAATTACAACCAATAAATATGTGTCAACTCCCTATGGGGTTTTTGAATTAAAATTCTTTTTTAACAGTGCATTAGACTCTGAAGATGGTAATCAAGTCGGGTCTGAAAGTGTTAAAGCCTTGATTAAACAAATGATTTCCAAGGAAGATCCTAAAAGCCCCTTGTCTGATGAAAAAATATGTGATTTGTTAAAAGATGAAATTGGTATCAATATTGCAAGAAGAACAGTTGCAAAGTATCGCACTATTCTTGGGATAGATTCTTCATCTAAAAGAAAAGAGCATTTTTAACATTTTTTAACATTGAATAAGGACGTTATCATGTTTAAAATTAGGACAATAATTTGTTTTATTTTGTTTTCATTGGTCTTTTTTCCTTTTAAATGTCATTTGCAGGCTGCTCCATTAAATACAAGAGGGGCAATATTAATGAATTTGGATACTGTAAAGGTAATTTACGAACAAAATTCAAAGAAAAAAATTCCGCCTGCCTCCCTTTCAAAAATAATGACCATGTATTTGGTATTTGATGCCATTAAAAAGAAAGAAATTACTTTAGACACAAAGGTGAAAATCAGTAAAAATGCCGCCAATACAGAAGGCTCAAGTATGGGCTTGGTTGCCGGTGAATCGGTAACCGTGAAAAAATTGCTTCTTGGTATGGCGGTTGCTTCCGGAAATGATGCTTGTGTGGCAATTGCAGAAAAACTTGCCAAAACGGAAAAGAAATTTGTAAGCCTTATGAATAAAAAGGCTAAATCGCTGAAAATGAATAATACCGTATTTAAAAATTCCAGTGGTTTGCCTGCAAAAGGTCAATATACTACAGCCACAGATATGCTTGCCTTAAGTCGCAATTATATAATGGTGCATCCAAAAGCTCTTCGTTATCACAGTGTAAAAACTATTACCCATCGTGGAGTAGTAAAGAAAAATAAAAATCCACAACTTGGTAAATATAAAGGTGCTGACGGGCTTAAAACAGGTTGGACAAGGGATTCCGGTTATAATATTGTAAGCACTTCAAGGCGTGGAAAAGTAAGGCTGATTGCAATAATTTTGGGCGCAAAAACATCAAATATCAGGGCAAAAGAATTAAATCGTTTAATGGACGCAGGTTTTAAGGCGGAAATAGAAGATAAAAAAAACGTCTATAATATACTGGGTGTGAAATAGTTTTAAGGTATGATAATATTTTATTAAAGCTGTAAGAAATAAATTTTATTTCTTACAGTTTTTTATTTTGTTTAACAGAACATCTGTTTAGCTTTTACTTGTAAATATCGGAGATTAAATGGTTCAAAAATTTATAAAAATAATTGATTATGATCAAGTTCTCGAAAAAGCATTTTTCATAAAACGCTATAAGAGATTTTTTGTGGATTGTTACTTTAAAAATCAGGGTAATTGTCAGGATAACAGTCAAGAAAATATTTTGGCTCATACCAATAATACAGGCTCAATGCTTGGATTAACCATAGCTGATAGTCCTGTTTTAATTTCAAAGGCTAAAAATCCCAAACGTAAATTGGCTTGGACATTGGAAGCCATTTGTCCCAAATCAAATCTATATTATAATAATGAAATTTCTTGGGTGGGAGTTAATACTTCTTTACCAAATTATTTTTTAAAAAATTTATTTAATTATCAGTTGGCGAATGAAATAAACCTTCTGCCATTTACCGAAGGCTATGATCAAATTCAAATGGAAGTTAAATATGATAAAAGTAGGCTTGATGCTCTTATTTGCAGTACAAATCCAAATAAAAAGAAAATTTGGATTGAGTGTAAAAATGTAAGCTTGGTTGAAGATTGTGTTGCTTTTTTTCCTGATGCTCCAAGTGAACGAGCCATAAAACATCTTGAAACATTAGAAGAATTGGTTGCAAAAGGTGATAGAGCATTAATGCTTTATGTTGTGCAAAGAATGGATGCTAAATGTTTTTATCCTGCTGATTTTATAGATGAAAAATATGCAAAATCCCTTTTTGAAGCTTTAGAAAAAGGGGTTGAAATTTGTATTATTCAATTGAAAATCGTTGAAGATGGTGTTTATTTTGCCGGTTTACTACCTTTTGCGCATGATTTAAATAATTGATATTGAAAATAACAAGTTCTTGTTAATACAGTAAAATTTTCTATGATTATCCTAAAAATTTTGCAAAAATAAGTACAAATATCAAAACTTTTGTTTTTCAATATTGGCTAGATAGCACGTGATTCCGGATTGAGGGAGAAAACCACGTTTTTTTGAACTAATCCATGACG
>CAYJGE010000185.1:0-4881 GCA_964369835.1 uncultured Mailhella sp.
CTGTACCAGCGAGACATCCAATTTTTATTATATCCGAGCCTAAAGCCGTAAGGATGTACTTTTTGTCCCATAACCTTACTCCTGTCCTTCCGCTAGAATTACTGTGATGTGGCTTGTGCGCTTTCTAATGTGCATGGCACGCCCTTGTGAGCGTGGCATAAAGCGTTTCCATGTGGGGCCTTCGTTAACAATGATTTCTTTTACTATCATTGAGTCAACATCAATCCCAGGAAACTGACTGGCATTAGCAAGGGCTGAACGAACCACAGCATAAATTGTTCCGGCCGGTTTATTAGGCGTGAATTTCAGCATATTTAGTGCATCTTCAACAGGCAAGCCTTTGACATTTTGTGCCACAAGGCGAGCTTTACGAGGAGATACTCGTTGATACTTAGCAATTGCTTTCGATTCCATGAGCATTACCCGCTATTTTTTTGCTTTGGTCTTTTTATCGGCAGCATGGCCATAATAGGTACGAGTAGGTGAAAACTCACCAAGCTTGTGCCCAACCATGTTTTCAGTAACAAAGACCGGGATGAATTTCTTACCGTTATGTACGGCAAATGTAAGGCCAACCATTTCCGGAAGAATGGTAGATCTGCGTGACCAAGTTTTGACAACTTTTCTATCCTTGGTTTCAATGGCAACTTCTACTTTCTTCATGAGGTGACCGTCAACAAAAGGCCCTTTTTTTAATGATCTTGGCATAATGATCGGCTCCTCTTATTTTTGACCACGACGTTTAACAATTAAACGGCTTGAAGGTTTTTTAGGATCACGTGTCTTATAACCCTTTGTAGGTACACCCCAAGGAGTTACTGGATGACGTCCACCTGAAGAACGACCTTCACCACCACCTAATGGGTGGTCAACAGGGTTCATGGCAACACCACGCACCTTTGGACGACGAGATAACCAACGGCTACGCCCGGCTTTACCGATGCTGATGTTTTCATGTTGCACATTTCCTACTTGTCCGATTGTAGCTATGCAGGAAGCCAAAACCTTACGAACTTCGCCTGATGGCAAACGTAAAGTTGCATATTTTCCTTCTTTTGCCACAAGCTGAGCATATGTTCCCGCTGCTCTACACATTTGACCGCCACGACCTGGGTGAAGTTCAATATTGTGTAAATTTGTACCAACAGGAATTTTTGACATTTCAAGAGCATTGCCGGGTTTAATGTCGGCTTTTTCACCTGCAATAACAGGATCGCCTTGTTTTAGACCAACAGGAGCCAAGATATAGCGTTTTTCTCCGTCCACATAGTGAAGAAGAGCAATTCTTGCTGTTCTGTTGGGATCATATTCAATGTGAGCAACCTTTGCAGGAATGTCAAGTTTATTGCGTTTGAAATCAATGATACGATACAAACGTTTATGACCGCCACCACGGCGACGGCTTGTTATACGGCCATGATTGTTACGGCCGCTTTTCTTTGTTAATCCTTCGGTGAGAGACTTTTCAGGGGTATTTCTGGTAATTTCAGCAAAATCAGAAACAGTCTGAAAGCGACGACCCGCCGAAGTAGGTTTTAACTTACGAACTGCCATTTCTTACACTCCCTCAAAAAATTCAATTTTTTCACCTTTTGCAAGGGTAACATAAGCTTTACGGTAACCTGAAATACGTCCTTTTACTCTGCCTTGACGTACTCTGTTACGAGGCTTTACAGTTACTACATTTACTTTTTCGACTTTCACCTTAAAAGCTTCTTCAACAGCTTTTGAGATTTCAATCTTATTGGCCTTTGGGTCCACAAAAAATGCAACTTGCTCTGTTAGTTCACGAAGCATGGAGGCTTTTTCTGTAACCACCGGGCGCAGAAGAATTTTGGTATAGTCCATATTCATTCCTAATATTCCTAATCGAATTTTACCAATCAGGGCTATTTAAGCCGTGCTTCAAGATGAGGCAAGCTACCTTCTAAAAGTACAACTTGCTTATGATTAAGCACTTCATAAACATTTACCTTGTCAGGTGTAACCACGGTAATTCCGGGAATGTTGCGAGCGCTTAAAACAACAGTATTGTCTTTTAGGGCATCATCTCCGGGACAAACAACCAAAGCTTTTGATAATTCAAGAGTTTTGGCAATTTTGACAAAATTCTTTGTTTTGGCTTCTTCCAAATCAATAGAATTTAATACCATGATACTATTATCGGCAATGCGAGAAGAAAGTGCCATGCGAAGTGCCAAAGTACGAACTTTTTTATTTACTTTAAAACTATAATCTCTTGGTTGTGGGCCAAAAATAATTGCACCGCCACGCAAAATGGGGGAGCGATTACTACCTTGACGTGCCCTACCTGTGCCCTTTTGTTTAAATGGCTTTCTGCCGCCACCTGATACAAAGGCACGAGTCTTAACTTTATGTGTTCCTGCACGAAGTGATGCTCTGTAAGCACGAACAACTAGGTTTAGAATTTCAGGTCTTACCTCAACTTCAAACAATTCAGGAGCTAAGGTTACTTCACCTGTTTCCTTTTTGTTTTGATCGTAAACTTTTAACGTAGCCATTATATATCTCCTGCCTACTGCTTACGCACAAAAACAAGTCCATTCTTGGGTCCGGGGACTGAACCTTTGACAAGAATAACATTGTCTTCAGGAATGATGTCCACAATGGAAAGTCCGAGTTGAGTAACTTTTTCATTACCCCAATGACCTGCCATTTTCTTACCCTTAAATACATGACCCGGGAAAGTATTATTACCGATAGAACCTGCGTTACGGTGAACTTTTTCGTTACCGTGACCATCTTTAATACCCGCAAAGTTCCAACGGCGCATAACACCTTGATAACCCTTACCAATACTTGTGCCAGTTACTTTTATATTATCACCGGGGACAAACATATCAATGGTCAGTTCATCACCAACCTTATGTGTTGGAACTTCTTCTAAACGAAGTTCGCGAACATTACGATAAAGTCCTGTTCCGGCTTTGGCAAAATGCCCTTGCATGCCCTTAGTCACATGCTTTTCCTTAGCAACATCAAAGGCGATTTGTAAAGCATTGTAACCATCATTTTCAACCGTTTTTACTTGTGTTACGGGACAAGGTCCAACCTTAATTACTGTAACACTAACGGAACTACCGTCTCCGGCAAAAATACGGGTCATGCCCAACTTGCGTCCTAATATTCCCATTTTTTCAGACATAACGCCCCTCACTAGAGCTTAATTTCAACGTCCACGCCTGCAGGCAAGGAAAGCTTGCCAAGTGCATCCACGGTTTGTTGCGTGGGCTCGAGGATGTCCATTAGGCGTTTGTGAACCCTCATTTCGAACTGTTCGCGTGATTTTTTATCAACGTGAACTGAACGGTTAACCGTGTATTTATGAATATTTGTAGGGAGAGGAATAGGTCCTGCTACCCCGGCACCTGTGTTTTTAGCTGTATCAACAATTTCTGCCACAGCTTTGTCCAAGATGCGATAATCGTAAGCCTTAAGCTTAATACGGATACGATCACTGCCAACTGTCGTCATTGCGAATCTCCATTTTGGCTATTCGCTCCGAGAACTTCTCCTCGGAGTATTTACTGCCTTAGCAGCCGGGCACTTGCCCTATAAAAGAAACTAAATCAACTCAGGAACGACTCAATTTCTCAATTCCATATACCTTGTCATTAATGCCGAAATTTTTTACAATCATGTAAAACAAGTCAACAATAATAAAAAACATTGCAAACATCTGATTTGCAATGTGCGGCTTCATTTATTTTTTTTGGATTTTTTGACTTAGTCCACCCGCAAAAAAAATAAAAGAAGTTAGCGATACGGGTAGCCTGTCTGATGAAAATTATTTTGCGAAAATGTCGCGAATAATTCGTCAAGATAGGTGATCCCACAGTCTCACTCATGCACAAACAAATCGTTTGCTCGATAAACCTTACAGCCTGCGAAGCCTGCAAGCTGGAACGGTGACAATACCGGCATGGTGTAGCCTGTAGATTGTCAAAACTTTTGATTTTATCAAAAGCACATAAGAACAAGCTCAACTTGTTCTTTTTTAAAATCAGGGCATCTTTTATAAAAAGATCAACACTAAAATAATGTTATTCACCCTTTCCCGCCGTTCGGGATACTTCATAAAGAAGCAGAGAAATATTTCTATGCAAATTTTCTGAAATAGTCAAGTATTATTTTAATTTTTTTTAATTTTTTAATTTTTCCAGCCATTTATTTCATCAGCAAGAGGAGATTCGCAATAACTACACTTAGGATACCTATCCCCTGAAAACACCTTGGTTGTACCATGACAATCACGACATTTAACAGTCTTATACATATTGGCTTCTTGGCTTCTGCTTTGAAATTCTCTTTCTCTTAGGTTACTCTCATTATCATATACAGCCTGACTGCCACCATGAACACCTTGCCATAAGCCATTAATCATGAGTTGAGCAACATCTTTTTTAACCTCTGCCACAGGTTTGTGTATTATATCTGCCATTTGTGCGTAATCTAAATTCAAAGCCATTTTGCTTTGAAAGAAAAGACTTCTATATTTTTCATAGATTGAGCACATTCTGATATTGGTAATTCCAAAATACAGTACCAGAGCAAAAAACAAAATAATGACTATATCTATGACCATGTCCGTCGTATCTGGATTAAAAAAATAACCTTTTTTAGAAAATACACTAATGCCACCAAACACAATCAAACCACCAAAAATAGCTTGTAAATAACCTTTTATCTTAATTATTATTAATTTTCTTCTAATTTTATTGTCCATCATCATCTCCATTTTTTTTATAATACAAAATAATAATTATGTAATCAACAAAAATATTGGCATTTTCCCGGTTATAGACCAGGGCTAACGCATCTAAATTGAAATAGTTTTTCAATTTCATAATATATTGATAT
>CAYJGE010000186.1:0-4795 GCA_964369835.1 uncultured Mailhella sp.
ATATAACTATTTTGATTTATTAATGTTTTATTTAATGTCTAAAATCAAAAATCATTCCATAATTATGTTTTTTTAAAACCGGAATGACGTGCCCCCAAACCCCCTGCAAAGGGATTCCTTTGCAAAACCAATGAGTTTTTAAAGCTTTGTTTGAAAAAATAGGGTTTCCCCTTCCAAGAAAAATTAGACGAACAGTAGTGAGTTCAAATTATTAGTTTTTTAAACAGATATTTTAAATAAATATAAAAAATTTAGCAAAAAAGTATTATAAAGGAAAATAAATGCCACCAATTACAATTTTTCACTGGTTTATTTCGGCAAGTCCTATTATTTTATTATTTATAATGTTACTTATTTTTCGAATGGCCTTGGTTAAAGCGGCTGCAATAAGTTTGATTATTGCCCTTTTGACTTCCATAATTTTTTTCAAAGCCTCCATGGAGTTAATTGCTTATGAGTCCATAAAAGGGGTTTGGAATAGTTTATCAATCATTATTGTAATTTTTCCGGCAATTTTAATGTATGAAGTTTCACGAAGTGTCAATGCCTTTAAAGTTATTCAAAATAAAATAACCCAATTAATACCGGATAAATTATTGCAAGTAATTGCAATTGGTTGGTGTTTTACAGCCTTTTTACAAGGCCCTTCAGGTTTTGGAGTACCCATTGCCGTTGCGGCACCTCTTTTAATCGGAATAGGTGTAAAACCCTTGTGGGCTGTAATCATACCATTAATCGCTCAATCTTGGGGCAGTACCTTTGGAACCTTGGCTTTGGCTTGGCATGCCTTGGTTGAACAAAGCAGTTTGGCTATGCAAATATATAGTCCATTTTATTTTGAAACCTCTTTCTTGGCGGCAATTTTCATTGGGATTTTATGCATGTCGTCCGGTTTTGTGATATGCTGGTTTTATGGAGGGTTTAAAGCTGTTTTGCATGGAAGTATTGCTGTCAGTATTTTAGGGTTAATTCAATCTATAGGGCAGCTTATACTATCTCAAATAAACCCGACTCTTTGTGCTTTTATTCCCGCAACCATAGCATTTGTTGCAGTTTTTTTTCTTGCTAAATTACCATATTATTCAAAGAATAAAAATATTCCAAGTAAAATATTGTCAGAAGTTGAACCCGGCACAACTTCATATACAGAAATAAATATTTTTTATGCTATTTTACCATATTTATTATTAATTATAATTTCCCTTGGCATTTTACTTTCCGATAGCATTTATATTCTTTTTGAAAAGTTTCAAATCGGTTTTTCATTCCCACAAACCCAAACAGGATATGATTATATTATTCCTTCGGTTGAAAATTATTCACCGTTAAAATTATTTTTACATTCAGGTTTCTTTATTTTTATTGCTACAATTATAACCTTATTTATTTACAGAAAGAAATTTTATTCAGAAAATTCTTCTATAGATCAAAATATAATCAATATTATTATCAAAAACACATGTCGAAAATCAATTCCTGCAAGTTTAGCAGTTATGTTTTTGATAGTTTTTAGTAAAATAATGAATGGCAGTGGGGAAATACTGGTTCTTGCTCAAGGTGTTGCCTCAGTTACTGGTGTATTTTATCCTTTCTTTGCCCCTTTTATTGGTGGAATAGGGGCTTTTATTTCAGGAAGTAATGTCAGTTCAAATATTTTATTTGGCTATTTTCAAGATTCAATAGCTACAATTTTAAATTTAAATATAGCTTCAATCTTGGCTGCACAAACAAGCGGAGGTGCAGCAGGAGCCTTAATTGATCCTGCCAAAGTTCTGCTTGGGACAACAACAGCAAATATTGCAGGACGTGAAGGTGATGTTCTGCGAATATTATTAACCTATTTTATTGTTATTATATTTGTAATGGGAATATTAACATTTTGTTTTGCTTAAGCAAATGCACAAAAAAACGTGGTTTTTCCATTAATTCAGAATCATCATATTATAAATGTTTATTTATCAAATAGTTATAAAAATATACTTAGGCTATACTTTTTTATTTTTTTATAATATAGTTTGTGCATGTTGAAAGACAAAACTTTTGTATTTTCGGCATGCACAAAATTATTTAAAGGCGTAAAAAATGGAAGTATGTATTGAGGGAATTACCCATCAAATAGATGATTATGATGTTAAAATAATAAATATTTTACTTGATGATGGGAGAATATCATTTTCTGATTTGGCAAATCAAGTAGGTCTATCAAGACCCATTGTCACAGCCAGAATTAATAAGTTACAACAAATTGGATTAATTGAAAAATTCACCATCAATACTTATTACACCTATTCAAGAAAAAATTTGTCTGTTTACTTGGATATTCAAGTAGTTCCATCAGAAATTGCCAATGTTGCCAAAAAAATTTCAAGTTTTAAAGAAATTGCAGTCGTTTATCAAATGACAGGAGGAAGTTTATTGCATACCCATGGTTTTTTTAGTGATATCAACGAAGTCAGCACTTTTTTAAACGAAAATATTTACCCTTTAAAGGGGGTTGAAAATATAAGATGTGAGTTTATTCTGAAAAAGTATAAATCTGATTTTGTTTAATGTAGTGCCTTTGTTTTATATAGATAATATTTGTTTTATATAGATAATATATATGGAAATAGTTTTGAGATTGTTAGGTTTGACATAAGTCGGGTGAGTTTTTCCCCCTCAAGCGTAACTGCTTCCTCCTTTTCCTTAAAAACATATTTTATATGAAAAATATAAAAATTTTTATCTAAAATATATTTATATATCAATATATTATATGGTTGAATTACTATTTTAATTAAGATGCGTAAGCCCTGTCCCAAAACGGGAATATGTAAAGGGCTTTTGTGAGGCTAAGAAAATGAAACAGCTTAAAAGATAAGCCCCATAAAGCTTTTAGGGCTTTATGGGGCTTAGTAAAATTTTATTGTGGCGGAGAGGGGGAGATTCGAACTCCCGGTACCTTTTGAGTACACACGATTTCCAATCGTGCTCCTTCGGCCATCTCGGACACCTCTCCACAAATCAACAAGAACATTTGTATACTATAGTTGAAACTTATGCAAGAAAAAAATAATAAAATTTTTATGGCAATTTACTCAGTGTTTTTTCATGATTTTTATAAAGATTTAGAATCTCGATTTAATCAGTCTTTTCTTAAATTTATCAGCATTTATTATCAAGTTTTTCAAAAATTGTTCCCAAATCATTTGCATGAAATACTGCATCTTGATCTAAATAGGTTTCAGAAGCATTGATTATAGCAATTTTTGCCCCATTTCTCAAGGCAATTTGTGGTACAGCAGCAGCCGGATAAACGGTCAAACTAGTTCCAAGCACAAGCATAAGATCTGCTTTATTTGCATGCTCTTCTGCCATTGTCAAATCATAAACAGGTAATTGTTCCCCAAAAAAAACAATATTTGGCTTAATTATGCCTTGGCATTTTACACAGTGGGGAATACTTTCTTTTTCAATAATATCTAAGGCTTGATCAAAATCATATTCTTTGCGACAATTTAAACAAGTATGAATTAATGGTGATCCATGTAGTTCAAAAACAGCTTTTGATCCGGCTTTTTGATGTAAAATGTCAACATTTTGAGTGATAATAGCTTGAATATGCCCTTTTTCTTCCAGTTTTGCCAAAACTTTATGCACAATGTTTGGCACAGCTTGTTTTGCATATAGAAAATCAAAGGAATGTTTATAATAATACGATGGATCCTTTCTAAAAGCCACAATATCAAATAAGCGATTGGCATCAATATCTTTGCGATTATATAAACCACCAACTCCTCTAAAGTCAGGTATACCTGAAAGAGTTGATATGCCTGCCCCTGTAAGTACAACGGCATGCTTGGCTTTTACTATTAAATCCCATAATACATCAACTTCCTGCATGATTATATCCTCCTATGCGATTTCGGATTGAGGGGGAAGTCACGTTTTTTGTGTCCTAAATGGCAAAAAGGCAGTGTGCTTTTCCGATTAATCCCCTTTCAGGAATTAATCGGTGTTTTTTAGGTTTATATAATAATTAATGATTACATTGTTTCATAATAAACATATGAAGTCATAGGATTACGAGTTTTTTCATGGCGATCAGGTCTGGCCGCTTCTTTTTCATCATATCCAAGTCCCAAAATATTTATAATTTCATATCCTGCAGGAATGTTAAATTCTTGGCTCAGTATTTTAGGGTCAAAATAACAAACCCAAATTGAATCAATCCCCAAATCGGTTGCAGCTAAAATCATATGATCTGTGGCAATAGTTGCATCAATATCTAAAATGTTTTTTTGATCATAGGGCCTTGTCCAAGCATTTTCTTTTGCACCCATGATAAGAATAGCTGTTGGTGCATTATAAACATTTGCTGTTTTAGCAAGTTTTTGATGATTTTCTTTTTTTTGAACAACTAAAAATTTTTGAGGTTGTTTATTGGCTCCTGTGGGTGCAATTCTACCTGCCTCTAAAATTTCATTTAAATGTTCATCTGAAATCTGTTGATTTTTAAAACTTCTGCAACTATACCTTTTTTTAGCTAATTCTAAAAATGACATATTATGAACCTCCATAATTCAAATAGGAAATATTTTCGACATTGTTATTGTAATTATAAACTCTATTACCAATAAGTTGTTTTATATGAAAAAAATATCTAAATATATTCAATTTGTCAAAGTATATTTTAATGATTCATAAATTAAGTCACGTCATTCCAATTCTTATATTAAAAGATATTTTTATTAAAATTGATTAGGGCGTGTCGACGCAAGATTGACAATGATTAAAATTTGATATATAGTTCTTT
>CAYJGE010000187.1:0-4723 GCA_964369835.1 uncultured Mailhella sp.
AATAAGGCAGGCTTTCAAGAGCAAGGAAAGCGAAAAATTTTAGAGGGCGTGTACTTACGTACATAACCGATAAAATTTACAGCTTGACGCAGATATTGGAAGTCTGACCGGTTTTACCCCTATATTTTATGACAATAAAAAAACCAACTTGATTTTGCGAAGCAAAAACAAGTAATAGAAAACAATACAAGAATTTAGAAACACACCCTATTATGAATATTTTATTTATTAAGCCAATAATGTAATGTATTGTATAAAATATCGGGTAAAATAGGTTTGGTAATATGGTCATTCATGCCTGCTTGCAAGCTTTTTTCCCTATCCCCTGCCATAGCATGGGCTGACATGGCAATTACCGGTAATTCTTCAAATTTTTCATTTTGCCTAATCATTTTTGTTGCGCTAAGCCCGTCCAAAATAGGCATTTGAATGTCCATAAGCACAAGATTGTAAACATTTTTTTCAAGCATTTTAATGGCTTCTTCGCCATTTACTGCTATTTCAACCGTATATCCCACACGAACTAAAAGTTCTTTGGCAATAATTTGGTTTATTTGATTATCTTCAACCAATAAAATATGCCCGGTACATTGTTTTTCATTTTTAAATTGCAAACTTTTTACTTGAGAATTGTCTATTTCATCTTTCTCTGCAAGTTCAAAAACAGTGGTGAAGAAGAAAGTTGAACCTTTCCCCACATGACTTTCCACCCAAATTTCCCCTTGCATCATGTTCACAATCTTTTTTGAAATGGCAAGACCAAGCCCTGTACCGCCATATTTTCTTGTTACAGAAGTATCTGCCTGACTAAATGCAGAAAAAAGTTTACTTATTTGTTCATCATCTAATCCAATTCCTGTATCTTTTATTTTAAAAAGACAATGCAACTTATTATCTGCTTCTTCCTTGCTTTGAACTGTAATGCTAATCTTTCCTTTGGCTGTAAATTTAATGGCATTACTTAAAAGATTATATAGAACTTGCTTCAACCTTAATGGATCACCAATAACATTTGTTGTGGCAAATTCTCCTTCGTCCATTATACATTCAAGACCCTTATCTTGCATGGCATGTCCAAATAAACTTTCAAGTTCAGAGCAAACATCATGAATAGTAAAATTAATCGCTTCCAAATCAAGTTTTCCGGCTTCAATCTTGGAGAAATCTAAAATATCATTAATGATACGCAAAAGTTCATTGGTGGAAAACAAAGCCTTTTGCATATAACTTTTTTGCAAATCATCAAGGTTGGTATCGATTAAAATATGCAACAAACCTAAAATTCCATTCATGGGTGTACGAATTTCATGGCTCATATTGGCCAAAAACTCACTTTTTATTTGTGCACTTTTTTCAGCTGATTCTTTGGCAAGTTTTATTTCTTCCAGCATTTTTTTAGTTTCACGTAAATCATGGGAATAGGAAATAAAAATTATATCATTTTCAACAAAAGCACGGATAATTGTAACTTCCAAAGGAAGCTGTTCACCTGTTCTGGTTATTGCTGTAAATTCAAAATTACTTTGTCCAAGTTTAGCTGCTTCTGCAAATTTTTCTTTTAAAAATGCTGAGCTGTCACTATATTCTGCACGGGGATTTTGAAAATAATCATCAACAGTTTCAATATATTCTTGTTTTGAAGAAAAATTTCTAAACTTATATACCATCTCATTACAATCAATTATATGTAGGTCTGATGTTAAAATACTGATTCCTAAAGGCACACCGTTTAAAATAGCATTGGTTCTTGCCTCAATGGTGCGTGTTTCTTTCATACTTTTTTCAATATCACGCAAATCTTTAACATAGCCTATGACTATATCTTCATCACGATGTTTAACTCGCACATTATGCACTTCCGTTGAAACAACATTCCCATTCATATCTTTTCCATACCATTTACAAGAAGAACTACCATTTATACATGCTTTTTTCAACTCAAGCATGAGCTTATCATATGAAAGCATTCCATCAGGTTGGTATTCCGGTACAAAAGACAGATATTTTTCCAAAAATTCAGAAGATTCATTTAATCCAAATATTTTGGCTATAGAATTATTACAATTGATTAACTTATTATCAGAATTCCAAACCAATATCCCATAAGGATTTGTATCAAGCATAATCCTTGTAACTTCATCAGCTTCTCTTAATTTTTTAATATTTTCATAATGTTCACGTAAGTCTCGAACATAAATAAGTAAAATATCATCTCCCTGAAATTCACTTTTTATCAAAGTCAGTTCAATGGGAAAGGTTATGCCATTACGATCTTTACATACCCAATCCGCACGCATATAACCTTCTGCAAAAACTCTTTCCGTTATTTTTGGTATGACATCCAATGATTTCAAACCATTTGGTTGATATTCAGGGTGTAAATCATAGAAATTACTAATAAATTCGTCAATATTTTCAAAACCAAAAATTCGTGCCGACTCCATGCTTGCATCAATTAAACCATCTTTTTTGGACCAAATAGCAGAGGCCAAAGGCATGCTGTCAAGCATAAGTTTCATGCGCTCATTACTGATTTGAGCTTCATTTTCTGAAATTTGCAATTTATTTACTGTTGTTGCAAGACTATCTTCAAATTTCTTTTGTTTTGAAATGTCTACAATATAACCAACAAGACCTTTTTCATTATTTTTTGCACAGATAAAGGCCTTGGTCCAGTATAAAGCCGAACCTTTTCCTTGCTTTAAGTCAAATGAAGTTTCATAATGTGTACCACCAATATTATTAATAGCCTGCAAATCCTCGAGATGATATTTTCTACGATCGTCTTCTGACAAATATTCAGAACTTAAAACCGTATTCCCAAGTAGCTCTTTTCTGTTCACATCAAAATATTTTTCATAAGACTTATTAATAACACAAAATTTTGCGTCATTTGTTTTGGCAAACATAGGAATGGGGCTTGCATCAATCATAGCCTCGGCAAAGGATAGTTTACGGCCAAGCTCTTTTACTTCATTCAAAAGCTTATTATATTCTTCCAGTGATATTTCAACTGTATTTTTTTCTTTATTTAAGTTTTTCATATAATTTTATCTAATTTACTGTTTCATTTATAATTTTTTCTACTTTTGACTCTACTTTACCATCATTGAAATTTAGTTCCAATGTATCATTAATATTTAATTCTTTTACAGAACGAATTATTTGTTTTTGTCCATTCGGCATTTGTTTTTCAGCTAAAATATAGCCTTTTTCCATGGGAGTCAGCGGATTGTGTGATTTTAACCTTATCTCTAAATTATTAAATTCTTGTTCTTTATTTTTATAAATTTTTTTCACAAAATCAGGCAATTTTTCCTGATACATGCCCAACATTTGTTCTTTTTGTAAAATTTGTTTTTCAATTCCCTTTATCAAAAAAACATATTCAGTATTTGTTTTTTCAAGATATGTATCCAAGTTGGGGCTGAATTTACTTAATTTTTGACTAAAATTTTCAACTTGTAATTTTAACAAATTTAAATTTGCATAAAAATTACTTTTTAACTGCTTATACAAGCCATTAACTTGCTCTGTTTGATTGTTTAGTCTATTTTGTGGTGAAACTAAACTCAAATTTTTAGCCATAAATTTAAGTTTTTGCCCATAATCAAAAATCATTCCATAGCTAAGTTCTGTCAGTTTTTTTTCAGTGTCATCAAGTTGTTGATATAAAATACCTCTGTCTTGAAAAATAATTTGTGCCAAATGACTTGGAGTTGCCGCACTAAAATCTGCCACATAATCAGCTATAGTTCGATCAGGTTCATGCCCTATTCCTGTTAATACAGGAATTTTACATTTAGAAATCGCCCTTGCCAATTCTTCTGAATTAAAGCACCACAAATCTTCAATGGATCCTCCTCCCCTAATCATGACTATAATATCAGGTTTTACAAATTTTCCATTAAAATCAATCCCTTTTTCAGCTTCAATTAAAGCTTGAAGAAGTGATTTTGAGGCTTCATTGCCTTGAACAAGGCTGGGATATAAAAATATAAATGATTTTTGCCCACGGCTTTGGCTTATTCTTAAAAAATCTTTAATCACAGCCCCTGAAGGAGCAGTGATTAAAGCAATATGTGAAATTTTTGCAGGAATAACTTTCTTTTTGGTATAATCAAAAAGTCCCTCAGATGATAATTTTTGTTTCAATTTTTCAAAGGCAAGATATAATTGACCAAGCCCTGTTTCTTGCGCAAAATCCACAACAAGTTGATATTGCCCCCTTGGACTGTACACCCCAAGCTTACCGGTGCAAATTACCTCTTGCCCCTCTCTGAGGCTTTTGGCAATACTTGGTTTTGGGCCATCTTCATAAACTTCCCCTGTAATGGGATCAAAGGCTTGTGAATTTTGATTATGTTTAAACCATACACAATTTAAAAGTTCATCATTTTCCTTTAAAGAAAAATATAAATGTCCTGAAGTTGGTCTGGCACAATTTGTCACCTCGCCCTTAATCCAAACATAGGGAAATTTTGCTTCAAGCATCTGTTTTAACTTAAAATTAAGTTCTTTTACACTAAGTATATTTTCCATAGTACGTTTTTAACTAAGTTCTAAAATTCTAATGTTATTCACCCATGTGATTCCGGATTGAGGGGGGAAACCCCATTTTTTTGAACTAATCCATGACGCTTAGTCTCACTTTGTTCGACATAAGCCGGGTGAGTTTTCCCCCTCAAACGTAAGCAATTGCTTCCCCCCTTCCTGAAAAAAC
>CAYJGE010000188.1:0-4650 GCA_964369835.1 uncultured Mailhella sp.
GGGAAACCTTATTTTTTTCAAAAAAATAGGGTTTCCCCTCCCAAGAAAATTAACCAAACAGGGGTTTCCCCCTCAAGAAAATAAATCAGTGCTTTTCTAAAACTCCAATGAACCGACTGTTCTTGGGAAAGGTATTACATCTCTGATATTTGAGACACCTGTCAGCATCATAATCAATCTTTCAAATCCCAGTCCAAAGCCTGAATGTGGAACAGAGCCAAAGCGGCGTAAGTCTAAATACCACCAAAAATCTTTGGGATTTTGTCCAAGTTCTAAAATTCTTTTGGTGAGCATGTCAAGCCTTTCTTCTCTTTGACTTCCTCCAATCAGTTCACCAATGCGTGGAACCAATAGATCCATGGCGGCAACTGTTTCATTATCGTCATTCATACGCATGTAAAATGCTTTGATATTTTTTGGATAATCATAAACAGTAACCGGAGATTTAAAATATTCTTCTGCCAAGAAGCGTTCATGTTCTGTTTGTAAATCACTGCCAAAATCAACACTATATTCAAATTTTTTATTGCTTTGCTTAATAAGGTTTACGGCATCTCTGTAGCTAATTCTTTCAAAACCTTTGTTTATGACAGTATTTAAACTTTCCAAAAGATTTGGTTCAATAAATTTGTTAAATAAATTCAGTTCATCTTGGCAATTTTCCATGATGTGCTTGGTAACATAGCTTATAAGACCTTCACTTAGTTTCATGTTTTCTGTTAAATCCATAAAAGCAGCTTCAGGTTCAATCATCCAAAATTCGGCAGCATGTCTGGCTGTATTGGAATTTTCTGCTCTGAATGTGGGGCCAAAAGTATAGACTTTGCCAAGCCCCATGGCCAGCGCTTCTGCTTCAAGTTGCCCTGAAACAGTAAGTTTTGCTTCTTTACCGAAGAAATCTTCTGAAAATAAATCTTCTGAATTATTCTTATATTGATCAATATTTAATGAGCTAACCCTAAACATTTCTCCTGCGCCCTCGCAATCTGCACCTGTAATTATGGGAGTATGCACATAAAAGAAACCAAGTTCTCTAAAATAATTATGAACGGCAAAGGATACTTCTGATCTTAATCTGAAAATTGAACTATATTTATTGGTGCGAGGACGTAAGTGGGCAATTGTTCTGAGAAATTCATCTGAATGGCGTTTTTTTTGTAGAGGAAAAGTTGTGCTGTCGGCCAGTCCCAAAACTTCAAGTTCGCTTACTTGAATTTCAAAGTTTTGTCCTTTGCCGATTGAAGCAATGAGATTGCCTTTTATTTTTAGACTTGCACCTGTATTCACATTGGTAAGTGCCAAAAAGGCTGATGTTCCTTCGTCGACAATACATTGAATATTTTCAAGGCAGGAGCCATCATTAATCTCTAAAAAGACAAAGTTTTTATTGTCTCTTCGTGTTCTAACCCAACCATATATTATAATATCACTAATTTGTGTTTGCTTAATTAAAATTTCCTTTATGGATAATCTTGACATTATTTCTCCTTTCAAATTATGTTAACAATCGGGTGAATTTAATATTTGTAATATATCTAGTAATTGTAGTTTAAGTTCTTGATGACTAATTGAATTATTTTTTAGGGAGTTTTCTAATTCTTTATTTTTATTTTCTAAATTATTAATAATGGTTTCTTGTTCAGTAATATATTTGTTTTGCTTATCAAAATCATTTTTAAGTTTCTTGTGATCATCTTGTAGGTTTTGCAAATCCAGCAGTAATTGTTCATATTTTAGTTGGTAATCGTTTTGAGCAAAGTAATTTGTATTTTCTGTTTGAATTTTAGGTTTTTCTATGGTTAGGCTTGCAAAATTAAGTTGATATTGATGTATTTGTTTTTTCTCTGATGTGTTTGCTTTTTCATTTGTTTGAATACCGTCCAAAGCTTTTTGTACACCATTGATAGTCATGCCTTGATTATGTAATAACTCATGGATTTGAGTTAATATTTCAAGATCTTTTGCAGAATAATATCTTTGTCCTTTTTCTGTACGTTTAGGGCGAACTTGAGAAAATTCATTTTCCCAAAATCGTAATGCACTTGTTTTAACGCCTAAAATGTTGGCGATTTCACCAATTTTATAGACTTTATTGGACATTATGCTAAACCTCTTTTGATACAAATTATAAATCGTTTTGGCTTGCCTTCCTTGCACGTAACTATTATAAAACATTTGAAATTTTATAATATTTTGGGGGTTTATTAAAAACTGATTGTGCAAATGTTTCTTTGAGATAAATATTTTTTTGATACTAGCTCTTTTTTATAATAAGGGAAAGATTTTTTTTCAGGATTAAATTTTTTTATATCGCTGAATGTCTATATTAAATTTATTTATATGAATTTCATTTATTTTAGGTGTTTATTGTATATTTTATCAATTATTAAATATAAATTTACATTTGAAAGTTATTTGTATAATCTTTTTTTTTCTAAAATATATTTTTTGTATAATTTTATGGCTGTTACCTTTTAAAGTTAACATAAATTTGAGTAAGCATATCTTCATGAATATTCGATAATTAAAATATTTATAACAAACTTAAGTATATGAATAATAATTAAGTTTTTATTATTTATGAAGTATGCTCTTTCGTTTAGATATGTAGATGTTTTTAATAAATTTAGTTATGGGCAAAATATGAAAAGCAATTTTGATTGTATAGTGGTTGGTGGAGGCCATGCCGGTTGTGAAGCTGCCATGGCTTTGGCAAGGTTAGGATATTCCACCTTGTTAATCACCGGAAATATTGATCGGTTGGGGCATTTGTCTTGTAATCCTGCCATTGGTGGTTTGGCAAAGGGGCATTTGGTAAGAGAAATTGATGCTCTTGGCGGTTGTATGGGGCTTTGGGCTGATGCGGCAGGCATACAATTTAGGATATTAAATCAGAGTAAGGGGCCGGCTGTACGCTCAAGAAGAGCTCAAATGGATAGGGAAGCCTATATTAAAGTTGTGAAAGAAACACTTTTTGCAGAGGAAAATCTTAGTTTATGGCAAGATAGTGTTGAAGAGCTATTGTCCGAACCTGTTTTACCCAAAAATATTGAAGCTGAAAATGCCAAAGAACATCAATATGAACATAAAATAATTGGTGTTCAAACTGCAATTGGTAAGCAATTTTTTGCTCCCCATGTTTTACTGACAACAGGAACATTTTTGACAGGTTTAATTCATATCGGTTTGCAAAGTATACCGGGGGGTAGGCTTGGTGATGCTCCGACAAAGAAATTATCCGATTCAATCAGAAGTCTTGGCATAGAACTGGGAAGATTAAAAACAGGTACTCCTCCAAGAATTAGGTATGACAGCATTGATTTTTCCGGGCTTGAAATGCAAGAAGGGGATAGTCCCACCCCCGGTTTTAGCTTTCATGGTCAAGGGCCAAAATTGCCACAAGTGCCTTGTTATATTACATGGACAAATGAAGAAACCCATGCGGCCATTAGGCAAGGTTTGGATAGATCTCCATTGTTTACAGGGGTTATTGAAGGAGTTGGAGCAAGATACTGTCCATCTGTTGAAGATAAAGTCGCCCGTTTTCCTGAAAGGGAAAGGCATCAAGTTTTTATTGAGCCTGAAGGTTTAAATTTACAAGAATGTTATCCCAATGGTATTTCAACAAGTTTACCCTTGGATGTGCAAGAAAAAATGGTTGCCAGTATTATTGGGCTTGAAAATGCAGAAATTTTGCGTCCGGGTTATGCCATTGAATATGATTATGCCAATCCTGTGCAATTATTGCCGACTCTTGAAACTAAAAAAGTTAATGGTTTATGGTTTGCAGGGCAAATAAACGGAACTTCGGGATATGAGGAAGCTGCCGCGCAAGGTCTTTGGGCTGCCTTTAATATGGTTGCTAAAATTGAAAGTCGACCTCCTTTTTTATTGAAGAGAAATATGGCATATATGGCTGTACTTGTTGATGAACTTGTTACCAAGGGAACAGAAGAACCTTTTAGAATGTTTACATCAAGGGCTGAATATCGCTTGCTTTTGCGTGAAGATAATGCAGATACCAGATTAACACCAATTGGCAGAGAAAGGGGGCTTGTCAGTGATGAGCATTTTGCTGTTTTTCAAAGAAAAGAAAGTTTGGTAGCTGAAATTTTAGAAAAACTCAGAGTAACCAAAATTAAGCCGGATGCCAAGACCAGAGAATTTTTTGAAAGCTTAAATGAGGCTTGCCCTACTAAATCCATAAGTTTAGAAGAACTTTGCAGACGCCCCAATTTAAGTCTAAAGGATTTTATCATATTTTTACCTGAACTTGCAGACTATCTTGAAAATGAAGCAGAAATTTGTGAAACAGTTGAAATCATAACAAAATATTCTGGATATTTAAACAGACAAGAAGAACTTGTTCAAAAAGCTCTTGGCCAAGAAAATATTAACTTGCCACCCAATCTGGATTATACCGATATGCCGGGGCTTTCTCGTGAAATACAAGAAAAATTAAATCAAGTAAAACCGCTAACCTTGGGGCAGGCTTCAAGGATTTCGGGCATAACTCCGGCTGCTATTTCTTGTGTTGAAATAGCTTTAAAAAAAATAATGGCTGATTAGATCAGATGATTTTGGATTGAGGGAGGAAACCCACGTGATTCCGGATTGAGGGAGAAAACCACGTTTTTTTGAAAAAAACGA
>CAYJGE010000189.1:0-4601 GCA_964369835.1 uncultured Mailhella sp.
CATAATGAAAAATAAAAGTTATGAAAAGATGGGGCTTATTGGATGGTTACTTTTTACCAAGCTGTAATTTTTTAAGACATGAACGAGTTTTGTGTTCAAGTTCTTTTTCATTTCTGGGCATGGAGGAATTACCAATATTTCTTTTCAACTCACTATTTACAAGTTCATCAGGATTATATTCGGGAGCATACGGAGGTAGGTAAAAAATTTCAATTTTATCAATATGTTTTGAAAGCCACTCTCTTACTTTTCTAGAATGATGAACTCTCAAATTATCCAGTATGAGAAACGCTTTTTTGTCTATATCCTTTATCAATCTGCTCATAAAATCAATCAGCTTACTGGATGTCATGTTATCTTTATAGAGCATAAATCTTAGTTTTCCACTTTTTGAAATTGCTGATAACATATTGATTTTCATTCTCTTTGATTCAATACAAACAACCGGGGTCTGTCCTTTGGGCGAATAGCCTTTTGCATAGTTTGCAGTATTTTGAATGCCGGTTTCATCACCAAAAAATATCTCAGCATTTTCAATTTTAGCTCTTTCGGTTATGCCGGGGAACTCTTCATTTAACCATTTATCAACTTTTTCAGGATCTTGCTTATAGGCACGTTTAACAGGTCGCTGAACGCTAAACCCCCAACGAGACAAATAATATCCAAGCGTAGATAATTTAATTTCAATACCATATCTACGCTTAATCATTTGAGATATATTTTTTCTTGTCCACATACAGCCAGGCAATTTTAATTGGTCAGGGTTTTTATCCACAATGGTAGCCATGATTTCTTTTTCTTGGGTTGCTGTCAACACACGTTTTTCACCTGTTCTTCTACCACGTTTGTTTGGCTTGATTCCTACAATTCCTTCATCATTGTATTTTTTTATTATATTGCTCCACCAATTATTCAGTGGACACGAATGACTATAAAAATACATAACTATTTGAGTTTACATCTTCAAACACGAAGGTTTGTCCATTATTTATTTGGGGAGCAATACCTCGAAAAATTACAAAAACTAAAAATTAATTTTTTATAATAATATTAATTGCAAAATCTCAGATATGTTGATGAATACAAGATATCTGAGATTTTTTTATTTTGCAATATGGGGCTTATTGGATGGTTACAAAATAATTATTATTCCCTCTCTCACAAACAAATTGACATTATTTCCTCTCTGCATATAATGATTTCTGAAATATGACTATCCTATTGTCTTTGAAGAACAATATAATTTAAAATGGAGCATACTATGCAATCTAAAAACGCCTTATCTAATTTGAGAAACCGTTATATTTCCGTTTTGAAGAAATGTAACTTGCTGAATGTTTTTGGTTCTTTAGCCATAGCCGCTTTATGCGTATCAGCAATGAGCTTGAATCCGCACATAACACATGCGGCAACAAACCCAAGCGGTAACACTATAACAAGCGGTGGAATGGCGGCAAGCGCAAGCGACCATAACCTTATAAATAACGGAACTATCACAGGCGGGCATATTTTTTCTGGTGGTTTGGGTGTGGGTGATTCTATTGCAGCTATGTATGGAAAACACACAAGTGGAAATATAGATTATAATTTCACAAATAACGGAACTATAAACATAAGCTATATCGGACCGCTAACAAGTGCTGACTACGCCAACGCCAACGCCTACGGCATGTTTGCTAGCGGTGCAGGTAATCACAACCTTACAAATTCAGGTGATATTATTATATCAGCACAAGGTGGAAATGCTAATACAACTAATATTATTGCCAACGCCAACGCCTGGGCCTACGGCATGTATGCTTTTGGTACAGGTAATCACAGCCTCACAAATTCAGGTGATATTACTGTTACAGCACAAGGCGGAACAGCCAATGCTCAAAACAATACCTCCAACGCCAACGCCTACGCCTACGGTATGTCTGT
Organism: uncultured Mailhella sp.; assembly: GCA_964369835.1. GTDB lineage: Bacteria > Desulfobacterota > Desulfovibrionia > Desulfovibrionales > Desulfovibrionaceae > Taurinivorans. Next base: position 1,924 of record CAYJGE010000189.1, read on the forward strand.
TGATGGTACAGGTAATCATGTTACAAATTCAGGTAGTATTTCTGTTACTGCCATAGGAGGAAATGCTACTTCTCAATCCGCCGCCAACGCCAACGCCTACGCCTACGGCATGTATGCTAGTGGTGCAGGTAGTTATCTCACAAATTCAGGGAATATTACTTTTATTGCACAAGGCAGAATAGCTAATTCTCAAACCAGCACCGCTGTCGCCAACGCCCTCGCCCGCGGCATGTATGCCGCTTCAGGTGGTAGCCTTACAAATTCAGGAAATATTTCTGTTACAGCCATAGGAGGAAATGCTACTGCCGGTACCTATCTATACTTTGACAACGTTGCTGTCGCCCATGCTTTTGCCTATGGTATGTATGTTACTGGGACTACAGGCGGAGAAAATCTCATCAATAACTATGGTATTATCAATGCTACAGCAACAAAGGGGACTGCAAGCGGTGGTGGCAGTCTAGGTGGTAGTTTTGCGACAGCTCATGCCTTTGAAGTGTATGGAAAAAACAGTTATAGCGTTGAAAACTTTGCGACTACGCTCAAGCCTTGGACTATAATTACAGGTGCTAGTGGTACTGCCGATACAGTTTTTGGTATAGATTCACAAAATCCAAATCAAGTAATCAACTTCAAAAACACAAGTCTCATCGTACGCCCACAAATTACAGCCCAAGGCGTGGAGCTTGGCAAGGTTTACGAAGTTAAGGATATGATTGCTGTAGCTAACAGTAGCACACGTGGCAATGGTGAAGTTTCTCTTCCAACAAGTGCCAATGTTACAGGAAATATAGCCCAAGCAGTAACCGAAGTGCCATTTTTAACTGCAACGCTTACTAACGGGCATGACCCATTAAGTGCAACTCTTAGGATTGATGAAAATATCAATGCACACACAACTTCGGGCGCGGCTTCTGCCATGCAAATGCATAATACAGTTCAATTACAAATGGGCAATATCACAAAAGAAATTTTGCAAACACAGTATAATGAAATGTATGGCGAATTATTTGCCTCTAATGGCACAAATGGTATTGCCGCAGGTTCTGACATAGAGCAAAGTAAATGGACAGTATTTGCAAGTCCTTACGGTTCTTTTACAAATAATAATGATTATAATTTTGACGGCTCAAATGTAGGTGTGACAGGCGGCGCGACTTATTCTTTCAATAATTCTTTCGCTCTGGGCGCGCATTTTAACTTCAATATTTCTGACTATAATGCGGATGTTTTTGATATGGATACAGATTCCACCTCAATCGCTTTCGGCTTGCACGCGCTCTATAACATCATGCCACAATGGTACGTGACAGCCCAAGCAACAGCCTCTATCAGCCAAGTTGAGAGCGAATTTAGCCTCACAACAAATGTGGCAAAAGCGAACGATAGTTACGACAGTCAAGCGCTCTATTTTGCTCTTGGCAGTGGCTATGTCTTTGAAATTGCTGAGGGGCATAGCTTGACTCCGCATATCGGTTTGTCTTACCTCAATATGAATATGGATTCATACGATATTTCATGGGGTTCAGGCTATTCGATGTATGATATGCAGTACGACAGTGTTTCCTATTCCGCTTTCTATGCTGATATAGCTCTCAATTGGCGCAGTGAATGGCAATTGCAAAACGATTCAAACCTTGCTTTTTTAGCAGGCGCAGGTGTTCGCCAAAACTTATCGGGTAGCGATATCGACAGTGATTTCCGCGTCTTAGGTTCTGACTATTCCACACGCGCAAGTCAAGACGACACAACATTCCTTGCTGATGCGGGCGTAGAATGGACGGTTGGGAATTTCAGCTTAAGTGCAGAATATAGCGGAGAGTATGGGGCGAGTCAGCAATCGCACATGGGGAGCGTGAACTTTAAATTTAGGTTCTAAATAGGAAAGATTTTGGGCTTTGTCACAAAATCTTCACGGCGCAAGAAGCGTGGTTCTTGCTTGTGTGGGGATAATCCCCCGCTAAAGATTTGTGCGCTTCGCTTACAGTGGCAAAGCTTGAATTTGCGTTTTTACAAGCCCTCGGCAATTTGTCGAGGGTTTTCTCTTTTAATATGCCTTAAGGAAAAACTCATTTTAAACCCTAAAATTTATATTGCTATCATTTTTACTTTTTTCATGTGGCTTTTGCATTATTTATTGTAAAGAGAGTTCCGCTGTTTTCCGTCCGTCATAAACGGCTATGACCATATCTGAAATGCTTACCATATAGGCATTTCTTTTCATATAGCACCCTTGATGATATTCTTCGGAAACAACCGTACAAAGTAACCATCCAATAAACCCCATCTTTTCATAACTTTTATTTTTCATTATGCTTCTTCAAATGGAGGCATTTTTATGACAAATTCAGGAATAGATACAAAAAACAAAACTCAAAAGAAATGGGAAGGCCATATTAAGGCTTGGCAGGCAAGCAATTTATCGGTTTCAGAATATGTTAGACAAGCAAAAATTTCAGCCAGTTCTTTTCATAAATGGAAAAGAAACTTGTTGGTATCGGAAAAAAGGGCTGAAGCTCCTTTATTTGCAGAAATCACTTTGCCAAGAGCGGAGCAAAATTTAAGGAAACACTGATTAATAAGCAAAATATCTAATGTTCAAATTTTAATTTTTTAAAAAAAATAAAATTTGGTTATTTTTAGGATTTTTTACGCAAATTTCCCTTAAAAACACCTAA
>CAYJGE010000190.1:0-4555 GCA_964369835.1 uncultured Mailhella sp.
CATAATGAAAAATAAAAGTTATGAAAAGATGGGGCTTATTGGATGGTTACTTTTAATAAATCAGGAGAAGAAAAATTACATCAAACATGGTCAAACAATAGAAAGGCTGTTTATTTTGAATCTTCTAAAGCTAATAATAACAATGAATTTTATTTGTCTGCCGATATAGGACAAATATTGTCTTCACTGATTAAAACAAAAAGTGCTATAACCAGTTATGTCTATGAATATGATGAAGATGGTTTTGCTAAAAAACAATATTTTATGGGTTCTAATCTTTCAACAGACCAAGCAAAAGATGCAACTAATATATATGGATATATTTTAGAAAGAAATGAGCATAGTATCATTGTTCAAAAAACTTTTATGAATAAAGATGGAACACCTATGTCCATAAAAAATGGTACAAATATGATTTTTTTACAGTTTAATAATGATACAAGTTTAAAAAGTATAAGTTATTTTGATAGTAAAAAAAATTTAATAACTCAAGAAAAAGGTTTTGCCAAAATATCTTATAAGTATGATGAAAGGAAAAATAAAATTGAAGAAGAATACTTTAATATGTATGATAAAGCAATGGTAATAAATGAAGGGTATGCTAAAACTTTATATAAATATAATGAATTAGATTATCAAGTTGAAATTAGTTTTTTAGGTGTTGATAACAAACCAATTTCAAATAAACATGGAATAGCAAAAGCAATTATAAAGGTTGATAAAAATGGAAATATTGAAGAAATAATGAATTTTGATATAAATAATCAGCTCGGTAAGTTTGCTAAAATTATAATGAAAAATAATGAGTATGGAATTCCTACAGAGATGGAGTATTTTGATGCTGAACATAAATCTATTCTGAAAATTAGTTTAAAAGCTAATGAATTTGGAAATCCAAAAAATATTAGAGTATTTAATAAAAATGATAAACAAATTTTAAAACTAGATTTTAAATATGATATTCGTAAAAATATTAATGAAATACTTACACTTGATTCAGATGCTAAACTTTTTATTTCTCCAAGCGGTGAACCTCCTAAAACGGTATTAAGATATAATGAGCAAGGAAATATTTCAGAAGTATTTTTTTTAGGTGTACATGAAGAACCTTTTTTAAATAAAATTGGTTTTTCTAGATTAATTGTGGAATATGATGAACTTGGAAATGTAAAAGAAGAAACATATTTTGGACTTGAAAATGGGTTTTTATATAGAGTAAGAGGTTTAGTTAAGTTAGTAAGGAAATTTGACTACAAAAAAAATATTAAAGAAACTACGTATTTTGGTGTTGATAATAAAGCTTTTTTTTATGAAGGTGTCTATGCAAAATTAATTCAAGAATATGATGGATTGGGAAATTTAATAAAAGAAGCTTATTATGGGTCTGAACCATATAATGAGGCAGTATTATATAAAGGTTTTGCCAAAATGACTCAAAAATTTGATGAAAGAGGAAATTTGACAGAGCAAGCTTGTTTTGATTCCAATAATAATCTTGTTATAGGTGATTGGGGTTATGCAAAACTAATTAATGAATTTGATAAATATGGTAATCGTTTAAAACAAAGCTATTTTGGAGCTAATTCAGAACCGATTCTATATAATGGCTATGCAGAATTAAGAAACAAATATGATAATAATGCTAATATAATAGAAGAAGCCTATTTTGGTGTTGACGGTAATCCTATTTTACATAAAAATGGTTATGCAAAAATAACCTTAAAATACGACGAACTGGGCAATGTTGCTTCAACAATCAAATACGACAAAGATGGCACAATTATCCCATAACCCCTCGGAGGCAATATGCTTTATACTTTTTGTTTTATTCTTTCCATTTCTTTATTTTCACTTGGCATTATTTTGGCTCTTATTCAAAGGGTAAAATATTATGCGTCCATGAAGCATGTTATTGCTTATTTGCTTGGAGGAACGGCGGCAGCTCTTTTTCCTCTTTATATCATTGGACATTTTGCTGAAAATAATGACTGGCTTGAGGCTTTTTTCATGTCAATTTTAGGGGTGGTGCGTTCCATAACAGGTGAAGATTCTGTATGGGAAACAAAGAGTTTATTGATTAATGCCTTTAATGACTTGGATTATATTTTAATCATATATATTGCATTTTTGCATGTATTTGCTACAATTTTACTTTTTGGCTTTTTACTTGGCTTATTGCAATATTTTTTCCCAAGACTTAGATATCAATTAATCAGAAAAGGACATTTATGTATATTTTCTGAAATTTCGGAACGTACTGTTCTTTTGGCAGAGGATATTAGAAATAAAGAAAAACAAGGCAATTTAAAATATTCTGTTCTTGTTTTTTTGGGAACACAAACAATAGAAGATGAACGTTCGGAATTTTTTGAACAATTACAAAAGTTAAAAGCCTTTGTGTTTGATATAAGTATTGATGATCCCATTTTATATAAAAGATTTCGCAAAAAAGAAATCGATATATTTTTATTAAATACAAATGAACAAGAAAACTTGCATTTTATGTTGACCATTGCCGAACGTTATAAGAATGATTTTTATTATAAAAAAATAAAAATTCATGTGTTAAATTCCAAGGTAGAATCGGAAACCATAGTGGACACAGTGGAAACCACAAGTCATATTAATTTAAGGTTATTTAAGGAATATCGTTCCATATTTTACAACCTTTTTACCAACAGACCACTTTTTTTGGGAGCAAGCGAAAATGATTTGACTATTTTAATAGTCGGTGCTGACAATAAGGGTTTGGAGGCTTTGAAAATTGCTCTATGGTGTGGGCAAACATTTAAATTAAAACCTAAAATAATTATTGTTGATCGAGATCCAAACATAAAGGCAAAGTTTGAATATCTTTGTCCCGAGTTAATTCAAAGTTCAGAATCTGAGCATAATAATGAAGAAACAAGAATGAAGTTTTTTACATTTGATGTGAACAGTGCTGAATTTGTCAATTTACTTAAAGAAAATGGTCAAATAAATTATGTTATTTGCACTTTGGATAATGATGTAAACAATATGAATGTGGCAATGAAGATAAGGCAAGTTTTTGAAGAAACAAGATTTATAAACAGGCAAACAAGTAATTATATTAAACCATTAATTAATGTTTTAATCAATGATCCCTTTGTCACAGAAATTGTGAAAAAATTAAAATTTGACAATAGAGTGCCTTGTGATTTGTATCCATTTGGAAATTTTAGGGAAATTTATACTTGGGATAATATTACTTCTTCCTATCTTGATTGCCTTGGTATGGCTTTTAATCGTTTTTATACAAAACACTATGCCAATGATATGCTTAATCAAGGCACGGAAGAGGAAAAAGCAATTAAACTATTACAAGTTAACCAAGAAGCTGACCACAGTTATGAAGATAAGGAATATAATCGCTCATCTTCCATGGCCCTTGCTCTTCATGCAAAGTATAAAATATATGCTCTTTTATGTGAAGAATTGAATATGGAAATTGCAAAGGAAGTTTGGACAAAAGAAATTTCTCTTGAAATTTTGGAACATTATGAACAGGCATTAAATTGTCAAGAAAAAGGCAATGATAGAATAGAAAAATTGGCTAAACTCGAACATGACAGATGGAATGATTTTATGCGTTCACTTGGCTGGCGAGTCGCCAATACTTTACAAGTTAAATCATGGTATATGGATTTAAATAATTATCGAAATTTTGCCGCTAAACTTCACCCTTGCATTATATCTTGGGAAAATTTGATTCAACTTGATACTTGGTTCATGGACAATTATGATTTAAAAACAAATTTTCAAGAACTTGATAAGTTAATGGTTAAAGCTTTGCCAAAAGTTTTGTATGATGCAATTTGTATTTATAATGAATAATAAGATCCTATGCCTTTTTATGCCAGAGATTATTACACCCCTTGGAAAAGAGCAATTACACAACTACAAGGATTTCACCCACGTCAATCCGCTTGTGAAAATTATTTTCAAAAATAAAAATACTTAAAAATTATTTTTTAAAAAACAAATGTAAAACAATATGTTTAAAAATTTGTTTTTTAAGGAAAGATGAGATAGACCCGCCCCCATGGCGAACTTGTCGCACCGGCATCTATGTGCTATAATGTGGTCATAATAAATAATCCATAACTAAATGGGTTCCACAATAAAAAAGGGGTACGGGTCATGAAGACAGCTTATTACATAGGCATGGATATTGCCAAGTTAAATTTTCAGGTTTACGGAGAAGATAAAAATGGAAATCAATGTTATAACAGGAAGTTAATAAGAAAAAACGTGTTAGCATTTTTTTCTAATATTCCAAAATGTGTTGTTGGAATTGAAGCTTGTGGCGGTGCTCATTATTGGGCAAGGGAAATTGCAAAAATTGGACATACTGTTAATTCGTAACCATCCAATAAGCCCCATATTGCAAAATAAAAAAATCTCAGATATCTTGTATTCATCAACATATCTGAGATTTTGCAATTAATATTATTATAAAAAATTAATTTTCAGTTTTTATAATTTTTTGTGGTAAAAGTTCTTCAATATCAGCTTGGGAGGTGGCGAATGGCAA
>CAYJGE010000191.1:0-4546 GCA_964369835.1 uncultured Mailhella sp.
GAGCACTTGTCACCCTCTTTTTTAATATAATGCCTTGCCATAGCATTGTCAAGGGCATTGTCAAGTTTGAAAAAATACTATACAAAATTCTTGGGTTAACCTCTGAGAGTCTAATCTTGGAGGTGCTTATGAAGCAATTTCTAATGAGCTTGTTTATGGCAGTTTTGGCAGATATTCTTGCCCATGCTATTATAAACATTTTATTCTAAAAAAATAACTAAGGCTCATTAAAGAAGTTAACCACCGTAAATTCCTACAATTACGGTGGTTAAAATTCTTCTTTGATGTAACTTTTTTCTATAACCATACATCAGGGGTTTAACCCAAGGGTGGCAAGTAGTATCGAGCACTTGTCACCCTCTTTTTTAATATAATGCCTTGCCATAGCATTGTCAAGTTTGAAATAACTGTGTGTTTTTATGTGTATAAATTTAAAATTCCATATCCAAGGCTAGTCCGACAGGGCAATGGTCTGATCCAAAGATGTCTGTTTCAATCCATGCGTCAGATATTTTTGATTTAAGTTCTTCCGAAACAAAGAAATAGTCTATACGCCAACCAACATTTTTTTCCCTTGCTTTTGATTTATAGGACCACCAAGTATAGGCATCTTCTTGATCTTGATGTACATGTCTAAAGGTGTCAATATAACCCTTTTCAACAAATTTATCAAGGAAAGCTCTTTCTTCTTCCAAAAAGCCTGTGCAATAAATATTTGTTTTCGGACGTGCCAAATCAATGGCTTTATGGGCAATATTAAAATCTCCGCAAACTATAATAGGTTTTTCCGCTCTAAGTTTTTCGGCATGAGTTAAAAAAGCTTCAAAAAAGCCCATTTTATATGGAACACGCTTATAAATGCCCTTGGAAATTTCTTCTCCGCCGTTTGGAAAATAACCATTAAAATAATGAAATTTAGGGTATTCAAGATGAACTAAGCGCCCTTCGCCCTGAAATTCCGGGTCAGGCAATTCGTAATTAATTGCAATGGGTTCATGTTTTGTAAAAGCAGCAACCCCCGAATAACCTTTTTTCACTGTTGATGAGGCAAAATATCCAAGCCTGCCTGCCGGCTGCCTGTCTTCTTCTTTGATTTGGGAAATATCGGCCTTTGTTTCTTGAATACCGATAATATCAGTTTGATTTTCTTCACCAAACCATGCCCAAGCTTCTTTTTGTCTGATGGCACGAAAGCCATTAACATTCCATGATTGAAATTTAATCATTATTTTACCTAAGATTATAAATTAACAGGATTATTTTCTTCAATTATTTCTGGTGTCGATTCTTCATTACCTGAATTATTTTTTGTTTTTATTTCAATTTCAAACATTTCAGAACCTTCTTTTAAGAATTTCATAATATTTTCTTCGGTCAACAATTCTTTATTTTCATCTAAGAAACGGTTTATTCCTTTTTCCAAGGTTTTGCCTAGCTCTCCGGCACCTTTTTCAAGGCTTTGCCCTAAAACATCAAGTCCTTTTTCTACATCATCAATCAAATCGTTAACCTGAGAACCAAAATCCTTTTTTTCCAATTTTTTTAGTAGGTTTGAGGTGAAAAGGAACTCTTCATCAAATAAAATGTTTTTAATTTTTTCATTTAAGTCATTAAATTCAGCCCTTGTGATAATTTTATCCGCCAAGGCTGTTTTAATCATTGGTAATATTTGAGATTCAAAGGTTTTGCTAGGTAAAATTTCTTTTAATAAAAATAGTTCTGCATATTCATTGATAGAAATTTCTTGTTTTTGATTTTCTGTCAAATCGACTTTGGAACTATTATTTGCATAGCCATTAAAAACAAAATAAATGTTACATATGAGTAATAATAAAATAAAAAGGTTTTTTTTCATACTGTTTTCCTTTCTTTTTGGAAACACTGATTTAATCGGTACTTCCTGAAGCATCATCATCTTCTTTTTCATTCATAGGCACTGTATCAAAGCCGACAACCTTTGCATTTTCATCTAGTTTTACCAGTCTGACCCCCATGGTATTTCTGCCAATGGAATTAACTTCTTGAATGCCAAGCCTGATTATTTTATTGTTTGAAGTTAGTAAAACAAGACTGTCATTGTCTGTTACAGGAATTGTGCCTATCACATTACCTGTTTTGGAGGAGGATTTAAAATTGATTAATCCCACGCCGCCCCTACTTTGTAAGCGATACAAGTCAACTCTGGTTCTTTTGCCATAGCCAAGTTCAGAAATTGCCATAATTTCTGTTGATTGATCGTCTTCTTTTAGTGGTAAGCAACTGACAACCATGTCATTTCGGCGAAGTCCAATCCCTTTGACTCCGGTTGCTCCTCTGCCCATATTTCTAACATCAAGGCAAGAAAATCTGATGGCCATGCCTTGTGAAGTTGCCAAAACAATATGATCGCTTTCTTGAACTTGTCTGACAGCAATAAGTTCATCATCGTCCTTAATGCTTAACGCTATAAGTCCACTTTTGCGGCATTTTTCGTAAAGGGAAGCGCTGGAACGTTTAACAACACCTTGACGAGTGGCAAAGAAGAAATATTGATCATCGGCAAAATTTCTGACAGTTAAAACATTGGCAACCCATTCATCTTTCTCTAGGGGCAAGAGGTTGGCAATATGCATACCTTTGGCTATTCTGCTACCTTCCGGCACTTGATAGACCTTTAGCTGATACATACGCCCTTTGTTGGTAAACATGCAAAGATGTTGATGGTTTGTTGTGCCGATGAAGTCTTGTACAAAATCATCATCACCCGTATTTAAAGCCGCAATCCCTTTGCCACCACGTTTTTGTTGATGATAATTGGTCAGCGCTGTTCTTTTGATATAGCCACGGCGAGATAAAGTAATAACAACTTCCTCATCTGGGATTAAATCTTCAATATTTATACCTGTCAGAGTTTCTTTAATCACTTCTGTTTTGCGAGGGCTTGAATAATTTTCTTTAATCTCTTCCATTTCTTTACGCATAACACCAAGTAAAACCTGAACATCTTCCAGTATTGACTTTAAATAAGCAATTAATCTCAGAAGCTCATCATATTCTTCTTGCAATTTATCATGTTCAAGTCCTGTAAGTCTTTGTAAGCGCATATCCAAAATGCTTTGGGCTTGGATTTCTGAAAAGGAAAATTGATCTACAAGACCTTGTTTGGCAATGGCAGGGCTTGCACTTGCCTTAATTAATGAAACGATTTCATCAATAATATCAAGAGCTCTCAACAGGCCTTCCACAATATGTGCTCTGGCTTCTGCCTTATTCAAATCAAAACGAGAACGCCTGATAATGACTTCGCGCCTGTGGTCTAAAAAACAAACCAAGGCGGATTTAAGGTTAAATAATATGGGTCTATTGTTTAAAACTGCAAGCATATTAATCCCAAAGGAAGATTCCATGGGAGTATATTTATAAAGGGCATTGATTACCAAGTCGGGAATTGTTCCTCTTTTTAGTTCAACCTCAATTCTGATTCCGTTTCTGTCGGATAAATCTTTTAAGTCTGAAACACCTTCAATCTTTCTTTCATTAACCAAGAAAGCAATTTTTTCAACCAAACTTGATTTATTTAAAGCAAAGGGAATTTCTGTAATTACTATTGATTGAGTATTTTTTCCCCTTTCCTTGACTTCCATGCGTCCCCTAATTTTTACAATACCGCGTCCGGTACGATAGGCATCGATTAAACCTTGCCCGGCATACACTTGTCCACCTGTGGGAAAATCAGGTCCATGCACAACTTGCATTAAATCTTCAACACTAATATCAGGATCGTTAATCAATAATAAAATGGCATTGCAAAGTTCTCCCAAATTATGAGGAGGAATATTTGTTGCCATGCCAACCGCAATACCGGAAGATCCGTTTACCAATAGATTTGGAATTTTTGTCGGCAAAACAACAGGTTCTTCCTCTGAGCCATCATAGTTATCCCTAAAATCAACTGTTTCTTTTTCAATATCTGTCAGAAATTCGCCTGCCAATTTTGACATTCTGATTTCTGTATAACGCATGGCGGCAGCACTGTCCCCATCAATGGAACCAAAGTTTCCTTGTCCGTCCTCAAGAGGATCACGCATATTAAAATCTTGTGCCATACGCACAAGGGCATCATAAACAGAAGTGTCACCGTGTGGGTGATATTTACCGATAACATCACCCACAATTCTTGCACATTTTTTGTGGGGATTACGATAACTATTATTTAAAACCGATTGAGCATATAAAATTCGGCGGTGAACAGGTTTTAATCCATCTCTGGCATCGGGAATTGCCCGCCCAACAATAACACTAAGGGAATAATCCAAATAGGCTTGACGCAATTCTTTTTCAATGTCAATTTCAGGAAATTGATTTTCTTCCATAATTCTCTCATTTATTTATATTATTTATTACATTTATTATTTTTTTGGGGATATGATTCCCCTTTTTTATTATTTTTTTGAGGGGAACTGATTTCCCTTTTTTATTATTTTTTTTGGAGGAAATGATTTCCCCCAAACCCACGTGATTCCGGATTGATGGGGGAAACCCCATTTTTTTGAAAAAAATGAGTTTT
>CAYJGE010000192.1:0-4532 GCA_964369835.1 uncultured Mailhella sp.
GACACGCTACTTTGAGGTGGTAGTGCTGGAAACGGCGTGGGAGTTCGACTCTCCCCCTGGGCACCAAATTTAAAGAATTTTAGTTTTATTTTGCTAAAATTCTTTTTTTTTTACCAAAATAGTTTTTTTGCAAATTTTTCGATAAAATTTTACTGGTTTTTATTTTATCTTTTTGTTATTATCTTTTTGTTGATTAATTAGTGTCAAGGTAGTATTCATTAATAACCAAATGCTTAAAAGCACAGAATTTAAAATTGGAGGGAATTATGGAAAATCAAAAACCGGCAGGATCAGGAATGATTAAAGTAGCTGCCATCTTAATGATTATTTTTGGAGCAATTTCATTGCTTATTAATGGCTTTGCTGTATCAACCTTTAGTATGGTTTCAAGTCTTGTACCATCGGACATATCTTCACAAGTGGACAGTGAGTTGGGCAATGCCGGAATTAACCTAGACATGTTATATTTTGCACTACTTTTGGGATTGGCCGGTTCAGTTGCCCAAATCATTGCGGGCATTGTTGGCGTTTCAAACTGTAATAAGCCTGAAAGTGGTCAAAAATGCTTTATTTGGGGTGTTATCGTTCTTGCTCTTGTGGTTGTAAGTAATGTTATGTCAGGAATGTTCGGACTTGGATTTGGTATGATGTTATTGATTACCTTGTTTATTGGTTCAATACTTCCCATTATTTTCATTATTGGTGCCAATAAAAATAAACAAGAATTTGCAGAAAAAAGCAATCAAGCTGCGACTAATAATCAATAATATTTTAAACTAAATTCATATTTAGTTTTAAAGCCTTTGCATGATGTTTTGCAAAGGCTTTTTTTTAAACGATATTTTATTAAAGAGGTGAATATGAAAAAACATCTTATTTTACCCATAATTATTGCATGTTTTTTTCAATTTTTAATTAGTGAGGTTAACATGTCTTTAGCATTCACTCCTGAAGTTCCCGAATATAATAGTGAGCGTATTAAAAATATATTAAAAAATGGTTTAGATATGCAAGCAAGAGATAGTAAAGACAGAACATCACTAATCTTAGCTTGTATCATTGGTTATAAGGACATGGTTGAAACTTTTTTAAATTTGGGCTCTGATATTGAAGCAAAAGACAATATGGGAAATACAGCATTATTATATGCCATATCAAATAATCATTATGAAATTGTAAAAATTTTACTAAAAAATAATGCCAATTCCAACTCTAAAAATAATAGTGAAATTTCAGCCTTGATGAGCGCAAGTTTAAGTGGAAATATCCGCATAGTCAAAGCCTTGGTTGAGCATGGAGCCATGATTAATGAAATAAATACCCGTGGTCACACTCCCCTATTTTTTGCCTCCATAAACAATAAGTTAGATATAATAAAATATCTTTTAAAAAATAAGGCCATAATTGATATAACACAAACAGAAAAACCCATTTTCAATACCCCATTAATGGCCGCAGCAAGCAATGGACATATTGAGGCCATTCAACTTCTTTTGGATAATGGTGCAAATATTGAAACAAAAAACAGCTATGGTGCAACTTGCTTGGTTCACACAGCTCGCTTTGGAATAGAACATAATTTTACATCTAAAATTCATACTAAAAGTATTAAAATTTTATTGGAAAATAATGCCAATATCAATGCCGTTGATGAACATGGTAAAACTGCATTAATGTACGTCATTCTAAATGAAACCATTGATGCTTGTGAATTACTTCTAAAAAATAAAGCAGATCCAAATATTATTTCAAAGGAAGGTTTAACTGCTCTGAATTATGCCAATCAAGTAAAAAATGAAGAAATAATTAAACTTTTAAAAAAATATAAAGCGAAATAAATTATTGACTTATGATTATTTATAACATATTACTTATTATTATAAGAAATAATTGTCTTAAAAAGTTTCAATGCAATTTAGATTGAAAAGCATACTTCATAAATAATAAAATGTATTATGAGTATTTGTGAAGATATGGTATTACATAAAAACCAAGAGGGTAAACCATGAAAAAACTATTTTGTCTTATTTTTGGGCTAATATTTTGTTTACATGCATCTAATGCCTTGTCCGATGATTATTTAAACTCTTCTAAATATTTAGAACTTTATCAAATTGATAAAACTAAAGATATTGAAGCAAAAGACAATGTTATTGCTTCATTGGAAGAAAATTACAGTCATTTTATACCAACAGGCGATGGAGTTTCTGTCAGAAAAGGCCCCGGGGTAATCTATGCTAAACATGGACGATTGTTAAAAAATATTGTTGAAGGCACAGGGGGACATGATAGCATTGACTTGTCAAATCTTCGCCATATTGGAGCTGACACCTTTTTACCTTGGATTGGTGGAATTGTAAGCAATGAAATTCTTCCGGGTGACGAAAATTGTAGTGGCTGGCAAGAAATTATTATGCTTGAAATGTCTTGGTTAGCTTGGAATATTAATGATATATATCCGGATTATAGCGGACTTGATGATAATACAATGCCGGCTTATGTTTGCATTGATTTTATAGAAAAAAGTCCATTATCCGAAAAAGATATCAGCAATTTTAAAGAAGCTCATTTTAAAAATTTTGAATAAAGTTATTTTCAATTAACATTTTTAATAGGATATTATATGAAAAATAAAAATTTGATTATCGGTGCAATAGTTATTTTGGGTATTGTCTTGGCATATTCTTTAATGTCAAATGATCAAGAAGCAGGACAATCCAATGTAAATGGAAATACTGCCGTTGAAAGCAATAACAGTACAGAAGTTCAAAACGAAGAAGCAAAGGCAACAAAACCTGAAATAGAAAATTTTGCCAAGGCAATGTTAGAAAGATATGACATAGAAGCCAAAACAGTAGAATTTAATATTGAAGAAAATATTCTTTATTTAAAAGAACTTAGTGCAAAAATCAATACTATGAGTGAAGGAAATGTTTTTATTGATGAAATTGCGATAACAAATCCAAATATTAAAGCTTTTGATGCCAAAACAGAGGGGCAACCTCTTGTGGCAGAAAAAATAATTTTAAAAAACATTAAAGCTTCTTATACAACTAAAATAACACATCAAATTAATGAGCAAAATGTTACTGTTAATTTAGCTCAAGATATTGAATTTGGAAGTTTTATCATTGATAATTGGAAGCAAAATCTTGGAAAAACATTTGAACTTGGTGCAAAAGCCTATGATGAAGAATTTTTTAAGGCTATACTTGATTCCTCAATTGATAATATGACCTATCTTGATTATAAAGTATCCACATCTTCCGGTATTGGCAATTATTCTGTAAAAATAATGCAGGAAGTTAAATCAACAGTTATGAAAAATTTTGCCCAAGGGAAAATATCTTCCATCACAATGGAAGGATTAAATTCTGTTCAAGAAGATCCCATGTCAGAAACAAACTTAATAACAAAAGTTGAAAAATTCACTTGGAATAATATTCAATCTCCATCACCTGCCTTTTTAGCCACTTTATCTGAAATAATACCTAAATTTTTAAGTGATACCATTAGCCAAACAGAAGAAAAAAACTATGCCTCCCAAATTTTAAATAGTTTTAGTATTTTTGCAAATACAGATATGACTGTAGAAAATTTAAAATCAATTTCAAAAACAAAAAATGCAAGTAATACCATTGCTGATTTTGAAAAAGTTGAACTTAAAACAGAATATGATGTTGAAAAAAGTGTAAAATTTGCTTTAACTGTTAATGGATTCAAAATTAACCTAAGCAATGAAATGGTTAATGAAAGTCAATTTGAATTATTTAAAAAATTATATGGCGATACTTTAGTTTTAGACGCTTCTGTTGCCGTGGACTTGGAAGCAAATAAACAACCAAGCAGTTTCACCTTCTCCTTGGGAGCAAAAGATCTTGCAGAAAATACCACAAAGCTTGAGTTTATTATTCCGGAAGATCTTATTCCAAAAATTAAAGACCTATCCCAATTATTAGTAAATACTTCGCCTACAGATAATAATTCTAAATTAATAGAAGATGATTTGAAAAGATGGATTTCAGAAACTCTGTTTATTTCCATTGAAAATAACTATAATGATCAAAAATTGCTACCAATTATATTGGTTTTAACCGGTAATGAATTTCAACACACCTTAGAAAACACACTTGAAACATATTTACAAAACCTTTCAGGCTATGTCTCCCTTCTTGGTGAAAATAATTCTATGGAATTTAAACAATGTATAAGTAATCCCGGAAAACTAGATCTTAAAATTGCTTCAAAAACTCCCATGATTTTTGAGTCTGTCATATTAACATTTCTTGTTGACCCCACAAGTTTTGAAATTACAACTGTATGCGAAGAAGGTCAAAATATAATAGATATTGCCAATGATTTAATAAAATAAACTTTTTAACACCCATGTTATTACGGATTGAGGGGGGAAACCCCATTTTTTTGAACTAATCCATGACGCTTAGTCTCACTTTGTTCGACATAAGCTGGGTGAGTTTTTTCCCCTCAAACGTAAGCAATCGCTTCCCCCCTTCCTGAAAAAACATTTTTTC
>CAYJGE010000193.1:0-4438 GCA_964369835.1 uncultured Mailhella sp.
AGGGGGAAAAACTCACCCAGCTTATGTCGAACAAAGTGAGACTAAGCGTCATGGAGTAATCCAAAAAAATGGGGTTTCCCCCCTCAATCCGGAATCACCTGAGTAGATACTGAAACTATGAAAAAAAAATTTTATAAAAGAAATTGTAAATCTCCAATCATAAGTCAAGTATTGCTTGATGATTTTTTTGAAATTAATCAGGACATGGTCAAATTATCAGAATTTCATGAGCTTTGGGATAATTGGGATATGGTTATGGGAGAGCTTGCACCCATTGCAAAACCACTTGGAGTCAGAAATAAAACCCTTTGCATTGGAGTTGAAAATAATTTTGAACTACAAGAGTTGCATTTGGAATATGATGAATTAATTTCAAGGGCAAACTCCTTTATGAAAGCTTTTAATCATGATGAATTTTTTGAAAAACTTGAAATACGCCTTTTTCAAGGTAAGTCAGCAATTAAAATAAAAAAATATCGTCGTTCGTTTTTAAATTATTTAAATCCGGAAAGACCAAAGCAAATCGGAGCAAAAATTGACTTTAAAGATGAAACATTGCTTGCCAAATGCTATGAAGCTTTTTGCCAAAGATTGGATAAAGAAAAAAGTTGAAAAATGTTGATTAAATCGCTATAAAAAATAAAATGTGGAAGTTGATTTTTGTTACTATATCAATATAATACGCTATATTTATAATATTAAATGAATGCACGGTCATTGCGAACGAGCATAGCCCCACGCCATTTTTTCAAAAACTATAATTATGGCATAATTTTTGATTTTAGATATTAAATAAAATATTAATAAATCAAAATAGTTATATTATATTTGATAAAATGTTTTTTAAGGAAAAGGGGAATTTGAGGGGAAAAACTCGCCCAGCCGCAGGCGTTTTTGGTTGGTTCAAAAAAATGTGGTTTTCCCCCTCAATCCTGAATCACGTGATTTCGACCCAAAAAGTTCCTTCACTTTTGTCAATATGCACAAGTCCGCTTGGGGCATTTTTCATTAATCTGATATTTTTGGCAAGGCTATATTGAACCATGGCTTTGCTTTGATTTTTTTGTCCACTTTTTTCAACGGCCAAAATACCTGCTTCTTGGAGGGTGCTTTTGGGTATTTCTTGATTTGGGTGGTTTTTGCGAATTATAACATGGGCACTTGGTCCATCTGCGGTATGAATCCAATAATCATGGGGGCTTGCCATTTTTAAAACCAAGGCATTTCCTTTGCTGTCACGTCCTCTCAGCATGGTAAACCCGTCTTTGCTGGTAAAAACTTGAACTTGACTTGGAAATTTTGTTTTGTTTTCAGGCTTTGGTAGCTTCTGAATTTCCGAATCTTTAAATTGATTTCCTTTATTAAATTTAATTTTATTATTGGATTTTAATATTGGGGTTTTATTGGTTTTTTTGTCTTTTTGAGGTAATATATGGGATTGTAAGACTTCTTGATTGAGGGCTTGCTTTTGAGCTAAAACTTGCTCTTTTCTAAGGACAAGATGTTCTAATCCTCTTTGTCCTCTTTTGGCTTGATGGAATAAATATTCCATATTATCTTTAATTGTCTTGGTTGGATCTAGCTTTATTTCCAACTCTTTTCCCTCAAAATCAATGGTTTTAATTGTTTTTTCTTTTTTATTTGAGTCAAAAAGGTAGAGATTTGCTTGTAAAATAAGAGCAATTGCTTTTTGATCTTGCATTTTTTGCAATCTCTCTTGTTCCAAATCCAATTTATTTAAAAGGTTATCCAGTTTTTTATTTTTTGAATTTAATGATTTTAGTGCTAAGTCATCAAGTTTTTGGTCAAAGTGAGTTAAATACAGTTCTCCAAAAAAAAGAAGAGCTGAAAATGAATTTTCAAATTGGTGAACTTTATAATTTTCTTTATTAAAATTAAGTTCTTCAAGCTGTTTTGGTAAGTGAAAGGGGAGAATTTCAATATTTTTGTTTAAAAGATTTTGGTTTGGCAAATTATTGATTTGCTCTTCATAAATAATGATATCTCCACCCCCATATTGTAAATCAGCATAAAGGGCTTTGGCTTCATTATTATCCAAAAATGGTATGACTTTTCTTAAAAGAGGGGTAATGATTGGGAATTTTTGCCAAATTTCTTGATTATCTTTAAAATTCAGAATGTCATCAAAGTCAGGCCAATATTCTCCATAGTTTAAAGAGTTAAAACTTGGCTCCATGGATAAATTAACGTCTTTTGTATTATCTTGATTTTGCTCAAGAGGATAAGGATAATTTAAGATTTCAATGCCATTTTTCAAATCCAGACTAAAATAGATATCACCAAAAAGTTCAAAATATATTTTTCTTTGAAGCCAATTGCAATGAATTTTACTAATTCTTTTCCCTGCTAAATATTTTCTGAGGCGCATGATTTTGGCAGGAGGGTGTTCGTTGGTTCGCGGTCTGTAATTTGAAAGAAATAGGAGAGGTTTTTTTCCTTCCTTTAGAATTAAAAATTGTTTTTTTTCTAAAAATTCTATGTTATCTGATAAGTGATCGTTTTGTGATTTTAAAAGTCCATAAAGAGTAAAAACAGTAATATTATCTGCAAGTTGATGAATTTTTTCAATTCTTGCACCCAGCAATGCAGGCAGTAAATCATCACAAATTCTTCTAAAAAGATGAGCGTCCATAAAATCCAACTAATTTTTTTGATAAGGCACGTTAATCTGCACGCCATTCCAATTTGGGGGCTTTGCCCCCAAACCCCCAGCAAAGGGAGTGACTCCCTTTGCAAACCCCAATGATTTTTTCAAACTTTGTTTGAAAAAATGGCAAAAACAAGAAGTTTTCACCAAGAAATTTTGATAAAATATCTATTGATGTAAGAATTGGATTGACGTGCGTTAATCTGTCTAAGAAACAAATTTTCACAATTAAATAATTATAGTAATAATTAATAAAATGTTTTTTTAAGGAAAGGGGGGAAGCAATTATATTTGGGGGAAAAACTCACCCAGCTTATATCGAACAAAGTGAGACTAAGTGTCTTGGATTGGTTCAAAAAAATTTCCACTTTAATAAAACATAAATAAAAATATTTATATTGTTATTTGACAAATGTTTTTTAAGGAAAGGGGGAAACGATTGTTTACGTTTGAGGGGGAAAAACTCACCCAGCTTATATCGAACAAAGTGAGACTAAGCGTCTTGGATTGGTTCAAAAAAACTTTTCCCCCTCAATAAGAAATCAGAATTTTCTTAACTTCCTTTAATATCTTCACCTTCTTCTTGGCGAGCCTTACAATCAACACATAAGGTTGTAACAGGCCTTGCTTTAAGTCTTGGAACTCCTATGTTTTCTCCACATTCTTCGCAAATACCATAGGTTCCGTTTTTTATATTGTTTTGGGCTTCATATATTTTGTTAATAAGACGTCGTTCTCTGTCACGAATACGCAAAGTAAATGAGCGATCAGATTCTGCCGTAGCTTTATCGGCAGGATCAGCAAATGACTTTGAACTTTCCGTTAAATATTCAAGGGTTAAATCACCGTTTTGTTGTGTTTCTTCCAACATTTGATTTAAAACTTTTGTAAAGAATTCAAGATCATCAGGTGTCATAAATCTCCTTAGCTCTAAGGCTTTTGTAATTTTGGCAAATTAAACAATTTATAAGGCTAGTGTCCAAAAAACTTTTGCAATACTTGTAAATGAAAAATATTTTTTTGGCAAGATTTATTTATTCCTATATTTTCAATACCTTATTTTTTTTGAGTAATTTTAAAATAGTTGATATAGAAAAAACAAAGCTGTATTTTTTCTATGTCAATTACTTAGCTTCAATAATTAATGGAATATAATGTAGCTTGTCAGAAACTTGAACTGTGTGTCCTAATTTCCATGTATAGTCTTGAAAGCCTGCTTTTTTGGCAAGTTCTTCGGCAACTGATTTTGTATTAATAATTGGGTGGCGCTCAAAAACTTGAGGTAAACCCGTGGTCATATTGCATTTTAAACATTGATTGTTGCGTTGATCAAGATCAAATGAAAAAACAAGTTTTTTATCATTTGCTTCATGAAATCTTAGGCTTATGGTGTAGGCTCCGTCTTCGGCACCACCAAAAAGAGCTTCAAAAAAATCGTCGGTACGTTCCTTTGGGAAAGTTTTTTCTAAAAATTCTTTGTCAAACATAATAACCTCTTATAATTGTTTACTTGATTTAAATTGCATAAATTTTTCTGTTATATTAAATTCAAAATAGTGTTATGGAAGCACTGATTTAATTAATATTTTGAGACCTCTGCACAATTATTAATTTGTAATAAAAATTTGTTGTCAGAATGAAATTTTTATTTTTAGATAAATTTTGTGCAGAGGGAAAAGGCGCACAAATCAACCATTTAACGCAAAAAATGTGATTTTTTGCTATTCTTGATTTGTGGTCGAATTTGCCTTGCAAATTCTCCATGAAAGC
>CAYJGE010000194.1:0-4413 GCA_964369835.1 uncultured Mailhella sp.
GGTTTACCCCTATATTTTATGACAATAGAAAAACTCAACTTGATTTTGCGAAGCAAAAACAAGCTATAGAAAACAATACAAAAATTAAGAAACACACCCTAATTAAAAGACCTTGTATAAAATCATTATACAAGGTCTTAAAACATAACAAATCCTATTCAAACATTTTTAGCCATGCAGGCAAATCGGCTTTTTTATACTTCTTAAAATATTCATAGTTTTGTTTAATTATACCTAAAACTTTTATAATATTATCATATTCTTTTTGATCAAACTCTTTCTTTTTAAATTTCATTTCTTCTTCAGTATTACGCAAAACAAAAGCATCTTGCACATATTTTTCAGGTAAATTATTTAGTGAAACAATACTTTCCCTATATCTTTCCTTAACTCTTGCAATTACATAAACCACATCATCAAGCAACTTTTTCCACTGGGCTTCATCATCTTGCCCTTTTTTACTAAAATACCTTGCTTCTATGCTTTTATGACGTGCAATATATTGCTGTAAATATTGACCTAAGAACATGGCCTGCCCCACCCAAACGTGAGCGGCGTCGGCGTCGGCTTTTTGCCTGATTTCAATGGTTTTTAACAAGGCAGCTTCAGCATAACCAAGTTCTTGCCCCAAAACTTTTAAAATTTCCTCGGTTGGAGTTTGTTCCAATTTTCTGAGGCGTTCAAGGGCTTCATTTACCGAAACACCTTCTTGATCACTGACAGGTGCAATTGAAAGAACGGCAGGAGTATCGGCACCTGTTGTGCTTCTATGATCCTCAAAGGCATCTTCCAAATCCATGATGGCATCCCTATCTGTAATTAATGGGGCTGAGATGGCAAGTCGCATGCCAAGGGTCAACTTTGCATTGGAAGTCAATTTATTTCTTCTTAGCAAATAATATGGTTCTTCCTGTCTTCTCGCCGAGCTTATACTGTCCTCTTCATTTAAAAATGAACCGCCTCTACTCACAAAACCGCCATTTCTGCCTTGATAATATTCAACTTGGTATAGGCTTTGGGTCATTTCTTGCACATTTCCAAGCATATCATGAAGCCCCAGAGGATTTGCTTTTAATAGACCTATATTTCTCATTTTACCATGGGAAGATTTTGGCCCCCCAAACCATTCATAGGCTGCCAAATTATCTTCATAGGGGGTTAATGCCTCAAAAATTGAATCGGGAACTTCAATTCCTCCCCTTGCCGCATATTCCCATTCAATTTCTGTCGGAAAACGAATATATCCGGGATAGGAACCGGCCATGGGTAATTGATCCATTGAATTGGCAAAAATCCACTGATTTAATTTATCAACAAAATCAAAAGCTTCAAAAAAAGAAAGATTGGTAACGGGCAGTTTATCGGTTTCGGCATTAATTGGTTCATCTGCCAAGTTATTCGGTAATTTACCCATAACAGCCCTGTATTGCCCTCTGCTAATTTCATATTTACCCAAATAAAACAGCCAAATATTTTCATTTTCCTCGTCTTCAAAACTACCGCTGATCATAACTTTGGTCGGTGGAGTTCTAAAACTGTCACTATCAATATCACCCACAATAAAGCTTTTACCATCAAAGGGATTAGTGGCTCTGATTTGAATTGGTCTAAATACAAAACATGTATTATCAGGGCCTGTTATAATTAAATCATCTTCCAAAGGCTGAGGATTGCAAAGCGACATGTCAAGTTCGGCCTTAAGTATTGACGGATTACTTAAAAGAAAAAACATGCAAAAAATAAATAATAATTTTATTTTCATAATTACCTCTTTAAATTAGCTTCAAATTTTATAAGACCATATTAAATAATTTTGGAAAAAAAATCTACAAAAAATAAATACAAACTTAAAAAATAATTGTTTTTGTTTTAATAAATTTACACTTGCAAAAAATCTCAAAATTTAGCAAAATAAATATCATTTTTAAATTTAATTCAGAGAGGAAATTATGGAAAAAATTAATATTGCAGGGATGAGCTGCGGTCATTGCACAGGTGCAGTCAAAAATGCCCTTGAAAATGCAGGAGCAAATAATGTAACTGTAAATCTAGAGCAAAAATATGCCGAATGGGAAGGAAGTTTAACCAAGGAAGAAGCAAAAAAAATCATTGATGATCAAGGTTTTGTAGCTTCTTTCTAAGGAAATTTAGCACTTTATATCTGCTTTTTTTATGAAACCTCTGCACAATTATTATTTTTAATAATTGTCAGAGGTTTCATAAAAACATATAAACTTTTAAAAAACTTTAATTAAAATCAATTGGAGGACAAAATGTCAAAGCAAATTGTTGTAATCGGAGCTGTTGCTCTTGGGCCAAAGGTAGCCGCCAGATGTAAAAGATTAAACCCCGATGCCAAAGTGTTAATGGTAGATCAGGGTGAGTTCATATCCTATGGTGGTTGTGGAATGCCTTATTTTCTTTCGGGAGAAGTTGATAATATTGACGCATTAAGACAAACAACAGCCCATGTTAACAGAGATCCTGATTTTTTTAACAATTTAAAGGGTGTAGAAACCAAAACCCATACCAAGGCTTTGGCAATTGACAAAAAAAACAAGACAATTACCCTTGAAAATCTATTGACCGACACAAGATATGAACAAAGCTATGATGAGCTTGTTATTGCAACAGGCAGTTCTGCTATTGTGCCCAATGTTGACGGTATTGACCTTGCAAATATCCATACCATTGCTTGTCTTGAAGATGCGGCTGCCATCAGAAAACAATGCGAAGCAAGGCAAGTTGAAAATGTTGTAGTCATAGGCGGAGGTTTTACCGGTATTGAAGTAGCCATTTCCTTGGCTGACATGTGGGGAGTAAAGTGCACACTGCTTATGCGTGAAGAAAATATCATGCAAAACTTAGTATCGCCCACCATTTCCGATATGGTTGTAAACGATCTTGCTTCCCTTGGAATTAACGTTATTACCAATGATCAATTGACAGCTTTTAAGGGTGAAAACGGAGTGGTCAAAGAAGTTATTACTTCAAAGCAAACATTAAAGGCAGATCAAGTCATTTTGGCCATGGGCATAAAACCAAACGGACAGTTGGCAAAGGAAGCAGGACTTGCTGTCAATGAAAGAAATGCCATCATCGTCAATGAATATTTACAAAGTTCAGACCCAAATATTTATGCCGGCGGAGATTGCGTTACAGTTAAAAATTTAATCACCAATCAAGAAGATTATGCCCCCATGGGTTCCATGGCAAACAGACAAGGCAGAATTATCGGAACAAATGTGGCAGGCGGAAATCCTGATTTAGGGCTTGAAAAATTTATGGGAGTTGTGGGCACTTGGTGTATTAAGCTGGCAAAAGGTTCAGCCGCAGGCACAGGCTTAAACTTGGAAAGAGCCCAAAAAGCAGGTTTTGATGCCATTAGTGTCAGCATGGAGCAACTTGACAGAGCCCATTTTTATCCCGAAAAAGATATGATGAGTCTTGAAGTTGTGGTGGAAAAATCCACTCGCAGGGTTTTGGGCTTACAAGGATATTGTTTGAACGGAATTTCATTAAAGGCAAGAATAGACACAGCCGCCGCCATGCTTCAATTTGGCAAACCGACTTTAAATGATTTATCAAATGTTGAAGTGGCCTACAGCCCACCCCTTGCTTCTGCCATGGACGTTATAAATGCTGTTGCCAACGTGGCAGATAACGTGATTACAGGTATTCACAAGGCCATCAGTCCCCGTGAGTTTGTAGAGCTTTTTGAGAAAAGAGCTGAAAATAATTATATTTTTCTTGATACCAGACCAAAGGGTGCAGGCGATGACATTGCCCAAAAATATCCCGATCACTGGTTTGCTCTTCCTTTGGAAGTTTTTGAACAAAAGATTAATGACCTACCAAAAGATAAGAATATAGCCCTTATTTGTAATTCTGGAACAAGAGCCTATGAATGTCAACTTATGCTGAGAAGGCATGGATTGGACTCATTAAATTCCTCAGGCGGCATGCAAGCCATGAAGAAAAGAGGACAGGATTTTTAGGAAAATAAGTGAAAAAGGCACTCATTAAAATTATCGGTTAATGACATAAAAAATTAAAAATGTTTTCAATTGCGAGGAGGTTCGCCAGAACCGACGTGGCAATCTTGGCGTACAATCGGGAACTTTAAAATTTTTTTATCTTTCCTTTAACACCAAGATTGCCACGTCCACGGAATAAAGGAGCCCCTTTGGGCTTCGTCCTCGCAATTGTTACTTGAAATTAGTTTATACTCAATCTATATTGAAATTGTGAAATGCAAAAGAAGAGGTGGACGACTGTCTCGCAATTGTTACTTGAAATTAGTTTATACTCAATCTATATTGAAATTGTGAAATGCAAAAGAAGAGGTGGACGACTGTCTCGCAATTGTTACTTGAAATTAGTTTATACTCAATCTATATTGAAATTGTGAAA
>CAYJGE010000195.1:0-4304 GCA_964369835.1 uncultured Mailhella sp.
CATAGATGCCGGTGCGACAAGTTCGCCATGGGGGCGGGTCTATCTCATCTTTCCTGAAAAAACATTTTATCAAATAACAATATAACAATTTTGATTTATTAATGTTTTATTTAATATCTAAACTCAAAAATCATGCCATAATTATGGTTTTTGAAAACCTGAATGGTGTGGATCATTGCGAGGACGAAGCCATTAAGAACTAACATGAGCAATTAATATCTTACCAAGTCAAAAAGAAGTGATACTATGAAAATACTTTTTTTACCAAATTCATTTCCCGGCCCTTTTCGATACACAGCCACCCATTTTGCAACAGATAAAAAAAATAAAGTTCTGTTTGTTACGGGACGGTCTCGGCGTGACGCTAAAATTCAAGGTGTGGGGCGTATATTATTAAATCCTGTTCAAGCTCCCAATTTAGAGGATAAGGCTGAAAATGAGGCCATTTTCACATTAAGACATTCTACCCAACTGGCAATAGCCCTTAGCGATCTTAAAAACAATGGTTTTATTCCTGATATTACCATTGCCCACGCAGGCCACGGATACACACTTTATTTAAAAGATATATTTCCAAATACTTTCCATGTGGCCTATGCTGACGGTTTCCATAATCAAACAAATTCAAGCTCTTCTGAAAATAGCCAAGCCTTTCCCTCTACCCTTGGCAAAGTACGCAATTTTTTTCAATGGGACTCCCTCAGAAATTGTCAACTTGCCTACACTTCAACCCATTGGCAAAAATCCCTTTACCCCGAAGAATTAAAATCAAAAATTCAAGTTTTTCACGAAGGTATTGATACAAACTTTTTTTCCTATACTAAAAAACAAGATTTTTCCATTATTGGTCTTGATGGCATTGACAATGAGCTTGATTGCCCCAAAGAATTAATTACTTTTTCAGGCAGAAGTGCAGGTTTTAACTCTTCTTTTCCAATTTTTTTTCATTGCCTTCCACGCATTTTAAAAGAACGCCCCAAATGTCATGTTCTTATTATTACCCAAGGCAGTAACAAAGCCTTGCAAAAAGAGTGGCACAAAACCCTTAGCACAAAATATAATGTTGATACAAATAGAGTACATTACATAAATTTCTTACCCTATAATGATTATCTCAAAATACTGCATGCCTCCAATGTACACATCTTTCTTTCTGCCTCTCTTGCCCTTTCCTCAGGACTTTTTGAAGCCATGAGTTGTGGTTGCCTTGTGCTTGGGCCGGACACTGCCCCCGTGCGTGAAGTTATAAAACACGGCATTAATGGTTTTTTATATGATCTTAATGACATAAATACCATGTCCGAAACAATTATTACCCTGCTTGAACGCAATGAAAGCATGGAAAATATTCGCCTATCAGCTCGTAAATCCATGTTAGACTCCTATAGCATCCAAAATCAAACCCCAAAACTGATTGACTTTATTTTGAAAAATTATCAGAATTAATGAATAGCACGTCAATCCACTTGTGAAAATTACTTTCAAAAATAAAAATACTTAAAATTATTTTTTAAAAACAAATGTAAAACAATATGTTATAAAAAATTGTTTTTTAAGGAAAGGGGGAGTTTGAGGGGGAAAAACTCGCCCAGCCGTCAGGCGTCGTGGAATGTTTCAAAAAAATGGGGTTTTCCCCCTCAAAAAGCACAAGAACGGAATGACGTGGAATAAATAGTTACTTTTTCAAAAAAAACTTGACATTCCAAAACAGTTCAGATATTAATAATTTAATGTCAAATAACTAAATTTTAATTTATTTATAAAATTATTTACTTGACATTGTACCTTGCATATTTTTTACCTTGGTACCATATATTTTTTAGGGCGAATATTTTAAAAATGCACACCGCCCAGAGAGCTTTATCTCTCTACCCTAGATAATTTCCATATATCAGGGTCATACAATCCCCCTATTTAGCGTATAACAAAGTGTTATACGTTTCTTTTTTTATTAATTTTTTCAATTTTTAGGAGGATTCCATGTCTAATTTAAACACCGATGGTAATAATACAAAAGTTCTTATTGTCAAAAGTGCAGTCGCCAAAGTAACTGAAACCATAAAACCTGATGCAGACCACACTATTCAGCTTGAATACGATCCGGAAAACCCACCCATTATAAGTCGTAGTACTGATGGTAATGATCTGATTTTTGAATTTAGTAATGGTTCACAAATTATTTTGGAAGATTTTTATCTGACATTTACCAGTGAAAACATGCCTAACTTCTTGATTGAAGATTCCTTAGTGCCCGGAGAATTATTTTTTGCCGCCTTGGAAAGCGAAGATTTAATGCCTGCTGCCGGTACTCCCTCAATAAATAATGATGGCTTAGGACTTACAAAGCCCACCCCCCAAGGCCTTAATGATCCACAATCAGGAAACCCTCTCCCCGCACAAAATCCTAATGAACCACAAAATGATGACCCTACACCTCAAGAACCTTTTAGTTTCAATTTAAGAGTTCGTGATGATCAAGGTAATGTTAGAGATGTGGTTATTACCAATACCGGAGGCAGTGCCGGAAGCGGAGACGGAAGCGGAGGTGACAGCGGAGACGGAGACGGAAGCGGAGACGGAGACGGAGACGGAGACGGAAGCGGAGACGGAGACGGAAGCGGAGACGGAAGCGGAGACGGAGACGGAAGCGGAGACGGAAGCGGAGACGGAGACGGAGACGGAAGCGGAGACGGAGACGGAAGCGGAGATGACAATCAACCTAACACAGCCCCAAATATCGATGTTCAACCAGATGATAGCATCTTTGTAAATGAAAACGATAAAATTGTAACCACAGGCACTATTAATCTTTCTGATAGCGATTCTGACACACTTACTCTGTTTATTAATACTGGTAATAGTATAGGAGTAGCCATTGAACTTGGTAAATTCTATTCTGTGGATAAAGATGGTAATATATATGAAGAAAAAAGTATTGAAAATCAAGTAGGAACTATACAATTCACCCACACAGATGGTAATCTATATCAATACAAATTAAGACTTGATGAGGGAGAAACACTTTCTAAAGGACTTAACATCACACTAGGCGTGAAAGATAATAGCGGAAATTATACAGATGAATCTTTTGAATTAATGCCTGCTTTCACTGAAATTACCAAATTCGGAACAAATGGTAAAGATTTAATAATTGGTAGCAATGATACTGGTGCTGACATTATTGAAACATTATTAGGTGGCAAGGGTGCAGACATAATATACGGCAACAAGGGTAATGACACACTAAACGGAAACAAAGGTAATGACACACTTTATGGTGGTGCCGGTAATGACACATTAAATGGTGGCAATGATAATGACACACTCTATGGTGGTAATGGTAATGACACATTAAACGGTGATGATGGTAAAGACACACTCTATGGTGGTGCCGGTAATGACAAACTAAACGGTGGCAATGGTGCTGACTCTCTCTACGGTGATGAGGGCTCTGACTCTCTCTACGGTGAAAAAGGTGATGATATTCTTTTCGGTGATTTTGATGATTTAATACTACATGGCGGTCAGGATGACGATTTAATTGTAATTGAAGGTGAAACCGCTGATTTTTCAACATTAGAGATTAAAGGTGGTAATGATTTTGATATACTAGCTTTAAATGTTGATAATTTTGATACAGTAAAAAATGAACTTGATTACAAAGGCACAGATAACACCAAAAACATTGATGGCGTAGAAATAATTATCAATGGTTTAGAAGGTATTGATGAAAATGATAGTGTAGATAGCATTCTTGAAGCTCTTGGACTTGAAAAAACAGGTGGAAAAATTAAAGATAAAGATACTAATGATAATATTACTTGGACAAATAATGGCAATGTAAGTAATGGTGAATATACTGAGTTTACAAGTAATATTGATGGTGAAGATATTACTATCTTAATAGAATCTTCTAAACTTACTGGTGGCTCTTTATAATTTATACTAAAAAATTTATCTTTCGCAGATAGCTTGAGACAACCCCATTTTTTGAAAAGAAAATGGGGCTTATTTTTTTAAACGATTTTTTAAAGTTTTTTTTATTATCATATTTACACAATACACAACTATTATTATATTAACCAAGCATAAGCCCCGTCATTACCCTTACATTATTAACATAATAAATACAATATATTATACTAAAGCAACAATAAAAATCAATTTACACAGCAAATCAGACATAAAAAAAATTCATTTTTATAAAAAAAAAAGCTTGCCATGTTTTAACTTTTATTATATATATTTTTTCGTGCCCAGGTGGTGGAATTGGTAGACACGCTACTTTGAGGTGGTAGTGCTGG
>CAYJGE010000196.1:0-4145 GCA_964369835.1 uncultured Mailhella sp.
AAAATTAGTCAACATAGCTTGATATAATTGATTAAATTAGCCGAACAGTAGTGATAATATGTATCGCTTAGGGCTTGCCATAAATGGCGGTGGCGGTTCTTCTGAGTCAAACGGAGACTTTAATAAGACAAGCAATGATTTTGGTTTTGTGGGTGCATCTCTTTATGGGGCTGTCTATTTGAATAATCTAACCTTATCGGCTGATATGGGCTATACCCATGTCAATAATGATATAAATATGTCTTTGCCGACTTCCCTTGGCTATTCACAAGCTGATGCGGATATGGACAGCAATATCTTCACCATAGGCGCAGAAGTTTCATATTTATACGAAACACAACTGCTTGATATCATGCCTTATCTCGGTTTAAGATATACAAATGTTCATTCAAGTTCTTATGATGTAAAAGTAAGCGGTTCAACCGTTGTGAACACAGAAAGCGACAGCCAAAATGTCTTTTCAATTCCCATGGGCATAAGTTTTGCAAAGGAATTTAATACTGCAAATAATTGGAATATCAAACCAAGCCTAGACCTTGGCTTGACCTATTCTTTCGGCGACTTGGAAGCAACTTCCACCTCTTCAATTCCGACTGTGGTAGGAAGTGCAACCTACAATGTCGAAAACGTGGATAGATTTGCCTTTAATGGCGGACTTGGACTTGAAATTGCTAAAAACAATCTTAGCTTTGCCCTAAATTACGATTTACAAGCTTCCGAACATGAAACAAGCCACGCAGTGCAAGCAACATTTAGGTATAAGTTTTAAGGAAACTTTATCGGTATTATAAAGAAATTACTAAGGGCAGGGAAAAATCTCTGCCTTTACCATTATTTAAACCTTTCCTCCACATTTCCCTCAATCCTCAACCAATGTTCTATATATTTCTGATTACGGTTTAAATCTCTGTCACCGGCAAAGGAAAAGGCATATTCGGCTGTACGTTTGGCGTAATTATCCCAATTTTTACGTTCGTTTTCATCTCGCCATTGTTTGGCACATTCTTTGATTGTTTGTTCAATGCTGTTTTGGCTATGGCCTGTGGCTCTCATTCTTAAGGCTATCATGGAGTCAACCCTTGATTTATCCATTATATCAAGGTGTTTTCTGATATTTTCTAAATGTAAAAAATAGGCTTTTTGAGGGCTTGTCATTGATATTTGTGTAATATAATTTATTTTTTCTGTTTTTTTCTTGGCTAAGAGCTTATGTTCTTGATTGATCTGTAAAGACAATCTATAAGTCTTATCACATTCAATTTGTTCATTTTTAATCAATTTTACTTTGGGATAAGTTCCATCAGTTTGCTTATGTTTTGGTTTTTGATTTTCAAAACTTGGAACTCGGTGAGGGTGAATACAGCCACTTAGATTTTTATCACCATATTTTTTATTAATCCTTTCTGTTAAGCGATTTCCGATATTTTTATCATATTCCGAACCAAGTTTTGCTATTGTCAAAATTGCCTGATAATTATTGGGACTACTTTCTATGATTACAGCTGGTTGAAAACCATCTAAAAGAAAATTTTCCAATTTTTCCCTATCCATATCATCAATTAATATGTGATGTTTTTTATCGGATAGGGGAGTCAGATAAATATTATTCCCCTTGCTTTGAATGTGTAGCATTTCTTGTAAACGTTCTTGCAATTGTTCGGGTTTAAAACCATTTACTTGATATTGTTTGTCTAAAATAAAGGCTTTTTTACTATTATCTTCGGCAATTTTTATGCAAGTTACCCTATATTTATTGGCTTGCACGGCATTATGATATTTTTTAAAATCATTTAATTCATTTATATTAGATAGTTCATTGTTTTTTCTTTCCTTGCTAATTATTTCTTGTAGTTCCGGGTTTATAATTTCAATTTTATGGCTAAATGACAGTTTTACAGCCAAACGCTTGAAAAAATCATTACCGATTACTGAAATTTTCTTCCAACCATCTTGAACCAATGATTTTAATTTATCCTTTAGTGAAATATTTGAAGATATTTCCAAAACTTCATTGGTTTGCATATTTTTTAGATAATTTTTATGTCTTGTATGTCGCCATTCATCAACTTCTTTGAACTTATTATAATTTAGCCAATCTGTAAATTTTGGAATTGAAATTTTTTTATAATTTTCACCTGTTCCAATCGATTTTTTAATTTTATTAATGGTATTTTCTTGAAAAATTTTAAATTTTTCCTCTTGATACTTAAACCATAGGTTTAAGTTTGTGTCGCTTATTGCTCTTGCTCCGTCCCATCGCATAAAATTATTGACTTTTCCAAGTGTTCGCCGAAAAGTTGGCAGTAAAGCCTCAAGTTTTCTGTGTCGATTTCTTTTTCTTTGTTTTCTTTGAAATTGTCCTTGCCCTCGATGTACCAAAGGGCATTTGGGCATTGCGAACAAGCCACTTTTGGGTAAAATTTTAGGGCTGTCAATATTTTGCTTATTGCTTTGTTTTCTTTCTGATGATTTTCCATAACTATTTTCCATTCTTATAAAATTTATTTCTTCTTTTAAAACTAAGAGGGGCTGTGTCTGATTTTCTTCAAATCTTCCCAATTTTTTTTCCAAATTGTGCAAAGAAAAACTGCGATCAACTGAAGAAGCTTTGACAGGAATTTTTCCGACAATCATAATTGCTCCACTGCCTTTTTTTTCGTATTTTATCCCTAATTTTTCCAAATTTGTGTGTAATTCATTCCAAGATTTTGCATTTTTGATTGATGATAGGGCAGTTTCTTGTGCAATTCTGATAGCTGATTTTTGTCCACTTGCTATTTCAAAGTCATGAACTTTTTGTGCAAAAGGTAAAAATTTTTCCCCATTTGCCCTTAAAATATTTCCATTTTCATCACAAAAATATCGACTGTTTGGTGTATTTTCCCAGCCTTGTAGATGTTCAACCTTGGCAACAATTTTGTGTAAAACTTCAATATCTAAATTGTTATTAATTCTTGTGATTTTTTCCGTTTCCAAGTCAATTTTATTCACTGCCAAATGCACATGAATGTTCTTGGTATTTTGATGAACTCCCCAGATTATTTGATTATTTTGAAGCCCTGTTTCTTCAATAAATATGTTAATAAGTTCCTCAATCTGTGCCTTGGTGGGCTGTTCATTTTCCTGCCAAGAAAAAAGATAATGCATTACCGGTTTTGGCGAACGTTTGTTCACTTGTGCCAAGGCTAACATTTCCTCTTGTTGGCTTTTAAAATCCTCACAAATGAAATTTTTTGTTCCATAAAATAACAATTTTTCTTCCAAGTTTTTACAGCTTGGAGCTGTAATATAATTTGTTAAATCCAAAATACTTTTTAATTTTGACTTACCCTTTATGCTTGTTGAAATTTTTTTAGGAATCATTTTTGTCCCCAAAAGTCAGTTTATGAATTAACGTTCTGATGTCAGACAATAATTTTTCTTGTACTAAAATAATCCCTGATTTTTCCTCATCAATAAAATTTGAATGACGTATGGTTTCAAAATTATTCTTTAAAAGTCCTCCTTGCCTCCTTAATTCATTCACAATAATCAAATTTTCTTTTGGCACAATCTTGATATTTTTTATTTTTTTCCTAATCAAATTTGACAGCGACAAGCCTGCCATTTCGGCTAAATGATTAAGCTCTTCCTTTTCTTTTTGTGTCACCCTGAATGTGACGCTCGTGTCAAAGCTCTGAATGCTTTTATCCATTTTTTTTCCTTATTATAATGTGATAAGTTTACGCAGAACATTATGGGTTTCCAAAGGGTTATCCCTTGGCAAGCATGTCATTGTACATTTTGTAAGACAATGACCAGCTTGCCAGTCTGTATCAAATCTTAAATTTATTAAAATGCGGATTTAATTTTCTACAATTGTACATCAATTAAGGATTTTTACAAGATAAATTTATAAGCAACAGTTAGTAATAATTAGCAAATGGCAAAAAATAGCTTGTGTGAAAAATGATATTGTATTAGCATGAAATAAATTTAATTAAGGGATTTTTATGGTATGGAAAAAAGAATTAATGTGGAAAAAGTTGGGGAATTAAAAAAGGAATTAATGGGATTACCCCCGAAAGAAAATATGAAAAATATGAGGGAATAGACCTACTCCCCATTGTTAGGACAGGTAAGTTGGCAAATTAAGAATGTATGTT
>CAYJGE010000197.1:0-4060 GCA_964369835.1 uncultured Mailhella sp.
AAGCAAGTGTGCTTTCAAAAAGTTGACATTAGTGATGTCAACTTAAAATACTATAGATATTTTATAAACTAAATTATCTGTTTAAAAAATAAATTAAAGTATTTTGGTTATAATAAAAAATTTAGTTAACATTTTTTGGAATTTTCAGGAATAAGAATATGCAATTTGCAAAAAGATTAGATTTAATTAAACCATCAGCAACCTTAGCAATAAATGCTAAAGCTTTGGAATTGAAAAAGCAAGGTATTGATGTGATTTCATTGGCTGTTGGTGAGCCTGACTTTAACACACCTTGCCATATTGAAGAGGCAGCCAAAGCGGCCATTGATGAACATTTTACCCGCTACACAGATGTTAGTGGTATATCTCAAGTAAAGTCAGCTGTTTGTAATTATTTTAAACAGTCATATCAAGTGGAAACAAAGACTTCACAAGTAATTGTCAGCAATGGCGGGAAACAAATTCTTTATAATTTGTTTTTAGCTTTATTAAATGAAGATGATGAAATATTAATTCCTGTTCCCTATTGGACAAGTTATCCCGAGATGGTTATTTTGGCAGGAGCAAAACCTGTTTTTATTCCGTCAGGTGCTGAAAAATCATTTAAAATAAATGTAGATGACTTGGAAAAATATTGCACAAAGAAAACAAAAGTACTTCTTTTGAACAGTCCGAGCAATCCATCAGGTGCGGCCTATAGCCAAGAAGAGCTTGACGCCCTAATCATGTGGGCCATTGAGCGTGATATTTTTATAATTTCCGATGAGGTTTATGATAAATTGGTTTATGAGCCTGAGGTTGCGGCAAGTGCTTCTATTTTATGGCAAAAATATCCTAATCATATTGCCGTTGTCAACAGTCTTTCAAAATCTTTTGCCATGACAGGTTGGCGTGCCGGCTTTGCCTTGGCCTGTGAAGCACTAACCAAGGAACTTGTAAAGTTGCAAGGGCAAACCACCTCGAATATTTGCTCAATCACTCAAAAAGCCGTTGCCGTTGCCCTTTCTTCCGCCTATGACTGTATAATTCCCATGAAAGAAGCTTTTAAAAAGCGTAGGGATTTTGCCCATGCCGAAGTTTCTTCTTGGCCTGATATTATCTGTCCAAAGCCTGAGGGGGCATTTTATCTTTTCCCCGATGTCAGAAATTATTTTACAGAAGCATTGCCAAATTCAACGGCTCTTTGCTCATATCTTTTGGATGAAGCAAAGGTTGCATTAATTCCCGGTGAAGCCTTTGGAGATGGGAATTGTTTACGAATTTCCTATGCTGTTGCAGATGATGTTTTGAAGAAAGCCTTGGAGTCCATAAAAAATGCGTTGTTGAAAAGGCCATAAATCGAAAGTTTGGACAATTATATTGTGCATGGCTTTTGATTCATGGATATTATTTATTCACTTTTTTATAAGGGTAAAAACATGAATCTAACATATTTTAATACTGAAAATTTTACAAAAGAAAAGAAAGACATCAATAAAGCCTTGACAGATTGTTATAATTTGTTGAAAGTTGAAAATCTTCCTTTCATTACCTTGGATTTTCTTCCAAGTTTAATTTCAGAAATTGAAAAAATTGAAAAAGATATGCAAAAGTTTAAACATTTACTTTTGCTTGGTGTCGGAGGTTCAGCATTAGGTCCTCAAGCTCTGCAACAAAGTTTTTACCCTCAAGACAGGCAAGCTATTTTTAATAAAAATACTGATCTTGAACATAAAAAACAGCTTTGGGTGGCGGATAATGTGGACATGCATTTTTTTAATGATTGCCTATCCACTCTTTTACCTGAGCAAACCTTGGTTTTGGTAATCAGTAAGTCCGGTTCAACCCTTGAAACCATGTCTCAATATTTTATTTGCAAGAAATGGTTACAGGATAGTTTGCCAAATACTTGGACAGAACATTTATTTGCCATAACCGATGTCAAAAAAGGTTTTTTACGACAAGAAGTAAATAAATATAATTATAAATCCATGGAAGTTCCTGAACTTTTGGGAGGTCGATTCAGTGTATTTTCAGCCGTTGGGGCTCTTCCTGCCGCATTTTTGGGAATTGACTATAAGGGATTTTTAAAAGGTGCAAATGATGCCAGAGATGAATTTTTTGCATCTGCCAAGGATTATTTGAATAAAGTTGAAATAACTCCCGAACTTTATACTCCAAATAGGGGCGAATCAAACGTACCCGAGGTTTTTAAATGGGCTTATTTTGCCTATGAAGCCATGGAAAATGACTTTTCAGAGCTGATTATATTTAATTATCTGCCTGCGTGGGCATCTCTCGGTGCATGGTTTAGGCAGCTTTGGTCAGAAAGTTTAGGTAAAAAAGGGCATGGATCCACCCCCATTCCTGCCCTTGGTGCCACAGATCAACATTCCATTTTACAATTATTTTTAGACGGTAAAAAAGATAAGGCTTGCCTTTTCATTAACCAAACAGATTTTGTTGAAAAAAATAAAAACTATATTCAAGAAAATCCAAAATGTATTATTCCCGATGATTTGCCTGAAGAATGGAAATATATAGCTGGCAAAACCCTGTCTCACATCTTGGAAGCCGAATCCATGGCAACAAAACAAAGTTTAATCAATGCCAAAATCCCTCTTTTATCCATGGAACCAATGGAAACAAATGAATATAATTTTGGAAAATTAACATGGAATTTTGGTTTGATGACAATTTTAACTGCCTATTTACTTGGAATTGATCCACTTGATCAACCTGCTGTTGAAGAAGGTAAAATAATTGCCAAAAAAATGTTGGCAGAAAAATAATTTATAAAAATAATAGGTTTATTGAGGTTTATATTTATGTTACCACTTGGTTTTAGTATGGCGGTCGCCAATGCAGAATTTAAAAATAGACCTGCCCCAAGAAATGATTTGGCCTTGGTCATCAGTGATGAAGGGGCTGTGCCTGCGGCAGTTTTTACAAAAAATTTGTTTAAAGCCGCTCCTGTTCTGGCTGCCATACATAATTTGCAGGATAATTTTAAAAATAATACACAAATCAGAGCTATTTTAATCAACTCAGGACAAGCCAATGCTTGTACAGGGGAAAAAGGAATGAAAGCTTGCCTTGAAACCCAAAGAATGGTTGAACAAGCCTTTGATTTGCCCCTAAATTCCATTTTGCCTGCTTCAACAGGCGTTATCGGAGCTCATTTTGATATGGAAAAGTGGGAAAAGGCAATTCCAAAATTAAAAGAGTCGCTCGGAAAGGCCAATACTGAAGATTTTGCCAAGGCAATCATGACTACAGATGCTTTTCCAAAATTTTATAGTAAAGAAATTGAAGTTGATGGAAAAACTGTTCGTTTTGCAGCCGTTGCCAAGGGTGCAGGCATGATTTGCCCCAACATGGCAACCATGCTCAGCATGATAATTACCGATGCCAAAGTTGTGCAAAGTGAATGGCAAGAAGCCATAAGTTATGGGGCTGAAAAAAGTTTTAATCGAATAAGTGTTGATGGTGATACTTCAACCAATGATACACTTTTTGGACTTGCCAGCGGAAAATCCGAGGTCCAACTCGGTTTGGAGGATTTGAAAAAACATGTCAGACAAATTTTGGAAGAATTGGCGTATTTATTGGTAAAAGACGGGGAGGGTGCCACAAAGGTTTTATGTATTACCGTTGAGGGAGCCAAAACCAATCAAGATGCAGATGCCATAGCCAGAACAGTGGGACATTCACAGCTTGTTAAAACAGCCATGTATGGAAAAGATCCCAATTGGGGACGGATTGTGGCTGCGGCAGGTAGGGCAAATGTGGATTTTGACCCTAATAAAATGCAAGTTATTCTTTGCAATATCGAAATATTTAATAATGGCGAACCCACTGATATTGATGTTGATGCCGTATTTTTGGAACCTTTTGAACAAAGGGATATTGAACTGAAAATAATCTTGCAAGAAGGCAAGGGCAGAGCAGAACTAAAAGCTTCCGATCTTTCCCATGCCTATGTTTCATGCAATGCAGACTATAGAACTTAATATTATATTATGGCACGTCAATCCGCTTGTGAAAATTACTTTCAAAAATAAAAATACATAAAAAATTA
>CAYJGE010000198.1:0-4048 GCA_964369835.1 uncultured Mailhella sp.
TTGAAAGTTATATGGGGTAGAGCAGTTTCAATCTTTATTGAAACTGCTCTAAAAAAATTAATAATTGTGCAGAGGTCTCGTTTTATAATACAAAACATTGCCCTATAAAAAAATATAACCTCTGCTTTAATAAACAGAGGTTATATTTTATGATATAAGACTATAATTTGAAACTAATAATTACTCTTCATCATCTTTTTTCAAAACAGCAAACTTATCTGCCATTGAACCAAGATTTGCTTCACCGGCTGAATAGTCTTTTGGTTTACGACGCTCTTCATCTTCTTTCATTTGTTTGATTGAAAGTCCGAGTCTACGTTCATCGGCGCTGACATGAATGATTTTGGCTTGAATTTTATCGTTTTCTTTAAATACTTCGGAAGGATTTTTGATTTTCTTGCCAAGTTCGGTTACATGGATAAGTCCTTCAATTCCTTCTTCAACTTCTACAAAAAGTCCGAAATCGGTTACATTTGTGATTGTACCTGTAACGGTATCACCAACAGGATAACGACTTGGAACACTGCTCCATGGATCTTCTGTAAGTTGTTTCATGCCAAGTGTGAATTTTTCATTTTCTTGGTCAACGGTAAGCACTTTGGCTTGAACCACGTCACCAACTTTGAACATTTCACTTGGATGACGAAGTTTCTTTGTCCAAGAAATATCAGAAACGTGAATAAGTCCGTCAATTCCGTCTTCGATTCCAATGAAAATACC
This sequence comes from uncultured Mailhella sp., assembly GCA_964369835.1. GTDB lineage: Bacteria > Desulfobacterota > Desulfovibrionia > Desulfovibrionales > Desulfovibrionaceae > Taurinivorans. The sequence continues at coordinate 721 of CAYJGE010000198.1, forward strand.
AAATTCAGTAATATTTTTAATTACTCCCTCAAGAACAGTGCCTTCGGGGAAACGTTCGCCCACAAGTTCCCATGGGTTTGGTTTAATTTGTTTCATACCAAGTGAAATGCGTTTTTTATCGCTGTCAACGCCTAAAATTACCACATCTACTTCATCGGTAACTTTTACCATTTGGCTTGGGTGACGAAGTTTTCTTGTCCATGACATTTCAGAAATGTGAACAAGTCCTTCAACGCCTGTTTCAAGTTCCACAAAAACACCATAATCAACCAAGTTGGTTACTTTTCCTGTGTGGTGTGAAAGCTCAGGGAAACGAGCATTAATGTCTTGCCATGGATCTGAAATCAATTGTTTTAATCCAAGGGAAACTTTTTGAGAATCTTTATCAAATGAAAGAACTTTGAGTTCAATTTCTTGACCATGTTCAATCATTTCTTTGGGGTGACGAATACGTTTCCAGCTCATATCTGTAATATGAAGTAGGCCGTCAAGTCCGCCTAAATCAACAAATACACCATATTCAGTTATATTTTTAACTTTGCCTTTTACAGTTTGCCCTTCATCAAGAGTAACTAAAAGAGCGCTACGTTTGGAATCGCGATCCTCTTCAAGTAATACTCTGCGTGAAACAATGACATTGCTGCGACGACGGTTAATTTTTAAAATTCTAAATTCATAATTTTTATCAACTAATGCGTCCATATCCGGAACAGGACGCAAATCCACATGGGAGCCAGGTAAAAATGCTTCAATTCCGCCAAGATCAACTGTATATCCACCCTTAATGCGACGGGTAATCATACCGGTTATAATGCCACCATTTTCAAGAACTTCTTCCAATTGATCAAAAAGCTGCATTCTTTTAGCTTTTTCATAGGATAGTTTGACAGTTCCTTCACCATCGTTTTTGCGTTCAACAAAAACATCAATGTCATCACCGATATTTGCGTTGATATTGCCTTGTGCATCACGAAATTCTTCAGCAGGAATTTGTCCTTCAGACTTTGCGCCCACATCTACAATCACGTTTTCATTTTCAATTGCTACGATTTTTCCTTTTACAATAGAGCCTTCTTCAAAGTCAGACATTTCATTGTTTAAAAAATCTCCGAGCATGTCCTCAAAGTTTTCTTCTGCACCAAGCATACTTTCATTGTTATCTTGTGTAGTTACCATAGTTACCCTCCAACCAATGCGTTATTTCCTACCTAAACAAAAATAGGTCTTTCTAAGTATCAGGTATTTTCTAAAAACACAAGCATTATTATTATAAAATTTAATTTTTTTAAATTTACTGGACGATTTTCTATTAACATATTAATATATAAAAAAAATAATTATAAAGTTTCTTTTGAGGGAGTATATGAAAAATTATTTAAAATTATTTGGTATTTTCTTTTCGTTTTATTTGTTTTTTGCACATTTTACCCCATTTATATTGCAATATTTTCCAAATTGGCAAGCTTATATCGATAAGGCTGATGAACTTGGAATTGATCCGGGAGCCTTGTACTATACCGATGTTCATGTGGTTGCAGATGCGGAAAAAGCCACAAGAAAAGCTGTAATTGACGCCTATGGGGACATTTGGGGCTATAGTTCTGAAAAAAAATCAAAAGAGATATCTAAAGATGAACAAGTTGATAAGGCTAAAAAAGATGATAGTAAAAAGCAAGCTTTAATCATTGAGGAAGAAACAAAAAAGCTTGAAGCAAGCGAAAATAATTAAAATTTAAGGCCTGTATGCATTATCATATTATAAGTTTATTTCCGAATTGGTTTGAATCTCCCTTGCAAACTTCCCTTTTTGCCAAGGCAAGGCAAGCTAAAATTGTTGAAGTAAGTCATATTAATCCGCGTGATTTTACAAAGGATAAGCACTGTAAAGTTGATGACCGCCCCTATGGTGGAGGGCCGGGCATGGTGCTGATGGCACAGCCTTTGCTTGATGCCATAAAATCCATACCAAATCCGGGGCAAATTATTGCTTTGACTCCGGCAGGCGAACCACTAACCCAAGATTTGGCCGAACAACTTGCAAAGGAAGAAAATATAACTCTAATTTGTGGACGTTATGAGGGCTTTGATGAAAGACTTTATTCCCTGTTGCCAATTAAAAGAGTCAGTGTGGGGGAGGCTATTTTAAATGGGGGAGAAGTGGCTGCTCTTGCCGTGATTGAAGCAACAGCCCGTTTGCAAGACGGTTTTATGGGCAAGAATGAATCCGGACATGATGAAAGTTTTAAGCAAGGGCTTTTGGAATATCCCCACTATAGCCGACCTGAAAATTTTTATGATTTAACTGTGCCCAAGGTTTTGACAGAGGGAAATCATAAAAAAATTGATGAATGGCGAAGAAAAGCTTCACTTGAAATGACCTATAAGCATCGCCCTGATTTATTGAATAATGCAGAACTTTTTGAAACTGACCGAAATTATTTAAATTCTTTGGCAATGCAAAGGCTTGGGAAAAATATTCATATTGCCTTGCTTCATTATCCCGTATTGTTAAAATCTAAAGTGGCAGGAACAAGCTCAATTACCAATTTAGATATTCATGACATTGCCAGAATTTCTTGCACCTATAATGTGGCTTCATTTAATGTGATAACTCCCTTGCTTGATCAACAAGAACTTTTAAATACATTAATCAATCACTGGACAAAGGGGCAAGGCGCAATTTCCAATCCCGACAGGGCAAAGGCTTTGAGTTTGGTAAATGCTTCAAATTCCTTGGAAGAAACTGTGGAGTTTTTAACGCAAAAATGCGGAAAAAAACCCTATTTAATCGGAACAAGTGCCAAGGCTGAGCTGGATAAAAAGGGAAGAGAATATCGAAAAGCAAAGAATTTTCCTCAAATCAGAAAAATTATTGAACAAGAAAATATATTGATTTTACTTGGAACCAGTCATGGTTTGGCCTCTGAAGTTTTGCATGCTTGCGATGATATTCTTGCTCCAATTCGCTGGGCAGGGAATTATAATCATCTGCCCGTCAGATCCGCTCTTGCCATAATCTTGGATCGCTTGCTGGGGGATTTGGGCTAGGTTTCTTAAGGTATTACATTATTCCAATTTACAATGTATGAAGCTGGTTAACGAAATAAAAAATTAAAAATAAGTCATTGCGACCTGACTGCCGACCACGTCAATCCGCTTGTGAAAATTACTTTCAAAAATAAAAATATTTAAAAAGTTCTTTTAAAAAAATAAATGTAAAACAATGTGTTAGAAAAATTTGTTTTTTCAGGAAAGGGGAAAGCTATTGCTTATGTTTGAGGGGGAAAAACTCGCCCAGCCGTCAGGCGTCGTGGAATGTTTCAAAAAA
>CAYJGE010000199.1:0-3847 GCA_964369835.1 uncultured Mailhella sp.
AACCCGCGACTTCAACCTTGGCAAGGTTGCACTCTACCGCTGAGTTACTCCCGCAATAAAAAAATATGGAGGCGGCACCCAGATTTGAACTGGGGGTAAAGGCTTTGCAGGCCTCGGCCTTACCGCTTGGCGATGCCGCCATAAAAAAATATAGTGGAGCGGGAGACGGGATTTGAACCCGCGACTTCAACCTTGGCAAGGTTGCACTCTACCGCTGAGTTACTCCCGCACGGCAGAAATACTTTTTATATATTCTCTGTGACTTTGTCAAGAAAAAAAATAAAAAAAAATAAATTTTATTTTTTTCTTTTCATAATGCAGACTTGCTGTCTTGAACCATGCAAACTTTAAGCCTATATTTTGAAGATTAAGAAAATACAAACCAATTAAGGTTTCTCAGTCGGTTTTTTATCCAAATAAAAATAGTATTTTTTTTCAATAACTACTTATATTATCATTTGTTTTTGTTGAAAATTTTATTGACAGAGCGCTCTGTATGGTGTAAAAAAATGTAAAGTTATATTTAAATCTAATTTTAATGGGGCAAGCATGAAAAATCTACGAGTTTCCTTAAAACTAACATTAGGCTTTGGTATTATTACTCTTCTTTTAGTGATTTTAGGTTATATCGGACTTTCGGCAATGAACTCGGCCACCAAAGGGGCAGATACTTTAGAATCAATTTATATAACCGAATTATCAATTTTCAATAGTATTTCAGCCGATGTTTCTGCTGTCGGCTACCACATGGTATTGTATTTATCTTCTTCAGATGAAACCAGGTATCAAGAAGTCAATAAAATTTTAAATCATGTCAATGCATTGGAGTCTGAGCTTAATTCCTTATCTCAAAGACATTCGGGAAATGCAGATATACTTATCTTAAATGACTTTATTAAAATATTTTCACCTACTTTAGAAAGATATAAAAGGCAAGTAAGCGATACATATAATGCCAGAAAATTTTCTCTTTCCACATGGGCAAACTTGGATAAGGTTTCAAATCAAGCTGAAAAAGAACTTGATACTTATTTGCAAGCTGTTAAGGACGGTATTGGGGTTGCAAGGGAATTTAATCAGACAGATTATGTTGAAGCATTGAATGTTCTTGATGCTGACATTATGGGTTTAGTCAGCGACCTTGGAAAATTCAGAGTGTATTTTTTTGAAGCTTATCACAGTAAAGATGCCATACAGGGCAAAAAGCTTTTGGATAATATAAAGGCAAGATATGCAAAATCAACAGACTTACAATCCACTATTCCTTATCATGACATAAGTCTCCTTGCCGATAAAATGAATGAAAGCATGAATAAGTATATTCGAGCCCTTGAAGAATGTGTAAAATCTTGGGAAAATGAGAATAAAATCAGTGGTACAAGGGCTACAACCTATCAAGAACTACTTCTAAACGTCAAAACCAATACATTAAAGGTGACAAATTCAGCAGACATTACAGCCAATAAAAATATTGCAAGTCTTGAGGCCAGCGAAGAATTTTTCCTTATGATTTTAGCAATTATCATCGCTTTAACTTTTATTATAAGTTTCTTTCTTACAAAACAAATTACAGTACCTATCAGAAAATGTGTGGATTTCACCAATGAAATAGCCAAAGGAAATCTTTCTCATCCCATACCATTAAATCAACGTGATGAATTTGGTCAACTTGCCGGTGCATTAAAATCTATTCCGGACAATTTAAATAATATTATTCATGAATATACTATTCTTGGTCAAAAAATTTCTACAGGAAGTCTTGATACCAAGGGGGATATTTCTAAATTGCAAGGTGAGTTTAAAACATTGATGCAAGGAACCAATCAAATCATTGAAAATTATTTGGCTGTCATTGAAAATGTTCCCTCAGCTGTTGTTATGCTTGATGCAAACCAAAAAGTCCATTATCTAAATGCAGTCGGACGAGCTGCTTGCGGAAGTTCTTTTAGCGATAAGACCTGTAAACAAATTATGAATCGTGAAGATAGCGGAACAGCTGATGATGCTCTTGAAAAAGCAATTGCAACTTTAAGGCCTGCCGGAGGTGAAACCATAGCCCATCCTCAAGGAAAAACTGTTCATATCAAATATTTTGCTGTTCCTATGCTTGATAATAAGGGAAAACTTTTAAGTGTAATGCAGTTGATTTTAGATGTAACAGATGAAAAAACCTTACAAAATACCATTTTAGAAGTTGCCAACAATGCCAGTGATATTGCTCAAAGAGTTGCTTCAACTTCCCAAGAGCTAAGCTCTCAAATCAGCCAAGTTGAACAATCCACAATTTCTTCACTCCATCAAATAGAGTCAACATCTGTTGCCATGGAAGAAATGAACAGCACAGTTTTGGAGGTTGCCAAAAGTGCCGGTAATGCCTCAACTGTTGCCAACGAAGCCAGAGCAAAAGCAGACAGTGGGGCAAAAATAGTTGAATCTGTTGTTACAAGTATTGCAGATGTAAATAGTCAAGCAGTTCAATTAAAAGGAGATATGCAACAACTTGGACAAGATGCCGAGTCAATCAATACCATTATGAATGTTATTTCAGATATTGCCGATCAAACAAACTTGCTTGCTCTAAATGCTGCCATTGAGGCTGCCAGAGCCGGTGAAGCAGGCAGAGGTTTTGCTGTGGTTGCCGATGAGGTCAGAAAATTGGCTGAAAAAACCATGCATGCAACTGTTGAAGTGGGTAATGCAATCAGAAGTGTTCAAAGCAGTGTTGAAACCAATATGCAAAATGTTGATGCTTCAGTGCGTAATATTGCCGAAGCAACAGAACAAGCCAATCGTGCAGGTATAAGTTTAGCTGAAATATTACAACTTGTTGATAATTCAGCAGACCAAATCAGAGCAATTGCAACTGCTGCCGAAGAGCAATCTTCCACATCAGATGAAATCAGTCAAAATATTTCAGCTGTTTCAAATAGTTCAAACTCCATGACAATAATCATGGGAGAGGCAAGTAATGGAATTAATGCTTTGGCAGAACAAGCTTCACGTCTAAATTCAATAATTGCCCAATTACAGTCAAGTAAATAGAGACCTCTGCACAATTATTAATTTTTAATAAAAAACTGTTTTTAGAATGAAATTTTCTATTTTTAGATAAAATTTTGTGCAGAGGTAAAAGGCACTCCAAAAAAATTTTTTAGGGCAATTATTTAACGACAAAAGCGTGCCCAAGAAATTTCTGTTGTTTCTATTCTTGCCAAAAAAATCTTTTGTCGGTCGTGTTTACGGTGTAAACACTCCATGAAACCTTTGCACAATGAATTGTGCAGAGGTTTCAAATAATGGAACTTGAAATAACATCTATTTATTAATATAATAATCCTCTGCATAATTCCTGCGGAGACTTAATCATATAAATTAGCAAAAAAGGAAAATTTATGGATTTGGAAAGCATTAAAGTTCTTAGGAAATATTTAACAATTGATAAACATCAGCCGGGAAACATTACCATCAAATTTTCTTTGGGCCTATTATCAGACAGTAATGCCATGAAAATCATCAAGGAAAATAAAAATAAAGACATGCCCAAAGCTATTTTAAAATCTGATTTAAGTTTATTTTCTCGTAAATTAACTTTGGGTTATGATGTTAATGCTATTTCTTTTGATGATTTAACTGAAATTTTTACCACCTCAGACAATAATCGCTTTGACCAATTGGCAGAAAAATATTTAACTGTTTTGAGCTAAAATAATGGACGGTGCACGTTATTCCGGTTTGAAGGGGAAAACCACGTTTTTTTGAAAAAAACGAGTTTCAACATAATGTTGTTTTCCTCCTCAAACTCCCCCTTATATAGACCCGCCCTTGAAGTCAAGAAATTTTTTGTTTT
>CAYJGE010000200.1:0-3843 GCA_964369835.1 uncultured Mailhella sp.
TTCAAAAAAAACGTGGTTTTCCCCCTCAAGAAAAATTAGATGCGTTGCCCCTGATGAAGGCAGTGTGCCTTTCTGATTAATTCTGTTTACAGAATTAATCAGTGCTTCCTTAAATAAATAATAAAATCAAGATTTTAAATTCGGAGAGATAATGTCTTTAGAAAAAAATGAAAAACTATTAACTGCCATTTCTGAAATGGATTATATTGTAAACACCTTGCTTGACGAAGAAAAAGGCTGTCCTTGGGATAGGGCTCAAACCCCCCATTCCCTTTCCGAATACCATATTGAAGAATGTTTTGAACTTGTTGATGCCATTCGTAAAAATGAAATAAATAATGTTTGCGATGAAATGGGCGATTTGATTTTTGGAATCATGCTTTTGGCAAAAAAATATTCTCAGCAAAACTCTTTTGATTTTGCCGATGCTCTAAAAACTTCATGTGCCAAAATGCGCCGCAGACATCCCCATGTTTTTGAAGAAAACAATAATGATAAAAGCATGGAAGAATTGCATAAAACTTGGGAATCCATAAAAAAAGCCGAAAAGAAGGAAAAACAAGGTGCGCTTGCCTCCATTCCCAATAATTTACCTGCCCTCACAAGAGCCTATCGTATTCATGCAAAGGCAGGAAATACAGGATTTACTTGGACGGAAGATGAAGATGTGGAGCGCCAAGTGGAAGCTGAATGGCTTGAGTTTTTAGACGCAAAAGAATCTAAAGATGTTGATGCAATTACCCATGAACTCGGAGATATTTTATTTACTTTAACCGAACTTGGCAGAAGAAGCGGAGTCAAAGCTTCCTATGCTCTTGATCTGACAAATAACCGCTTTGTAAAACGTTTTGAAGCCATGGAGAATTTGGCAAATCAGCGAGGGCTTGATTTTGCAAATCTATCCCTTGATGAAAAAGACGAACTTTGGGAAGAGGTTAAGAAATCGGAAGTTTAAATAATATAATTTAGATGTTCTTAAGGCTAAGATCACGTCAATCCGCTTGTGAAATTTACTTTCAAAAAAATTAATTATTTTTAAATATATTTTTTAAAAACATTTATAAAACAATATGTTAGAAAATTTGTTTTTTAAGGAAAGGGGGAAGCAATTGCTTACGTTTGAGGGGGAAAAACTCGTTTTTTTCAAAAAAACGTGGTTTTCCCCCTCAAAAAGCATAAAAATGGATTGACGTGAGGCTAAGATAAAACTTAGCCTATTTTTATTTCTAAGGTTAACTTAAATTATAAATTTTTCCTTATACAAAACCTCTGTACAATGAGCTATGCAAAGGTTTTTATACATTAACAATATGGAATAATTATGAAATGTTGCAAGTATATTTTACAGGATATTAATTTTGAACCACAGGCCATTCAATCATGCTGTAATGTATTTGGTATCAAAGTTCCTTTTTTGCCCTATCAAGGTGGTAATATTGATCAAACAGCCTTGGTTACCTATATTGCAAATACATTAAGTGAAATTCAAACCGACAGCCCACTTTGTAAGGGCTGTGAAAATTTGGAAGATGTCGATTTTTCAAATTCTAAGCATAAGTTGGAAGACATTGCCTGTAATGTTAAATTTAAGACTGTTTCGTTCAATCAACATCGCTATTATTGTAATTGCCGTTGCGTATATTGTAATCTTTGGGGGAAAAAAGAAAAAATTATCCCCTATTCACCATTGGCAGGACTCCAAGATCTATATAATTATGATTTTCTGAGTGATAAATGCTTTTTTAGTTGGGGAGGAGGAGAGTCCACAATTTTAAAGGATTTTACCCAAACAGCCACTTGGATTTATGAAAAAGGTTTTTTTCAAAATATTCACACCAATGCCATGCAAATGTCGCCAATTATTTTGGCCATGTTAAATGAAGCCAAATGCAGTGTAAATATCAGCCTTGATGCAGGAACCCAAGAAACATTTGAAAAAGTCAAAGGCGTTCCGTCTTGGACAAAGGTTTTGAATACTCTCCAAAAATACAGAAAAAGTGCAATTAATCCCAAAAGTTTGGTGTTAAAGTATATTGTTTTTGAACAGACAAATTCATTACGAGATATTGATTGTTTTGTAAAGATTTGTAAAGGGTTGGACATACGCTCTGTTCAAATTTCCTTGGATTTTAGAGAAATAAATGCAAATACAGTCAGTAAAGAAACGGTTAAGGCTGTTCAACATCTGGTCACACAAGGCAAGGAAAATAATTTTGAGGTTCAGCCATTTTATATTCCACAAAAATACTTGAAGAGGGAAGAAAAATGTTAAAAAATACAAATCAAATACTGTCCCAAAGTCAAATAGAACGTGTGCATGAACTTTCATTGGATATTTTGGCCAATAAAGGTTATATTTTCCATAGCCAAGAAGCCAGAGACATTCTTTGCGCACAAGGAGCAAGGCAAGAGGAACAATTTACAAAAATCCCCCATGCTCTAATGGAAAAGCTACTTTCCCATTGTCCAAAAACATTTGAATGGAAAGGACGAAATCAATCAATTTTGGTAGGAGAAAAACAAGATGAATGTTATGCTTGTCAAAACCATGGCCCCGTCGCAATTCATACTGCCGATGGTGCAAGAAGAAATGGAACATTAAAAGATTTGGCAGATTTTTATAAATTGGGGCAGTCGGGAATATATTCCAAGATTGTCGGGCAAGTATCCATTGATCCGTCTGATGTTCCTGAAAATATTAAAGATATGCTCATAGCTCGAGAATTATTAAGGCATACGGATAAACCCATGATGTCATATCCCATGCCTGCCCAAAAAGCAGAGCAAGTCTTTGATATGTTTAAACTTATATTAGGTGAAAAAGATTTTTATAATAATACCTTTATTTGTGCTTCCGTTTGCTCTCTTTCTCCGCTTCAATATTCCGAAGAATCCCTTGAATCTCTCATCTTTTATGCTAAGAATAAGCAAGCACTTATGTTTATGAGCGGCCCCATGCTTGGATTGACAAGCCCTTTGAATTTTATGCAAACCTTGGTACAAACCAATGTGGAAAATTTGGCAGGCATTGCCTTGGCACAAGCCATTACTCCCGAGCTTCCCGTTATTTATGGTGCATTTGCAACTATTTCAAATATGTATAATGGTGTGAGTTTAGTTTCTGACCCTGATACCATACGCATTAATAAGGCAGCCTTGGAAGTTGTACAAACCATGTATAATATACCAACTCGCTGTATTACAACCACAACAGATGCCAAATGTCTGGACGTTCAAGCCGGGTATGAAGCCATGCAAAACAAGCTTCCCATGATTCTGGGCGGTTGTAATCTTATTAACGAATGTTTTGGAGTTGTAGATGCCATGCTTGGAATTTCTTTTGAAAAATACATAATTGATGAAGAAATTTTTAGCCGCTGCCTACATATTGCCAAACCTTTATCTGTGCGCGAAGAAGATTTTAATATGGATGATCTTTTCCGTGTTGATGAATTAACCTCATTTTTAATGGACGAAAAAACTTTATTTGCCTGCCAAGATCTTTGGAAGCCTGTTTTGAGTGAGAGAAATGATTATGATGCATGGCAAAATCAAGGCCAACAAACAGTAGTGAAAAAAGCACAAAACATACTGCAAGAGCGTTTGCAATCATCTGCACCAAGCCTACTCAGTAAAGATGAAGAAAATATGCTTAATAAATTCATAGAAAATAATTCATAATTTTTTAAAAATTGTCGAAGACAACAAAAGACCTCTGCATAAATCATCATGCAGAGGTTTTTTGTTGTGTTTTCTCGCCAATATTAAGAGACCTCTGCATAATTATTTTTTGAGAGTATTAACAAAAGAATGATTTAATATCTTCAATACAACCATTCACAT
>CAYJGE010000201.1:0-3737 GCA_964369835.1 uncultured Mailhella sp.
ACCCAGCTTATGTCGAACAAAGTGAGACTAAGCGTCATGGATTAGTTCAAAAAAGTGGTTTTTCCCTCCCCCAATAAATATTACTAAATATTACTAAATATTACTTCCCAAAAAAGCATTTTGGCCAAGTGCAAGTTTGGCAGGCCATGCAGTATCCACCTTCTCCCATGCGGGCAAGGTCGGCTCTGGTTATGTTGCTGTTTGCCAACATTCTTGGTAGGATTAGGTCAAAAAATGTGGTTTTGGCGTAGAGGGCACAGGCAGGAACACCAATGACTTGCATGTGTGGTTTATTTTCTTTGGCAGGAATTTGTCCGATTAGGCTCATGGCTCCTGGTAGGACGGGAACACCGTGAAGAACTTCTGTCAAACCTGCTTCCAGCAGAACTGATTGGGTAACATCATCGGGGTCAACGGAAAGACCTCCTGTGGTTATCAGAAGATCTGCTCCTTTTTCTCTTATTTTTTCAATGGACTTTTTCATGGTTTCTTTGTCATCGGGGGCAATTTCAGAAGCAACCACTGTACAATTATAATTTGTTACTTTGCTTGTGATTACAGGAATGAATTTGTCTTCAATAATTCCTTTAAAAACTTCTGTGCCTGTGACTAAAATTCCAACTTTTGCTTCTCTGAGTGGCAAGATATTGAAAAGTGGTTTGTCGGATAGGATTTCAAGAGCTTTTTGGAAATATCTCTTTGACAAAAAGAGGGGAATGGCTCTGGTGCCTGCAAAACGACTGCCTTCTTTGACCAAGAGCCCATGTTGACGGGTTGCCAGCATTATTTCGGGAACCATATTAAATTGTTCAAGACGTTTATAGTCAAGCTCTAAAATTCCGGTGCAGTTGGCTGTAAAATCAATTTTTCCTTCTTTTGGGGGTAGGTCAAAACTGACATTATTTCCTGCCATGCGTTTTGCAAAAATTTCAGCCACTTTGTTTTCATGAATTAAATTTTCGTCATCAATGGCCTCTTCTTGAATTGCAACGTGAAAACGCCCCATTTGTTGGAGTCTGCATACATCACCGACTGAAATGCGTTGCCCTGCATGAAATTCAGGACCTTTAAATATACCCGGCTCAATGCGAGTCATATCATGGGCAGCAATTTTGTTAACAGCTTCTTCAACAGGAACTATTTTAATTCCACTGGGAACTGTGGTGGATTCCTTGGCTGATTTTGGGGAAATTTCAAGATTTTGCGGAGTAGCTTGATGGGGCTCGCTTTTAACTGTAATATATGGGGCTTCACCTTGGCAACCACGGCAAATGGGTCCATCGTTTTCGGGATAGGCTTCATTACAAATGGGACAAATACCTATGGTGTCCATATGCTTATGCCCAAGATATCTCTTATTGACTGTTACATATTCGACCTTGAACACAGAGTCGGCAGCTTCTTCAATTTGTTTTTCCAAAAGGGCAACATCTTGTTCTTTTTTGGGTTTTAGCTTAAAAAACCAAGAGTATATTTCGGGGAAGTTTTTGAGTTTATCGGGGTCAATGCTAACTCTTATTCCCTCACCTGTGTGTTTATCTCCCAGTGAAACTGCATATCTTCCAAGATTTTCAACCTTTATTCGCATATTACCCATGGAACAAAGGGTTAATAGCTGTACAGCATCAGGCAAACATTTTGCTGATTCCACAACAGCCTCAAAAAGAGTATTTTCGGGAAGAAGTGATTTTGCCTTTTCAACCATATAGCCGCCAATTAAAAGACCGGGGGCGGCATAGCCATGAAAGTTTTCTGCCAATTGCTTAAATTCTTGAAATGTATATGCACCTATATTCATGATTTGTCCTTCAAATATATCCTTTCAATGAGTTATTTTTCAAAAGTATTCCAAAAGGAGGGGGTGAGGGGAATTAATTTTTTTTCTGCAGCTATGATGTCAAGATGCATTAAACCAAGTGCCATCATATCAAAATCAGGTCTTTTGCCTGCAACTCTAAGGTCAATGTTTGGACAATAACTTTTGCACTTGGTACACCAGTCAATGCGTTCTGCATTTTCACTTTTTGCTTCGCGTAAAATTTCAATGGCATCAGGGCCTTCGTTTTTGCAAGAAGGGCAAGTGCCACGTTTAAAATGCCAATTGGTTCCGCAGAGGGAGCAATGTAAATATTTTTTTCCGCCTCCGCTTGCCAAAAATTGGTTATTTTCATCAAATAAAGCTCTATCAAGATAAGAAAGAGATGGAAGAGATGTACAAATAGGGCAATATCCTTCTTTCCATGCTGAATTATGATCCCATGGTGGAATATAACCTTTAACTTCTTTTTCTTCTTCGGGATCGACTTCAATTTCATGCAGGGTGGCAATTTCGGGATAACTGTTAATGACCAAGGCTTTTAAGGTAGGAGCCAGAATAAAATGAAAGGCAAAAAGCAAAGCTTCGGCAGGAACAGAAATTTTTTCGGAAATATTTTCAATGATTTTAGGATCTTTGATAAGGTAGGCTTCTGCTAATTCATAGCTTTGATATAGTTTATCTTTTTTATTGGATTTTAATTCATTTTTTTCAGGCAATGTCAGAAAATATTGCTCCAAAGCCGGAATATAGGGACTTAAATATTCTTGTTTGGCAAGTAAAGGCAACATGGTTTTTGCTGACTCTGCAAGAACAATTTCAAAACCTTTCAGGGATTTACCAGATAATAAGGAAAGTCCGTTTTCTGCATGTTTTTCTGTAAACTCAGGTAGAGAAATATTTGACTCTTTGATTAGAGTCAATAATTTAGTTGGCAATTCTTCTTTTGCCTCAAAAATTTTTTCAAAGGATTTGATGACAGGTTCAAGCACAGGGCGAGAATTAATAATTCTTTCTGCGGTTTGAGCAACATTTTCATAGGTTTTAATCATGGTAACTCCAAGATAATAGGAAAAGGCAATTTACATTTAAAAACAGGGGAAAAATTACTTTTTCCCCTGTTAAGCATGCTCTATTTTTAGTTCATCTTAAAAAGTCAACTTTAACTTTTCAGAAGATACTATTTTTAACATATGGTATTAATTAGCTATTTACAGAGGCATATTCATGGTAGAACTTACCGTCTTCAGCAAGGAGGTAAATAACTGCCACATCATCAACATCTGCAAGGTAAGCCTTTGGAAACTCTTTTTGCACTACAGCCAAACGTTTTTTGGCATAGGCAAGAATTTCGTCTCTTTCTCCAAATTGCATGGTTCCGGTTGGGCATGCTTTAACACATGCAGGCAACATTCCGGCAGAGATACGATCATAACACATATCACATTTTGCAATGGTTTTTTTGGCTTCATTATAGCGAGGTATATTATAAGGACAAGAAAATTCAATGCTTTCGGCATCACTTGGATCCATTGTTGCCATAAGTTCATTATTGACAAGAACGGCACCTGTTTTTTCATCCTTAAACATGGAACCTTCAACTATACTGCTTGCTGTATCTGCACAAGGTGCAGTGGTGCAATGTCTGCATTGGTCAGGAAAAAAGTTCCAAATTACACGGTTATCTTCACCTAAATGTTCACTGAAACGAACTATTTTATAGTTGTTTATGTTTAAGTCAGGTGGGTTTTGGTGGGTACCTGTTTGTTTTGTTTTATTGGCAGGTAAATCATGCCATTCTTTACAAGCCAATTGGCAACCGCGACAAGCTGTACAGCGTGTTGTGTCTATGAGAAATGTTTTTGACATAATAGTATCCTCCTTAACCTAACTCAGTCAGTTTATCTGCTTTACGAATGTT
>CAYJGE010000202.1:0-3674 GCA_964369835.1 uncultured Mailhella sp.
ATAATTATGGTTTTTTAAAACCGGAATGGCGTGCCTCAAACGTAACTGCTTCCCCCCTTTCCTTAAAAAACAAATTTTTCTAACATATTGTTTTATAAATATTTTAGAAAAATAGATTTAAAAATAATTATTTTTTTTTGAAAGTAAATTTCACAAGCGGATTGACGTGATTTAATCATAAAAAAAAATTAATTTAATTTTTTTTTAACTTGAAAATTTAAAAAAAATATGTATAATTATTATTCATTAATTAATGAGTATATCAAGGTTTATTGATTATAAATAAATTACACGATGTTTCTCAAATATTTATTGGTAGAGGGGGTGATATTAATGCCCGGAGTATTCCTTAGTGAAGACGAATATAATTTTGACATTGCTTTACGCCGTTTCAAAAAACAAGTCGAAAAAGCCGGTATTCTTTCAGAGATGAAAAAACGTCAACATTATGAAAAACCAAGCGTAATGCGTAAGAAGAAAAAAGCCGCTGCTCGTAAACGTCTTATGAAAAAAATGCGTAAAGTTAATTCAATTTAATTTTAATTTTTAAAATAGATATATTATGTATCTGTTTGAAATTATGTTTAAAAAAAAAGAAACCGGAAATCAGCAAAAAGATTTCCGGTTTCTTTGATTGCAAAATCAAAAATCGAGCTTATATTAAAGTATGGGCTTAATAAAATTTTAAATTTAATTCATCTAATTTATGAATATGGAATATATATGAGTTTAGCAGAAACTATTGAAAAAGATTATTTACAAGCATATAAGGCTAAGGAAAAGGTAAAGCTGGATACTTTGAGAATGCTTAAAACAGCAGCAAAAAATCGTCAAGTTGAACTTAAAAAACCTCTTGAAGCCTTATCTGATGATGAATACATGGCAATATTACTTCGCCAAGTTAAACAAAGACAAGAATCAATAACAATTTTTACAGAAGCAAATAGACAAGATTTGGCCGAAAAAGAACAAAGTGAACTTGAAGTTCTTCGTGAGTATTTACCAAAGCAACTTTCAGAACAAGAGCTTGCAGAAATTATAGAAAAGGCATGCTTGCCCCATTTAGAAGAGGGAATGAAAGCCATGGGTAAGATTATCCAGTCTATAATGAGTGAATATAAAGGACAAGTTGATGGCAAGGCTGTCAGCGACGCTGTAAAAGCTTATTTACAAAAAAGTTAGAAATTTTTTTATTAATTTTAAAACACAAACAGAGTTAGATACTTAGACAAGTTTGTGTGCATGAGAAAAACCCTCTCAAAAGAATTTTATGGACTTATATACTTTAAAAGCTCTTGAATTTGATAAAATTTTAGAACATTTAGCTTCTTTTTGCCTTTCTGAGGCAGGTAAAAAAGAGGCTCTGAATTTATGCCCTTTTTCTGATTGTGAAACAATTTATAAACAGCAAAATCTTTATAATTCATATCTTGATTTTAAAAATGTTTCTGAATTTAATTTGATTGATTTTCCTGATATTTCAATTCCTTTAGAATTGATGGCAGTGAATAAATTCCAACCGGAACAGGTGGATTTTTGGGCTTTCAGAGAAGTTTTGAAATTGGCGCAAAAGGCGATAATTGCAATAAAAAATCACGAAAAACAATGTGGACAATTTTTTGAAAAAACCTTATTTGCTTTTGCCGAAAAATCAACCTCTGCATTAATTCGATGTATCGCCGATGATATGTCTTTTAAAGATGACAGTTCGCCGGCTCTTAGTTTAATTCGATCTGAACTTAGGAATTTGCATCAAAATTGCCTGAGAAAAGTAAAGGATTATACAGAACAGTATAATATTGCTCATTATTTGCAAGGTGAATACATGAGCATAGCCAATGATAGATATGTACTACCTTTAAAATCTAATTTTAAAGGTAGATTGCAAGGTATAATTCACGATTATTCAAAAACAGGTGAAACTCTTTATTTTGAACCCATGTTTTTGGTGGATATAAATAATAATTTGCAAGAATTAAAACAAGAAGAAAGGGAAGAAGAGCGTAAAATTGCAAAATTTTTGCTGGAACTTTTAATTCAAGAGTATGATGCCATCAAAAACACTTGGCATTTATTATTGGAACTTGACTTGAATGAGGCTAAACTTTCTTTGGCAAATGCCTATTATAAAAATACTAAAAGTGATATGACCATGGGATTTTGTCTTCCCATGGAAAATAATTTGTCATTAATTAATGCAAGGCACCCATTATTACTTTTGGATAATAATAAATCATCTCGTCCAATCAATGTTCAGTCTATTGACTTGGTTTTTAGGGAAAGCGATAGGGTTTTGGTTATCAGTGGTGGTAATGCCGGCGGAAAAACTGTTGCATTAAAAACTTTGGGCTTGATTACACTGATGTCATTATGTGCTTTGCCTGTTCCTGTGGGGCATGGTTCTTGTTTAATTCCATGGTTCCAAGTACATGCTTTTATTGGTGATGAGCAAAGTCTTGATGATCATGTTTCAACATTTACGGGGCAAATCGGACATTTGGCAAAAATTTGGAATGAGCTTGATCATAATCATTTGCTTTTGCTTGATGAGTTTGGAGCAGGTACTGACCCATCTCAAGGTGCTGCCTTGGCCCAAGCTGTTCTTGACGGTATTTTGGAAAAAAATGCCTATGCGGTCAGCGCCACTCACTTTCCGGCGCTAAAAACCTATGCATTAACCATGGATAAGGTTAGGGCTGCTTCTGTACTATTTGATGAAAACAGTAAAAAACCTCTTTATAAATTGGCTTATGACCAAATTGGAACAAGTCTGGCTTTGGATGTGGCCAAAGAGCATGGACTTGCTGATTCAATATTAAAAAAAGCCGCTCAATATCTATTAATTGACAATGAAAATACTGAAATAATCATAGACAGATTAAATAAATTGGCTGTTGAAAGGGAAAAACAGTTAACTGTTTTGCAAGCTGAAATAGAAAAATCAAAGCAAAAAAGAAAGCAATTACAAGAAAGATTTGAACAAGAAAAACAAAAGCTTGAAAAGGAGCTTAGGGAAAAATCTCAAGAATTGATGCAAGCTTGGAAAAGTGAAAAAATGTCAGCCAAACAAGCCAGAAAAGAGATGGCTCAAATTAGGGCTGAAATTTCAAATCCTGAAGAAAAGGTAAATAAGGCTTTAGAAACTAAAGAATTAAAGATAGGCATGGAAGTAATTTATGCTCCATGGAACAAGAAAGCATTAATTCAAGAAATTGATGAAAAGAATTTGAAAGTCAAAATTAATTTGGGTGGGGTTAGCTTGTGGGCAAGTTTTAATGATTTAAATTTGTCAAACCAAAATAATGTGGTGCAAAAAAAATCTGAACTTGTCAGTTATAAAAATTCAGGTGTTTCTTATAATCTTGATTTACGAGGTTTAAGGGCTGATTTGGCCATGGCAGAACTTGAAAAATTCATAGATAAATCAATTCTTGGAAGTTGTGAACAAGTTGAAATTATACATGGCAGAGGAACAGGAGCCCTTAGAAAGGCTGTGCATCAATATTTGAAAAATCATAATGCCATTGCCAATTATGAACTTGCCAATGAAGATCAAGGCGGAGATGGGATGACCATTGTCAGTTTTAGATAAGCATTTGAAAACTTATTGAGAGGGGAAACCCACGTGATTCCGGATTGAGGGGGGAAACCCCATTTTTTTGAAAAAAATGAGT
>CAYJGE010000203.1:0-3617 GCA_964369835.1 uncultured Mailhella sp.
AAACTCTCCCCCTCCTGAAAAAACATATTTGAAATAAATTCGTTTCAATACTTATAACAGGTGAAAATAATTTGTTATTTGTTAAAAATTAGTCTAACAGCAATTTATTATAAATCTAAGGAGTAATAAATGGATTTTTCGGAAGCATTTCATGATGCTGATATGTGCAAAGCCTTGCTTTTAAAGCTTGAACAAAAATTAGCAGAATATGGTCAAGAGATTAAATTCATGGAAGTGTGTGGCACCCATACAGTGTCCATATTTCAAAGTGGTTTGCGTTCGCTTTTACCTAAAAACATAATACATGTTTCAGGTCCGGGCTGTCCTGTTTGTGTTACTCATGATAGTGAAGTTGCCACATTTCTAACTTTAGCAGAAAGGGAAAAAGTCATAATAACCAGTTTTGGGGATTTAATGCGTGTTCCCTCACCTGATGGAAAAAGTTTAAAACATGCCAAGGCACAAGGTGCTGACGTTCAAATTGTTTATTCTCCTTTAGATGCTCTAAACATAGCCAAAGAAAATCCGGAATTTGAAGTTGTATTTCTTGGGGTAGGATTTGAAACAACAGTTCCGACCGTCGCAGCCAGTATTTTATCTGCCAAAAAACAAAAAATAAAAAATTTTTCTGTATATTCATGCCATAAATTGGTACCTCCTGCCTTGGAAGCTCTAATTTCAGTGAAAAATACAGACACAGAAAATAAGGATAATTCACAGCCTAATAAAATTGATGCTTTTTTACTTCCGGGGCATGTTGCATTGGTTTTAGGAATGCAACCATTTGAATTTATAGCAAAACAATATAATTATCCTGCCATAATTGCAGGTTTTGAGCCTGCTGATATTATTCATGCTCTTTATGAAATTGTAGAACAAAAAATAAGTGGACAAAGTCAATTAACCAATGCCTATCAAAGGGCTGTTGCTTATCAAGGTAATCCGACAGCCATGTCCATTGTCAACCAAATCTTTACGGTTTCAGACACCAGTTGGCGTGGGCTTGGCAAAATTGCCCAAAGTGGTTTAATTATTAATGAGAATTTTTCAGAATTTGATGCTTTAAAAAAACTTCAAGTGCAAGTAAAACAAACCACACCTTTGCCAGGCTGTAAATGTGGTTCTGTACTCTCGGGAGAAATTACTCCCAAAGACTGTCCTCTCTTTGGAAAAATTTGTACTCCTCAGAACCCAACAGGCCCATGTATGGTTTCAACTGAGGGAAGCTGTGCCGCTTGGTATAATTACGATGGTTTAGATTAAAAAAACATTGTGGTTTTCACTCTCAAAAAATATAAAAACAAATTGACATGGCAAACAATAATGGGGTTTAGAATGGAATTACTTTTAGATGCAGGTAGTGGAGGCAGAGCTTCTGCCCGATTAATCAATGATCTTTTTTTCAAATATTTTAAAAATGATATTTTGGAAAAAATGGACGATGCGGCTTTTATTCAAACAAGTGGTAAATTAGCTGTAAGTACAGATAGTTATACAATCAGCCCAATATTTTTTCCCGGCGGCAATATTGGTTCTTTGGCTGTACATGGTACAGTTAATGATGTTGCTATGCTTGGTGCAAAACCAAAATATCTTAGCACAGCCTTTATTCTTGAAGAGGGTTTAAATCTTTTAGAGCTTGAGGAAATTGTCAAATCCATGGCAGAAGCAGCAAATGAGGCCCAAGTAAAAATAATTACAGGTGATACAAAGGTTGTTCCAAAGGGAGCTTGTGATAAAATCTTTATTAATACCACAGGAATTGGGGAAATCATTGCACCAAATGCCATGCCATCAGGGCATAATGCTGTAAATAATGATGTTATTTTGTTAAGTGGAAACATGGGAGACCATGGATTAACCATTATGGCGGCCAGAGAAAATTTTACTTTTTCAAGTGATATAAAAAGTGATAGCGCCTGCTTAAATCATGTTATTGAAAAACTAGTCACAGAAGTTAAGGATATTCATGTTTTAAGGGATCCAACAAGGGGCGGTGTTGCCACAACCTTGAATGAAATAGCCGAACAATCTCAAGTGCGATGTACAATTTATGAAGAAAAATTGCCTATTAATGAAAATGTTAAAGCTGGTTCAGCTCTTTTGGGATTAGACCCTTTATATTTAGCAAATGAGGGAAAATTTCTTTGCATTTTACCAAGGGAAAAAATGGAACAAGCTTTAAAAATCATGCATGCAGATCCTAAAACCAGGAATGCAGTCCAAATTGGTGAAATAAACTCTCTTGAAGAGGGAAAAAAAGCCCAAGTGGTATTGCAAACCAAAATGGGAGGTAAAAGACTGCTCAGTATGTTGGAAGGTGCACCACTGCCAAGAATTTGTTAAGGAAGCACTGATTTATTTTTGAGGAGTTAATAATGCAAGTAGCTAAATTTTGGAAAGAAGTTGAAAGTGGCATACAGTGTTGTTTGTGTTCACATTTTTGTAAATTGTCAAATGATGAAACAGGTAAATGCAGTGTTCGTAAAAATATAGATGGTCAATTATTTAGCTTGGTTGGCGATAAAATTGTATCTTACAATATGGATCCCATCGAAAAAAAGCCTTTATATCATTTCTTACCGGGAAGTGCTATTTTTTCCATGGGCAGCATGGGCTGTAATTTGGATTGTGCTTGGTGCCAAAATACCGGTATTGCTCACCCTTTGAATGAAAGAGATGCATTAAAAGGTCAAAAAATTGATCCCAAACTTATTATAGAAACTTGTAAAAAACATGATTGTAAAAGCATAGCTTATACTTATAATGAGCCAACAGTATTTTTTGAATTAATGGAAAAATGTGCTAAGCTTGCAAAAGATAATGAAATAAATAATATAATTGTCAGTAATGCATATCAAAGCCCCGAAAGTTTAAGGGCTTTGTTACCTTATTTAAATGCGGCTAATATTGATTTAAAATGTTTTAAAGATAGTTCCTATCAGAAATTTTGCAATGCCAAAATTAAACCTATTTTAAATAATATAAAAACCATTTCCAAAAGTACTTGGCTTGAAATAACTACTCTTGTGGTTCCCACTGTTAATGATGATTTATCTGAGCTAAAAGATTTGGCAAAATTCATTGTCCATGAGGTTGGAACTGAAACACCATGGCATTTAAGTGCCTTTCGTCCATGCCGTAAAATGATGAATATTCCACAAACTGAACCTAAAATTCTATTGGAAGCCGCTGAAATTGGTAGGGAAATAGGTTTAAAATATGTTTATGTCAATAATGTTCAAAAAATGAATAAAACAGCTTGCCCAAATTGCCAAGAAGTTTTAATTCAAAGAAAGGGATATTATACCGAAATAAATAAAAATTTTGTAAATGGAACTTGTCCAAGCTGTCAAAATAAAATTTCAGGTATGTGGTGTTGACGCATTAGTCTGATTTACTATGTATGTTAATCTTATTATATAGACTAAATTATAAATGTTTTTTCAGGAGGGGGGAAGCTACACGTGATTCAGGATTGAGGGAGAAAACCACGTTTTTTTGAAACATTCCACGACGCCTGACGGCTGGGCGAGTTTTTCCCCCTCAAACGTAAGCAATCGCTTCCCCCTTATATAGACCCGCCCTTGAAGTCAAGAAATTTTTTGTTTTAAACG
>CAYJGE010000204.1:0-3529 GCA_964369835.1 uncultured Mailhella sp.
AATCTTTATTTGGGTTAATTTTACAATCAATTTTGACTTCACCCTTTTCGGTAAATTTAATGGCATTGCTTACAAGATTATTTAATATTTGCCCTATTCTAACGGGATCACCGATAAAATTTTTATTTAGTTCTTTATCGTAGGTAAAATTTAATTTTAGATTTTTATTTTTGGCACTATCATTATAAACGGTCAATACATTATTGCAAACTTCATATAGAGAAAAATGAACATTTTCAAGTTCAAACATATTGGCTTCTATTTTTGAAGTATCAAGCACATTATTGATAATTCCAAGCAGACTTTTACCGGCCATCTGAATTTTCATGATATAATCACGTTTTTTTTCTTCATCATCATGGTTTTCAAGGCATAAATGGGTAAGTCCTATGACAGCGTTGAGAGGTGTTCTTATTTCATGGCTCATATTGGCAAGAAAGCTGCTTTTCATACGGTTTGAATCATCAGCTTTTTTAACCATGGTACGCATGGAATGAACCATTTCTTGAAGTGCATTATATAAAATACCAAGCTCATCATTGCGATTAAATTGGTTAAGGTCATAAACTTTTTCAACCTGACGTTCTGTTTTTATCTTTCCACACAGGGCTTTAAAATGATTTTGCAAATATATTTTTGTTTTAGCGAAAAAACCTTGTTGTGAAGTTCCAAGGTCAAGATCTTTATCTAAAGTACCTTTTGCCACTTGTTCGGCATAGGTTACAGCCTTTAAAAGTGCATTTACAATGTTTTTTACATAATAATAAATAATACCCGTAAGTGCCAAAAGAATTATTACTGAAATAATAATAACATGTTGACGAACAATATTTCCGGGTGTGGAAAGTTCATCTATATCAATAAGTGCAACTGCTATCCAACCGGCATCCGGTAATGTATCATAATAAACCAGTTTTTCTTTGCCATCTTCAAAATATGTTATATTTCCTTTTCCGGTTTTAAGAATTTCACGTCCCCAATCAAAATTATGAATATTCTTTTTTAAAACAAGAGATGTATTTTTGTGGATAAAAACAGTTCCATTTTTATCGGTAACATATAAATAACCATTATCACCAAGAAGCATTCTGTCGCTCATGGTATCCGTAAGTTTTGAAACGTTAAAAACTACCCCGATAATTTTATCGGTAAGAAGGTCATAAACCGGAGATGCAACGGGATATACTACCATGTTTTTATATTGATATGGTGCGCCTATGGCAACTTTTCCCTCCATGGCTTCTTTAAAAAAAGCCTTATCTTGAAAATTCTCTCCGATAAATTCTTTTTCTGTGTGATCCAAAACAGTGCCATAACGGTCTATTATGCCTATCATAACATAAAAATAGGTATTTGTCATATTTACAATACGACTATTGGCGTCTTTTGCATATTGTTCGCGTAGTTTTAGATTGTCTGAGAGGTATGGTTGCAAAATACCGGTTTGTGCCAGAGAAATAGCATTTAAAATATTAAAATCCAAACCTGCTTTTAACTCTACCAAGGCATTGGCTATGGCCATTTTTTGCTTTGATGTGTTTGTTTCTTTTAGTGTATCCATACTTTTTTGGTATGTATAGGTTGTGGAAACAAATAATCCCAGTGCTGTTGCAAGTAGCACAGGTAATAAAATCTTATATAAAATCTTCAAAACTCAACACCTCTTATAGAAAAGATATAATATAATATCTTTTTAATAAAAAAAATGCAATATTTAAAAAAAAGAATAATTTATTTGCTTAAGTGGCTATAATTTGAGAAGAAAATCATTAATTTGTTGTTTGTTTTCTTGAGGGGAAAAACCACGTTTTTTGAACCAATCCATGAGCCTTGCGGCTAGGGGAGTTTTCCCCTTCAAACGTAAGCAATTGCTTCCCCCCTTCCTGAAAAAACATTTTTTCAAATAAAAATATAACTACTTTGATTTATTTATATTTTATTTAATATCTAAAATCAAAAATCATGCCATAATTACAGTTTTTTAAAACCGGAATGGCGTGTCGCTTCCCCCCTTTCCTTAAAAAACAAATTTATCTAACATATTGTTTTATAAATATTTTTAAAAAATAGATTTAAAATAATTATTTTTTTTGAAAGTGAATTTCACAAGCGGATTGAGGTGACAATAAAGAAACCTTTACACAATGAATTGTGCAAAGGTTTCATGAATTAAAAAATATTTTTTGAGTTTTAATTTATTTTTTTTAATATAATTGTAATTATTTAAATTTTTTCTAAATGCATTATCATTAAATCATTGGCAATTGATAAAGTCATATTAAGCTTGTTATCTGTTAATATCATTTTGTTATCAGGGTTTTGTGATTCTAGTAATAAATCAAGAGCTTGATACATGTTAATTTTTTCCCCATCAATCATATCAACTTTTTCCCCATTCATCATAGCATGTTGCATGATAAATTCGGACTGTTCAAATTCTGCAAATAATGGAGAGATTAAAGGGATTGCTATGGGTGTGTCCATGGTCATTGCGACAGGAATATTGCCTTTCATTTCTATACCATTTTCGGTTAAGCTCCAACTTTGATTACCAAGATCCATAAAATATTCTTTATACGTATCAAATTCTTTTCCGGGAGTTGTCCATGTTTGCCATTTTTCTGTCGAATGTCCACCGGCTAAAAATTGAATGATAATAAAAAATGGGAGTCCGGCAGGATTTTGTTCTATATAATCTTCATTAATACATGTTATCAAAGGAAGAATTTTTTCTTCGCTGTAAATATTCATTTCATTTATATCAAAATCAATACGCTCTAAACTACCCACTTCATGTTCAACATAAAATTGTAAAACTTCACCATTATCTAAGGTATAAACCAATCTTTGACACATAAATTCAGGTGTTTTTTCAGGGGAAATTGTCATTGATGAATGTGGCTTTAAATTTTCCAGAACCAAGGAGTTTGACTCATTGCTATCACCATTATAACAATCAATTTGTTTAATTGTATTTTCACTATTATTTGCCATTATAATGTCATCGGCAAAGGATTGACCTGAAATAAAAAAAGTGGAACCTAAAAAAGCCAAAGCAAAACAAGTTGATTTTTTCATAAATTTCTCCAAATGTTAAATTAATTTAAATTAGATCTATGTAGTATCCATTTGTAATTTTATATGCAATTTTCATACAAAAATAAAAAATATATTATATTTAAGTTGAAAAAGGCTTGTTATTTATAAAGAAAAATATATCTGATATAAAATCATTATGCAATATATAAATTATGGTTTTAACCGATTAATATAAATAGGGTTATATTTTAAGTATTAACTAGGTTTATTTATTGAGGGTTTATATTTGTATGTCTATATGGAATTTTTAGCTGTCGCAAATTTTTGCAAACAAAATTGGCATAAAATTATGTATAGAATTTTGGCAGTAATTTGATTGTTTTTAGGGAGAGGAAAACCAATTTTCAGTACATTTTGTTTAATTGATAATAATATACACGTTATTCCAATTTGGGGGCTTTGCCCCCAAACCCCCAGCAAAGGGAGTGAC
>CAYJGE010000205.1:0-3458 GCA_964369835.1 uncultured Mailhella sp.
AACTATTTTGATTTATTAATATTTTATTTAATGTCTAAAATCAAAAATCATGCCACAACTATGGTTTTTTAAAACCGGAATGGAGTGCACCACACTTTTTATAATGGAAGTATTGTTCCTACATTATTTTTAATTGCAAGTTCATAAATCAAAGGTGCCATAGATATATCTTCAGACGCCACTCCTAAATTACAAGCAAAAGTTTTTTGCTTTTGATTTGTACGACCTATTTTTTTTTCAGTCACAAGTTCACCAAGTTCGGCATAAACTGTAGGACAGTCTTTAAAATAACCTTTACTATTTTTATTATAAAGATATTGTTCAAGGCTATCTGTAGTAAATAAATCAGCTTCGGCAAGTGCTTTCTTTGACCATGCAGAATCATAATCTACCATACTAACAAATGCACCCTCAGACAACCAACCTTCTTGTATGGTTGCATGTGGAGGTATGGTCATCGGACCTGCTGTTACAATAATGTCCATATTGGTAACCACACTTTTGGGATTTTCCTCAATAAAAGCTTTTAATCCAAGCTCAGTGGCATAATTTGCCAATTTTTCAGCTTGTGAAACCAAAGGATCATAACAATGAACTTCAGATAAATTATATTCACATGCAAAAGCTTTTAAATTAGCATGTCCTTGAACTCCACAACCAAATACCCCAATACGATTAGAGTTTTGTTTTGCTAAATATCTTGCAGAAAGCACTGAAGCTGCAGCAGTTCTATATGTTGTCAGCCATACACAATCCATAACAGCTTTGATCATACCGGTTTTTACGTCATTTAAAATTAGCATACCACTGACATATGGTAAATTCTTTTCACGATTTTTAGGAAAACTACTAACCCATTTTATGCCGGCAGAACTTAATGCAGGTATATAACAAGGCATGGCATGGATACAATTATTTTCTTCTTTAGGTTCAGGATAAATTCCCGGTTTTGGGGGCATTTCAATTTTTCCTTTTCCCATTTCAATAAACCCAAGCTTTATTTGTTCAATAATTGTTTTTATTTCAATATTAAGACTTGCAACATCATTTTGTGAAAGATATAAAAAATTTTTAAAATCCATCAATTACTCCTGTATGTTATGAAAAGTTGATTTAAATGGTAAACAATAAAAATTTTTAAAATAAACAATAAAAACAAAATTTTACACAATATCATCCATAATAAAATTATTTATTGTCAATAACTCATTTGGATTTATTTCAATAAAATGTCCAATCTTTCCGGCATTAATTATAATGGTTTGCAGGTTTTTTGCCGATTTATGTATAATGGTTAAAAATCCATTTTTCATTGCCAAAGGCGAACACCCTCCATGAACATAGCCTGTCAATGGAAATAACTCCTTTTGTTTTATTAGTTTTATGCTTATTTCTTTAGTAGCCTGCGCTGCTTTTTCTAAATTTAAATGATTCATTACAGGTAGAATAAACACATAGTTTTGCCCTGAATTTCCTATGGTTACCAAGGTTTTAAATACTTGTTCATGACTTTTTTGAATGGCATTTGCAATATCCACCCCATTTGTTAATGTCTCATCTTCACATAATATTGCATTATAATCTATATTATAACCATCAAGTTCTTGCATTGCATTGGTTTTTTGCATAAAATTTCCTGATTAGTCGATACTGAAAACAGAACAACTCTTTGTTAATATGTGCTAATTCAATTAATTATAAAAAAGTATAGATATGAAATCGAACAAATTTATAAAGGAAAGTAATGGGGTAAAAAGTATAAAAAATACTGTCCACCCTAAAAAGGCTTTATAATAGTTATTTTTTTGCTTAGAATCTATTCTTTTGTTTAAAATAATAGAAGCCAAACATAGGGACCCGGCTGTTGAAAATGGACTAATACCTGTAATTGAGGCTCCATAAGAAATTGAATATAAAATTGAAACACCATTATAATCATTTCCAAAATTGCTTACAATTTCAGGAACAGTTGGCATAAGAGTTGGATATACAACTCCAAAGCTGGAACTAAATGCTCCCATTACAGCGGAAATAAAACCCATAATAGTTGATGCAGTGTCAGGGAGAATAAAACTATTTAGCATTGCAGATAAAAGCTCAATCCCACCCAGTTGTTTAACAATTAATACAAACATTCCCATACCACAAACTAAAATCATGGTACCAAATGGCATATTATAAATTACATCTTTTTCCTTGGCAACTCCCAAAGTCATAAGTATTGTGCCAATAAACATACAAGAAAGAGCACTATTTAATCTAAAACCTATTATTAAAATAATCAGAACAATTACGCTTAAGATTGACATTATTTGATTTTTATTAAATTTTTCATTAGATATTTTTTCTTGATGTGGATTTTTTTGCCAACCCCTATAGTATAAAAAACAGATTATTGTTCCAAGTAATGAAGCAATAATATTACATAATGTAAAATAGCTTATTAATTCTGTATAACCTTGGTTTTTTCCAAGAGTTTCAAGCCAAAGACCTTCTGGCGAAAAAACAGAAAACCTTCCTGCACAAACTCCTAAAAAAGTAGGGATAATATAAAGTAGTGGCTTAGCATTAACTTCAAGAGCAAGGGAAATACACATGACGCACAAAAGAAGTGCAGGAATACCACCCGGTCCGACATAGGCTATACAAAAGCCTAAAGTCATAAGTAAAAAAGGGATTATCCACTGCTTACTGCCGGTGATTAAAACCAGTTTTTTACCAACAAGCTCTATAACCCCCGTTTGACTGACTATGGAAAACCAAAATGTTACACCAAAAATATTTATAAATGTAGATGTGGGAAAACCTAAAAGAACTTCACTTTCACTAATGTTTCCCATTTTTGCTAAAACAAGAGACAAACCCATTCCAATTAAACCAATATTTATTTTTTTTAATAAGCCAAGGGCTATGGTAAAAAATAAAAAAGATAATGAAATTATGTCCATAATATTATAAATGATTGTTATAAGTTTTAAAATTTGTTATAAATACTAATTAACAGATACACGTCAATCCGTTTTTGTGTTTTTTGAGGGGGAAAACCACGTTTTTTTGAACCAACCAAAAACGCCTTACGGCTTGGCGAGTTTTTCCCCCTCAAACGTAACGGCTTCCCCCTTTCCTTAAAAAACAAATTTTTATAATATATTGTTTTACTAATCTTTTTTTAAAAATACCTTTAAACAATATTCTAATTACTCAAAAGTTATTATTATGTTTAAGGAAACGCTGATTAAAGCACAAAAAATTTTCAAACTGATTTAAGATGAAGTTTTTAGCCTTTTTCTAAAAAAACTAAAATGTAACCTATTGTTAAAATTAAAAGTTTTTGGAAAGGGGGTTTGGGGGAAAAGATTTTTTTCAAAAAAGTTTTCCCCCAAGAAAATTAATCAGTGCTTCCTTAAAATTATTTTATTATATTTTCAATAATTTTTTCTGCATTATTATCACAGTTG
>CAYJGE010000206.1:0-3443 GCA_964369835.1 uncultured Mailhella sp.
TTTTCAAAAAAAACGTGGTTTTCCCCCTCAAGAAAAATTAGATGCGTTGCCCCTCCCCAGCAAAGGGAGTGACTCCCTTTGCAAACCCCAGTGATTTTTTCAAATTTTATTTGAAAAAATGACAAAAATAAGAAATTGTCACAAATCAATTTTAATAAAAATATTTTTTAATATAAGAATTGGAATGACGTGTGCTTTTGTCGTTAAATGATTGCCCTAAAAATTTTTTTTGGAGTGCCTTTTACCTCTGCACAAAAATTTATCTATAAATAAAAAATTTCATTCTAAAAACAGATTTTTATTAAAAATTAATAATTGTGCAGAGGTCTCTTAAGGATATAAAATGAAATATACATTTGCAACCAATTTGGCAACCCTTGGAATTATCGGCAGGTTTGGCTATGCTCCCGGAACAATGGGTTCCTTTGCCGCTCTTCTGCTTGCACCTCTTCTTTTTCTCCCTTTTGGTATGTTGACCAGAGTTTTGATTTTAACCCTTTTATTTTTTGTGGGAATTTGGGCAAGTGAAAAGGCTTGCGAAGAGCTTGGCGGAGAAGATCCCTCCGCTGTGATTATTGATGAAGTTTTGGGGCAATGGATCAGTTATTTCCCATTAATGCCCATTTCTTTTTATGATTTCGATAAATTAACAAATATTGACATTTATATTTTGATTGCAGGTTTTATGTTGTTTAGGCTTTTTGATATAAGCAAAGTGGGACCTGTGGGGCTTGTGGAAAGGAAGTTTAAGGGTGGGCTTGGAATAATGTTGGACGATGCCGTGGCAGGTATTTTTGCGGCTCTCTTTCTTTATGCCATTCAAAATTATTTACATTTATATTTTGGTTAAAATGACAATAAAACATTAAAACACTTTAGTCTAAAAAAGGAAATTTTATGGATATTTTACCTATTAAAAGAGCTTTGTTAAGTGTTACCCATAAGGACGGTTTGGAGGAGTTTGCAACTTTTTTGCATAAGCATAATGTTGAACTGGTTTCCACAGGCGGAACTATGAAATTTTTGCAGGCTGCCAATCTACCTGTCACAGCTGTTGAAACAGTCACAGGTTTTCCCGAAATTTTAAATGGAAGAGTCAAAACCTTACATCCGCATATCCATGGGGGTATTTTGGCAGATAAGGATAATTCCGAACACATGGAAACTTTGCAAAAACATAATATCAGCTCCTTTGATTTGGTTTGTGTAAACCTATATGATTTTGCCTCTGCTCTTCAAAAAAAATTACCTGTTCGCAATATGGTGGAGGAAATTGATATTGGTGGACCTTGTTTAATGCGTGCAACTGCCAAGAATTTCCATAGCATGCTAATTCTTCCCGATCCCAAATACTATGAAAAAGCCATGGAAGATATGAATGAAAACAATGGAATCAGTCTGTCATTTCGTAAAGATATGGCCAGTAAAACATTTCAAATAACCACACAATATGATGCCATGATAGCACTTTATCTGGAAGGAGTTGCAGTATAGCTTCTTTAGAGGGAAATATTGCAGGGTTAAAACCTGCTGAAATAAAAGCATTATCAAGGCTTGAAAAAAGAAAATTTGACCCTGAAAATGGTTATAGTTTAGAACAGGCCAGAGAAATTTGTGCTTTGTCACGCCTTATTTCAAGGCAAATTGGGCTATTAATTAATAGGCAAGGCAAGGTAGAACTGACCATTATAGGAACAGCATCGGGAATTTTTATTCCCGAGCTTGCCAGAGAGCGTTCTTCTTCGGGCAGACTCAGAGGGCTTAGGTTATTGCATACCCATTTGACAGATACTCCTCTTTCCCATGAGGATTTAATGGATCTTTTGTTTCTAAGGCTTGACAGCATAGGAATTTTGACTGTTGATCCCCATGGAAGCCCGATTAATTTTCAATCTGCCCACCTTTTGCCCCAAAACTTGAATGAAATCCCCCAAATTGAAGAATTGGAATTTTCAAGGGCTAAAAAATTTAAACAACATCAAGCTAAAATAAATGAAGAAACAATTTCTGATTTAAATTCAGAAAATTCAGAAAACAAAGAAAGTGGATTAAGTTCGGAAGATTTTAAAAATATTATTAATTCAGAATTATATGAAAATAATATCGTAAATAATCAATTAAAACTGCCAAAAAATCTTGATAAAAGCCCCTATAGAATTAGTGAACTGCTCCCTTTTGATCAAGTTCAAAATAATTTTGAGGCTGAAATTGAAGCTCTTGAGCAGGAATTTTCCCGAGTTACTCGCAATTTTCGCCCTCAAAATTTAAAATATGATCAAAAAGAAAAGGATAGTTTGCAAGCAGGCAAAAGAGCCGTCATGGTTTCTGTCAGTAAAATCCCCAAAAGCATACAGGAATTAAACTTGCTTGAATTGGCTGAACTTGCCCGAACTGCAGGTCTTGAAATTGCAGGCAGTCTTATCCAAAGGGTAACCAAGGTCAACCCACGTCAAATTTTAAGTCAAACCAAGCTTGCCGAACTTGAAGTTATTGCCCTTCAAGCCCATGCCAATATAATTATTTTTGACGGTGAACTGCTTCCGGCACAATTACAAAACCTTACGGAATTGACCGAAAGAAAGGTTTTGGACAGAACCCAACTTATTTTAGATATTTTTGCCCAACATGCCAAAACCAATGCGGGCAAATTACAAGTTGAAATGGCTCAATTAAAATATACCCAACCAAGACTTGTCGGTAAAAATAGGGCAATGGACAGATTAATGGGGGGAATTGGCGGCAGGGGACCCGGTGAAACCAAGCTTGAAACAGATAGACGCCGAATAAAGGAAAGGATAGCCAAAATTAAAAATGATTTGGAAAGCCTTAAAAAACAAAGGGCTGCCAATCGTTCCCAAAGAAACAGAAGGGAAATTCCTGTTGCCGCCTTGGTAGGCTATACCAATGCAGGCAAGTCAACCTTGTTAAATCAATTAACCAAGTCCGATGTTTTGGCAGAGAATAAACTTTTTGCTACCTTGGATCCAACCACAAGACGTTTAAAATTTCCCAAGGATAAGGAAATTTTACTTGCAGATACTGTCGGTTTTATTAGGGAATTACCCAAAGAACTTTTGGAAGCTTTTCGGGCAACCTTGGAAGAGTTAAGTGAGGCAGATATATTGATTCATGTGGTTGATGCTTCGCACCCTGAAATGGAACAACAATTGGAAGCTGTGGAAATTATTTTGGGAGAGCTTGATTTAAATGAAATTCCAAGAATGTTGATTTTAAATAAGTGGGATATGACAAATAAGGAAGAACAAAACTCCCTGTTGGAACGTTTTCCAAAATCTTTTTCCATTTGTGCCTTGGACGGAAGAGGGCTTGAGAGAGTTTCTCGTCATTTACAAAAAATTTTGTTTTAATACATTTGATGAGCATGTGATTCCGGATTGAGGGGGGAAACCCCATTTTTTTGAAAAAAATGATGTTTCCCCCCT
>CAYJGE010000207.1:0-3437 GCA_964369835.1 uncultured Mailhella sp.
AAGTGAGACTAAGCGTTATGGATTGATTCAAAAAAATGGGGTTTCCCCCCTCAATTAGGAATCACGTGGGTTTCCCCCCTCAATTAGGAATCACCTGAGAGCAATTACCGCATTTTTCCTAAATTGTGAGGAAAAATGTGGTAATAATTGATTAATATTTTAAACCTTATTTCACTCTGGCATAGGTTCTTGAACCGTCCGCATGGAAAAAGACTATTCGTAGTTTAGTTTCTTCATCAAGTTTTCCATTCTTGGTTTGGATTAATAAGTCAATTTCTGTCAGGGTCTTTATTTCAAGGTTAAATGGTATATCATTGGGGTTGATAATTTTTTCTCCGATTTGCACCCCAATAATGCCCATGGCACTTGATTTTACTCCACCGGTTTTCCAGCTCAAGGCCTGACCTCCCGTGCTTTCAACCCTTACATTTATCAAGGGGCTTTGGGAATGAACAAGGGCTTTAATTATAATATCATTTATGTTATCGGGATTAAATTTGTTTAAACCTATTATGTCATGTTTTGAAGGATAAATAAGAGCCTGCCCGGGGGTTTTAGGTTTTGGGGCAATGAGTTCTTGATTGTCTTTGGTTATATCTGCTATAGTATCAATAATTGCATTTTTAATTTCATCTATATTTTCATCCTTTATATTATTTGTAGCCTTATTTGTATTTGTATTTTCATTTTTTAATTTATTTTGGAAAAAATATTCAAATCCAAACAAGGAGGCAAAACTAATTATGATGAAAATAATTATAAATTTAAATAGGTTAGATATTTGATTGCGTGTTTTATCTTTTTGGTTGGGATTTTGCTTTTGATTATTAACTTTTGCTTTAATGGATTTATTATTGGATTTTTTTTCTTTTATTTTTTGAATAGCATCATTGCTTGCAATTGTATAAGGATGTTCCATTCCAAAATTTTCTTGGAATATTTTTAAAGCCTTTTCACAATATTCTAAACTTATGTCGTAATTGCCAAGGGAATAATGCACAGAACTAATATTATTATAGTTTATAGCCATATCTCTATGTTCTTTGCCAAATATTTTTTTTAATATTTCCAAACTTTTATTATGATATTCTAAACTATTATTATAATCTCCTTTATTATCATACACTGCACCGATATTACTATAACTTGTAGCCACATCTACATGTTCTTCACCTAATATTTTTTTTAGAATTGTCAAAGCCTTATGATAAAATTCCAAACTCTTATCAAAATCATTATTACTTAAGTACATAAAACCAATGCTATCATAACTTGTGGCCGTATCCGGATGTTCCAAGCCCAATGTTTTTTTTCGTATATCTAAACTTTTATTTAGATATTTTAAGCTGTTATCATAATCACCTTTACTTGAGTACACATTGCCGATATTATTATAGCTCTTGGCTGTGGCTTGATGTTCCTCTCCAAATATATTTTTGTGAATTTTTAAAGATTTTTGATATTCTTCCAGTGCCTTGTCGTATTCACCTTTATCAAGATATAACCTACCGATATTATTATAACTTAATGCTGTATCCACATGTTCTGCACCAAGTAATTTTTGACGAATTTTCAAAGCTTTCTGATAATACTCAAAAGCCTTTTCATCATCGCCAAGGTCGGAGTATACAACACCAACATTATTATAGCTTTGGGCTGTGTCTTGATGTTCTTCACCAAGTACTTTTTGGCGGATTTCTAAGGCTGTATTATAATATTTTAATGCATCGTCAAATTTATTTTTATAGTCATAATATAGGCCAACAAAACGATATGCTTTTCCTGCTTTTTCATGTTCTTTGCCGTATTCATTTATGCTTAGTTCAAGTGTTTCTTCGGCAATGGGAAGAGCATCATCATAAAAAGCATATTTAAAAAGAAAATCAACATAGTTAAAAAGTAAATCAATTAATTTTTCTTTTTCATAATCAATTTTTAATGCCAAATTTCTTGCCATGGCAAAGGCTTGCTTTGCTTGTTTTATTCTGTCATCAATTGAATAGCTTGTATCACCAAGTGCAGTTTTTGTTTTTAGGATTAGGGCTTCAATATCTTCAATGATATTTTCCCTTTCTTGTTTGGCAAGTTTTAAATTTTGAGCTGCGGCTTTTTCATATTGTAGATAATTTGTTAAATGTTGTTCTGCTTTCTGTTCAATGTGTGACAGCAATGTGTTTGCACCATTCATATCTCCATTTTCAAATAATTCTATGGCATTTTGCCTTGTTTTGGAAATTATGCTGCCACTTTGTTTGCTTATTTCCATGGCTGTGTTAAAAAGGGCTTCTTGATGTTGTTGAAATTCCTTTTCCAGCTTTGTTCTTTCGGCTTTAAAACCATCGTCATTTGGATATTTTAATATATTTTCATTTATTTTTAATAAACTATCACGCAAGCGTATATATTCTTTATTGGCTGAGGCAAAGGGAATATTATTTAGATTTGAAACGATTAAATCACCAAAATAAACCTTTTGATCTTCTACTTTTAATAAATTTTCGCCCGTTGTTGTATTTTGATAGGCGTTTAAATCCATGGAAAATCTTAATTTCATGGTGTCAATATGCTCAAATTTACAAAAGAAATGCCCATAGGCAGTGGCAAAATTATCTTTAAAATTTTTAAGTTCTTTGCTTATTTTACTATCAATTTCTTGATCATTTTTGAAAAATACATATATTTTTCTGGGATTTTTATTCTTTTTATAATATTCATAGGCAGATTCAAAATCCTGTTTACTGTAATCACCGAATTTTGTATAATAAAGAGCTAAACTCAATTCACATTCATTTATTTCACCAAAGCCTTGATTGTGGGGAATGATTTCAAAATTAATCTTCTTTGCCCTAAAAATATGGTTAAGGTGATCCACAAGTTCAGCAATTTCATTGTATTCAGGTTTTAAATCATCGGCAACTGCCAAATAAATTTTAATGTCTTTTTGCTCAATTGCCATGAATTTACCTCATTGATTTAGATTATACAAACAATAAATGACTAAATAGGATTAGTCAAATATAGTGATTTCAGAAAAAATTATTTTTGAAAGCAATTTTCAAAATAATATAAGAATTGGAATATGTGTTATCACAAACCAAGTGATTCCGGATTGAGGGGGGAAACCCCATTTTTTTGAACTAATCCATGACGCTTAGTCTCACTTTGTTCGACATAAGCTTGGTGAGTTTTCCCCCCTCAAACGTAAGCAATTGCTTCCCCCCTTCCTGAAAAAAACATTTTTTCAGATAACAATTGCGAACGAGCGTAGCGAGTGTGGCAATCTTGGCGTACAATCGAGAATTTAAAACTTTTTTTTATCTTTCCTTTAACACCAAAAAAATTAATTATTTTTAAATCTATTTTTTAAAAACATTTATAAAATAATATGTTAGAAAAATTTGTTTTTTAAGGAAAGGGGGAAGCAGTTACGTTTGAGG
>CAYJGE010000208.1:0-3427 GCA_964369835.1 uncultured Mailhella sp.
AAAATTAAAATTTGAACATCAGATATTTTGCTTATTAATCAGTGCTTCCTTAAAAACAAACTTAAAAAGGAGACTTTAAATGAGAATATTAGCACTAATTTCAATAGCAATCGCCATACTGGAAGTAATCAAAAATCACTTTGACGAAGAGTAAAAAAAATAATACTGGATAAATTTTGATTAGAAAAAAGAGCGTGCATCAACACACGCTCTTTATTTTTCATTTTCATTTTGTTTTATCAAATTTCATTTAAAGGTGGGAAATACGGTGGGAAATTTTTAAGGACACAAAAAAAGGGTATATGTTTTTACACATAAACCCTTGAAATTTCTGGTGGACCATGTAGGACTTGAACCTACAACCAACTGATTAAGAGTCAGCTGCTCTACCAATTGAGCTAATGATCCTTATTTAGTTTATTCTAAAGCTAATTTTATAAAGCTATTATAATCATTTATATTTCATGTAATTTAATTCATTTTTCCAAATAAAATCACTTTATTTTAGACATACAGCTTATAAAAATTATTTATATTGATATAAGCAAAAGGTCAAGTTTTTATTTTTATCTTTAAGGCAAAGCACATCATTGTTATTTGAAAAACATATACAATTATTCCATATTTGAAAAAGAAAAAGGTTAATTTTCCTCTTCATTCTTTATGTAAAAGCTGAAATTTAATATAGCCTATGAGCCATATCTAAGGCTGTTTTTTGCAAAAATATGATTTCACCTTGGTCAATATTTGGAAAATTTTTAATTTCTTCCAAAGCTTTATAAGCCAAATCACAATATTCCAATGCCATTTTTTTACTTTCTTCAAGACCAATCAAACTAACCCATGTGGATTTATTTTTAGCTTCATCGCTACCCACATTTTTTCCAAGTAATTTTGTATCTCCCACCACATCAAGCACATCATCAATGATTTGAAAGGCAATTCCAATGGCTTTACCATAACTTACAATGGTTTTTCTTATTTTTTCATCTGCCCCAAGCAAAACCGCGCCCGTTTCACATGAAGCCATTAACAAAGCACCTGTTTTTTTTGCATTTAATACCTTTAACTGTTCCAAATCTATTATTGTATTTTCTGCCAATAAGTCAAGCATTTGCCCACCGACCATACCTTGAGACCCTACAGCCAGCGAAATTAATTTTATGGACTCCAAAACATGCAAAGCCGAGAAATTACTCAATGTCATCATATAAAAAGCATCTGTTAAAAGCCCATCACCTGCCAAAATTGCACTTGCTTCATCATAGGCCTTATGACAAGTGGGTTTTCCTCGTCTAAGATCATCATTGTCCATGGCCGGCAAGTCATCATGAATAAGGGAATAGGTATGAATCATTTCAAGGGCTGAAGCAAAAATTATGGCTGAAGCCCAATTCTTATCTTTAGAGCAAAGCTTGGCACAAGAAATACATAAAATAGGGCGCAAACGCTTTCCGCCTGCCAGCAAACTATAACGCATAGCCTCTGAAAGACGACTTGGAATTTCTTGGTCATGCAATAGACTTGCTAAAAATTTATCTATAAATTGCCCTCTGGACTGCATTGCCTTTTTATGGCAATCCTTAAAAGCTTGTTCACTTTGCCTATTATCAGAAAAATTATCACTTTGATATAATTCAATATATTCGTTTTCCAAATTAAAAGCTTTTATTGCTTCTTGTTCATAATTTAAAATGTCCACAAAATTCTCCAAACAGGTTAGTCAAAAGTGTTGGTTGATAATTCAGCAAGGTGATCTTCTGTTGATTTTAAATCGGCAGAATATTCTTCCCATTGTCCTTGCGATAAAATTCTAATTTCATGCTGAGCCTTATCAAGTTCTTCTCTGCATTTTTGAGTATGCAATAAACCTTCTTTAAATAAGGCAATACTTTGTTCAAGACCCGTTTTTCCCTGTTCCAAGGAAAAAACTATTTCCTTTAGCCTTTCAATACGCTCTTCAAAGACCAATTCTTTTTCTTTTTTTGCCGCCATATTATTTACCTTATTTCCATAAAGAGACCTCTGCATAATTATTTTTCAAAAAAAATATTGCAAAAGTCATAAGTTTGAATTTTTATTAAAAATTTGTATACAAAGGCAAAAGAAATACAAATCAATCACTTATCGTAAAAAATATGATTTTTGCTATTCTTGATTTGTGGTCGAATTTGCCTTGCAAATTCTCCATGAAAGCTTATACAATGAATTGTGCAGAGCTTTCATAAATTATTTTAGATCATAATGCGGTGAACCAATCACCTCAAGCTCTTCTTCAAATAGTGGAAGTGCATCAAATGAAATACCTTGAGCATATAAGCCCAAGTGTAAATGGGGGCCTGTAACCCTACCGGTTGAACCAACATTTCCAATTTTTTGACCTCTTTTTACCATATCGCCGACTTTAACATTCATGGCAGACATATGAGCATAAAAAGATAAAACACCCTGTCCGTGATCAATTATAACCATGTTTCCGCTATAATATTGGTCTTCTGCCAAAACCACAAGCCCATCTGCCACGCTGCTGATAATGGTTTCGGTATTCCCCCTAAAATCAACTCCTGTATGGGGCGATTTATGGACATTATTAAAAACCCGTCTGGCTCCGTAGGGGCTGGTTACAATGGTTTTTACAGGGCGATAAAAGGGCAATTCCCATAATTTTTCGGGACTGATATTTGCCATAATGGGTGCTCTTTTTTTTCTTTCCCTTTCAATTCTGTCCAGAACTTCCTTTGGAGGTTCCACGTATTTTGGCTCAACTTCCAATTCGGAAATTTTCCAATTGGCAGGCTCCACGCCCACCACGGTTTCAAGCACCAATTGCCCATTAATGCTAAGGGATAATAATTGTAAACTACTTGCTTTATTTGGCATTGCCAGCAAAATTTCAGCCTGATATTTCCCACCTCTATTTTCTGCATTAAAGAACACTTCTTTTTTTTGCCAAACAACCTTGCCGTTAAAATTTATATCATCTTCAAGTTTTAGTAAAAATGCCCTGCCTTGGCTAACTTTTTCGGGCAAAGCATAGGTCATACTTGCAAAAACATCATGAACAAAACCCATTAAACCAATGAGTAACACAAAAACTTTTATAAAAATTCTCATAATCAATCCTATTTTAAATAATTAAGCAAAAATAAAATAAATTATATTTATTTATTTTGCAAACACTAAGATGTGTTTCTAAATTTTTCTCACACGTCAATCCGTTTTTGTATTTTTTGCAGTTCACGTCATTCCAATTCTTATATTAAAAAATATTTTTATTAAAATTGATTTGTGACAATTTCTTATTTTTGTCATTTTTTCAAATAAAATTTGAAAAAATCATTGGGGTTTGCAAAGGGAGTCACTCCCTTTGCCGGCAGGGGCAACGCATCTAATTTTTCTTGAGGGGGAAAACCACGTTTTTTTTGAA
>CAYJGE010000209.1:0-3380 GCA_964369835.1 uncultured Mailhella sp.
TTTCATGTGAATGGTTGTATTGAAGATATTAAATCATTCTTTTGTTAATACTCTCGAATGTTTTAGATCAAAGAAAATCATTTCCAAATAATCTAAAATAGGGGCAAATTTTTCATAATCGGCAAATCCACATGTTTCAACAATTGTTGAAATACCAAGTTCTTTACAATCTTTCACACATTCCAAAAGAAATTTATGATTTTGCAAAGGTTCCCCACCTGAAAATGTTACTCCTCCGCCCGATTCATGATAAAAAGTTTTATCCTTGTTAATAATTTTAACAAGCTCTTCAACACTCATTTTTTGCCCTGAAAACTTTTTGGCTTCAGCGTAACAAACCTCAACACAATCACCACAATTATCACATAAAGAACGATCAAAATAAGAAGTATTTAAAATACATTTTTTGGGGCATACTGTTATACAAGCCTCACAACCAATGCATTTATTTTCATTACTTACTATTTCCGGAAATGGATTTTGTGATTCGGGATTAGCACACCAAAGACATTTTAAAGGACATCCCTTTAAAAATACCAAGGTGCGAATACCAGGACCATCATGGATTGAACATTTTTGAATATTAAAAACTATACCTTGTCCCATAATATTTCCAATTAATATTAAAAATTTAAAAAAACTTCTGCTAAATAGCTTGGCAGAAGTTTTTTTATTATCACATATTTTTCATACCAATTTTGTATACTTATGCTTTGTTTTCTCTTTTACGTTGAACTTCCTTCACAATAATCAAGCAGAAAATAGCCATACCAACTAAACCTGCAAAGGGGTAGAAAATATTGATAATTGTATTAAATGGAATGATAGAGCCACCAAGAGTACCAATACCTGTTGAAATAACAACAATTAAGTGCGACTTTAAAGATTTATCTTCAGCAAAACGAGATGCAATAATCCATAGATAGCCACAAATTGTAGTTAAAATACCTAATAGAAGAATTAGTGCAAATACACCTGAAAGAGCAGGAAGAATTTTTTCAATTACTGCAAGCATTGGAACTTGAGCTCCATGATTTGCTACATAATCAAGGCTGTATAAAATTGTAAGAGCAATTAAAATTACTCCGAAGAAATAAAATACACTTGAAAAAATACCGCCGACAATGGCTTCTTTTTTACCTGAAAACTGTTGTCCGAGAGCAACCATAAAGGCACAACTGGTCAAAAGCATTACGCCTGCATAATTTATTGCACTAAAGATTGGATGTTGAATTCCCAAAATACCGGCTTGAAAAATTTTACCTTCGGCAACATAGGTTTCAATATTGGCTTGAGCTTCCATTAAAGGAACATCAGCTGTGCCAAGTGCATAAATTCCTACAAAAGCAGAAAATACAATGATTATAATTCCGACAATTCCAAGAAAATCAATTAAACTTTTTAATCCAAAGCAAACCACAACAGCCGCAACAATACCAAGTCCAATGGTTCCTACTTGCACAGGAACACCAAAATACTGATTAATTGTTGCACCACTTCCGGCAAACATGGCAATACCAAAACCTGCAATCAATACCAAGGTAAAGGCATCAAAGAAATAACCCAAATATTTTCCGCCAAGGTAACGAAAAACATCACTTTGATTATCAAATTTTTCCCTAACACCTATTTGATAACAAACAACAAGGAAATAACCAACAACAAGAGCACAAATAACAGTTGTAAAAAATGGCCAAATAGTTCCCCAACTGGCAAAAAACTGTAAAATTTCAGCACCACTTGCAAATCCTGACCCAATATGATAGGCAGCAAAAGCCCCACTGACTAAAATAATGGTTTTCTAACTTAATTTTTGGTTATCACCATTCCCTGAAGTATTAGACATAATATTCTCCTAATTAAGCTTAAATCCATCCTTTATAGATGGGCTGAGTTACAGAATTCTTCAAAAATTTTATCATTGTAATAAAATCAAATACAGGTAACTGGGTTGCAGCTTGCACAGCTTGCGCATAAGGAGGCATATCAGAACATTCAAGAAGAATTGCTCCAATATCAGCATCTTCTTCTAAAATTTCAAGGGCTTTTCCGACAACTTCTTGGCAAACGCCATTATTATCAAAATGACCTCTATATTCCATGATGCAAGAAAACTCAGGTTCATGTCTAAGATCTTTAATTATAAGTCTGTCAGGGTTTTTAACTCCGGTTTGTTCTAAAAGCTTTGGAGTGATGGCAGCACCGTTGGCAGTTAATACTCCAATTTTTTGACTATCTTTAATCAATGCTTCAATCCAAGAAGTCATGACAAGAGGAGACATGGCAACAGGAATATCAAGGGCATTTGCAATTTCCTTCTGAAAATTACCAAAAAAACCACAACCTGATGAAAGAGCTCTAATTCCTTCTTTTTGAATTAAGTACTGTGCCATTTCAATAATATCATTAGCAATTGTTGGATCACCGGCAAAAACTCTTTCTTGAGTAATTGATGGTACTGTCCTTAAAATAACAGGAAAATCATAAGAATAAGCATTATTAACATTACCGGGAACCATGGGATAGTTAGTATCATTAATATAGATAATTCCAACAGGAAACCCTGAAACCATTTGCTGATAATTCATCTGTACTCTTGAATTTGCATCAGAAGGGTCAAAATAACCAAACTTTTTAAACTCTCTTCTTTTGTCCACTAAAAAACTCCTTTCTTGACTGTTTCTTTTACTTAAACCTCATACATAACTTAATTAATATGATAATTATAAAAAAAATAATTATATATTAAATAAAATTATCAAAAAATTATTATTGTCAAGAATAATTTTTTGAAATGATAATTTATATATAAGTCATCATTTTATTGTTTATAACTTTCTAATTTTTTCTTGTTAAAAATAAAACTTACAAATTATGAAGTAGATAAAAAAAAATCTCAAAAGATTAATAATAAAAACATGCTTTATTATTAATCTTTTGAGATTTAAATATTTAATCATTAGGGCATTTTTGGAAAAGAATTGTCCTAAAATGCCCTAATCACTTCATTGGAGCATGGCGACATTGAAGTGCAAAAAGCAAGAATAGAAGTGGCTTTGCCACTTCGTTAAATGATTGCTTTTTGAAAGTTATATGGGGTAGAGCAGTTTCAATCTTTATTAAAACTGCTCTAAGTATAAATTTTATCAAAACATTTCCAATAACTATTAGAAGGTATTTATTTTGAAAAATGGATTGCAGGGTTCATATTTCAAAATAAAACCTTTTAAGTTGTTATCATTAAGTCATGGTTGCTAACATCTTGTTATTAAAAAGTTTTGTGGGGGAGAGCTCACGTGATTCCGGATTGAGGG
Organism: uncultured Mailhella sp.; assembly: GCA_964369835.1. Classification (GTDB taxonomy): domain Bacteria; phylum Desulfobacterota; class Desulfovibrionia; order Desulfovibrionales; family Desulfovibrionaceae; genus Taurinivorans. The sequence continues at coordinate 3,315 of CAYJGE010000209.1, forward strand.
AGAAAACCACGTTTTTTTGAACTAATCCATGACGCTTAGTCTCATTTTGTTCGACATAAGCTGGGT
>CAYJGE010000210.1:0-3279 GCA_964369835.1 uncultured Mailhella sp.
ATAAAACGAATTGCACTCACAAAACTCTCAAAATTTTATATTTTGAGAGTTTTATTTTTTAATATTTTACTGTAAAAAAAATTGGAATGACGTGGCAAAGCCCCAAATTGGAATCACGTGTAAGCTTTTTAGACAAGTGTACTAAAACTTGACAATGGATGGATTGTGGTTTAAATTCTATGTACATTTTTTATGATTTAGTTACAAAAAAAGGTCAGTACGTTGTTTTTAAACTTGATTGATATGTCGATACTTACTATTTGCTTAGTGTTTATTTATAACCTAATGCTCTTTCGTTACGCCTTTAAAATATTTGAAAAACCACGAAATAAACCATATAGTTACATAATATTGGCTCTTGTGAATAGTTTTTTTATCGCAATTTTTGACTATAATGTTTTTTCCTATCATTTTCTTTTTATATTTCTTCTGTTGATTTTAACTTTAGAGTTTAAACTTTTAGCAAAGGCAACATGGAGCCAGATTTTTTTTGGGTCAACGATATTTACCTTTCATATAGCATCTGTTAACTTACCTGTTATTGTAAGCCTCAGCAGGATTTTGGAAATTCCGCCTTATGAAATCCTTTTAATAGACGCATATAGAGATTTACTGGTTTCTATTTCTATTTTTATACTTTTATTTGCTCTTTTTATTGTGAATAAAATTTTTAATACTAAAGATATAAAAAGACTTTCTACAACAAGACCCTTTGCCGATATTATAACCCTCACTACCCTCTTTATTGTTCTTTATTTAAGCTTTGACAGTTATACCCTTATTACTGAAAATTATTTCGATGAACAACTGGTGTTAATATTCAGTATAATTACAACTTCTCTGGTGGTTTTTTACTATATCTTATACAGTAATATTCAATTTATTAATCTTTCGGTTTATAAAAGAAAGTCTGATGAGCTTGAAATTGCCTACAATAAACTTACATCCGAAAAAGATGCTATTGCGAATAAGTTGCTTCTTGATAACCTTACTAAATTATATAACAGAAAATTTATTTACAATACCATTGAAGAACTTTCAGTACAAAAAGACATGAATTTTAGTATTATATTTGTTGATATAAATGCTTTAAAGTATGTAAATGATATCTTTGGGCATGATATTGGAGATTATTATATTAAAACAGTCGCAAATTGTATATCTGAAGGCATTCGGGCTCAAGATTTGGCTGCAAGGATTGGGGGAGATGAATTTATCATAGTGCTTGTCGATCAAGGTGAATCCATTATTGAAAAAATTATAAACCGAATAGAAAATAACCTTGCAAATCTAGATCCTATCAAAAACTTTAGACCTTCCGTCAGTATGGGGGGAATTTTTGTCGATAGTCAAATGAAACAATATGGTATAAAACATATTTTAGACGAAGCAGACAAAGTTATGCGTAATAATAAGCAGAGCTTTTACTCAAAAAGAAAAGAGAAAAAATAATGTTATACTTAATTTGTTTTGTTACATATTTTATAAGTTATAAGGCATTTTTACGTTCTGAACAACTATTATTTCCCGAAAACCCTCCTCCTCAAAAAGCGCAAATTTTATTTGCCATATTTATTACGCTGATTTACTTTTTATATACTTTCTATGGAGATTATAAATATGAAGCATTTGCTTTGTTTTGTATTCCCATGTCTTATTTTTTGGGTTTTTACTTTATTTTAAAGCAACATCCTTATATTATTTTGTTCCGAACCTATCTTGTTTATTTTACGCTTTTTGCATTGCGAATGATAGTAATTGCTAGCTTGGCTTTATATAATGACATGAGTATTGCGAAATTTTTAAGTACCCAAGACTATCATCTTTCCGTAACAACCAAGTCATTTGTTTTGCTTGCTTTTTTCCAGTGTTTATTTGTATATTGTTTTAAAATAACCAATACAACCCAAGTATTAAAAGATAAAAAGAACTTTCAATTTTCCATTTATATGATAAGTGTGGTTTTTGTATACGTTTCAATAACAGCATACCTTCTTTATAACTCAGATGTAGATGATATGCGGCTAACATATCTTGCCTTAAAGGTTGGTGTATGTACGGTTGTCGGTTATGTCGTTTCTATATTTTTAAATTACTCACTATCCACAATGCGTTTACAAAAACAAAAAGCTGATAAACTCACCGAAGAAGTATTGCAAGAGCAAAAAAATGTACAACTTCTTGAAGTTGAAGCAACAATTGATTCATTTACAGGATTTTACATCAGGGATGTTGCTTTTAATAGAATTGACCATTTCTTAAACGACAAAGAGCCTTTTTATATTTGCTTTATTGATATGAATGAATTAAAAATTGTAAATGATACCTATGGTCACGATGAGGGTGATTTTTATATTTTAGAAACAACGCGTGTTATTTCTGAATATTTCTCTAGTGATACCAATGTACGCTATGGTGGAGACGAATTTCTTATAATCGGTAAATTTCATGAAGAAAATACACATCCCCTGCTGCAAATGGAAACTTGTGCCGGTAAAATACATGAAATCGGCAAAATACATAATAAACCCTATGAAACCTCGATAAGTTTTGGACTTATTGTTATAAAAGATGACAAAGATTTTACAAACCTCGATGATTTGATAAAGTGTGCTGATGAAGAAATGTATCTTCATAAAAAATCACTTAAAAAAGAAAGAAGTGTGTTGAGTCCTGTTTAAACTTTCAAAATTTTTTAGGTTTCCCCTCCCAAGAAAGTTACCCAACCACTTGATTCCGGATTGAGGGGAAAAACTCGCCAGCCATCAGGCGTCGTGGAATATTTCAAAAAACGTGGTTGTCCCTCTAAAGAAAAATTAGATGCGTTGACCCTGACGTGACCCCACGTCATTCCAATTTCTATATTAAAAGATATTTTATCACAATTGATTATGGTGTGTTTCTAAATTATTTAACGTTATAATAAAGAACTACTTTATTTATGATAAAAATTTGAAATTTTTACAGCTTGACGCAGATATTGGAAGTCTGACTGGTTTACCCATATATTTTATGACAATAGAAAACCCAACTTGATTTTGCGAAGCAAAAACAAGTAATAGAAAACAATATAAGAATTTAGAAACACACCCTAGTGAAAATTTCTTATTTTTGCCATTTTCTCAAACAAAGTTTGAAAAAATCATTGGGGTTTGCAAAGGGAGTCACTCCCTTTGCTGGGGGTTTGGGGGCAAAGCCCCCAAATTGGAATAACGTGGACGTGACCCCAGGGCTTACGCATCTAAATTTTCTTGACTTTACAGCCGGTAAGTAGGAATA
>CAYJGE010000211.1:0-3260 GCA_964369835.1 uncultured Mailhella sp.
TTACTCCTTGTTGAAAAGGAGTATAATATATAATCATTCTTTTGTAAATACCCTCTATTTTTTTATGAAAAATCATTACAAATCTCAAAGTTTTTTATTTTTTATAAATTTAGTTTGCAGAGGTAAAAGGCACACAAATCAATCATTTAACGCAAAAAATGCGATTTTTGCTATTCTTGATTTGTGGTCGAATTTGCCTTGCAAATTATCCATGAAAGCTTGCACAATGAACTGTGCAGAGCTTTCATTAAGCTAATTTTTCTTTCTTTTAAAATAAAGAGCTAGTAAAGCAATATTTAATAAAATACTGACAATTACTCCCATTTTATATGGTTTTACCGCACTTTCAACTTGATTTGCCATATTTATTTCACTTGAGGTTTCACTTTGAACTTTGGCCAAATCTTCATCTTTTAATGAAAGTTTTGCAGTTACCAAATGTCCTGAACCGTCATTGGCTGTTAAAATCCATGCTCCTGAACTGTTTGGAATAAAAGCAAAATTTCCATTTTTATCTGTTTTACCTTCTTGATATAATTTTTGAGGATCATTTGGACCAAAAACTTTCACATCAGCCTTTTTTATTGTGCTCCCATCTGCATAACTAAAAATAAAGCCTTGGGCTTGAATTTGGCTTACTTCCCACTTTACTCCATGGGCATTTGCAACATTTGCATTAAAAAAAGTTAGCGTAAAAACAATTGCTAAAACAGTTAAAAAAGATTTCATAAAAAACTCCATTAAAATCAATATTTATATTCTACAAAACTTGTTTTAAAGCTCTGCATAAAAATTTATCTAAAAATAAAATATTTCATTATAAAAACAGATTGTTATTACAAATTAATAATTGTGTAGAGGTCTTTGCTTATATTGAAACTTTGTTTGTCCCTTGTTCATGAATAAATATTCTTTGACAACTTTTTCTAAAAATGATTTATCATGGGCAACTATAATATAGGGTAGTTTACAATTTAACAAAATATTTGTTATTCGGATGATTGCGTCCTCATCAAGACAGTTTGTCGGTTCATCTAAAATTAGCATTTTGGGTTTCATGGATAAAACAGTGCCAATGGATATCAACTTTTTTTCACCGTCTGACAATCCATAGGTTGGGCGATCATGAAAATCCTCAAGCCCCAATAATTCCAAAGTTTCCTTAACCACGCTTTGAACTTCTTTTTTGGAAAGCCCCATATTTATAGGCCCAAAAGCAATATCATCACTGACGGTAGGGCAAAATAATTGATCATTGGCATCTTGAAAAACAAAACCTATATTCATTCTGACTTGTTTAAAATCTTTTTCAGACAAACAAGTTTTGCCAAATAGGCTGACAGTGCCTTTTTGAGGTTTAATTAAACCCATAATTATTTGTAATAATGTTGTTTTTCCACTACCGTTACTTCCAACTAAGCCAAGACATTGGTTATCATAAAAACTAAAGGATATATCTTCAAAAACCTGTTTACCATTGGGATAATTAAAAGCTATCTTTTCAAGATTTATCAATAATTCAGGCATAATAAAACTCCAAGTATAATCATAATGCCAAGCATGGCAATAAGAAAAAAAATATCATACCATTTTAATTTGAAATCGGTCTGAATCCAAATTGTCCCATCATATCCTCTGCATAACATGGCATGATGGATACGTTCTGCTCTGTCCATACTTCGCACCAAGAGAAGCCCCAGCAGATTGGCAAGACCTATAATTGTATTTTTACTTAGATTTAATTTAAAACCCCGAATTTTCATGGCATTTGATAAAGTAAGGTATTCATCAAATATAACATAAATATATCTAATGGTTAATAAAAATAAATTAATTAGTTTTGTGGAAAATTTAAGTTTAATTCCGGCTTGGGCAAGGGTATATAAAGGGCTTGTGCCAAGCAGAGAAATTATTGAAATCAGAATGGTATTTATTTTGATTGTTATCAAAACCATTAGATTAAAACCCTGAACAGTAATGGCTAAAAATCCAAATTCAGCAAGAATCGGTTCCGTTACGGGATTTTCTTTGCTTGAAATGGCAAAGGGTACTATGCACCACATAAATAAAGTAAAAATATTAATAAGAATCAAACGTTTAGTTAGATCTTTAATTTCCCATCTTGCCAATATAATTAAAATAATGGCAAGACAAAGTCCAATTAATCCTACGAAAATCGACTCTATGATTGCCATGAAAAAAGACCATAAAATAGCACAAATAATTTTAATCCTAGGATCTATATATTGCATTATTCCTGAATGGCAATTTTGCTTGTCAAGTTTTGTAACCGAAATGCTCATTGTCTGGTATGCTTATATGTTTTGAGTTCTAAACATGGTTTCAAGAATTTCTTGTTTTGTTCTTTTTAAGAAGCGAACACAAATTAAAACAATCAGACCTTCAAGAATCATTACAGGAAGATGGCTGACAAGCAAAGTTAAAGCAATGGTATGATATTGAGAAAAATTTGTTAATATTAAACATAAATAGACCAGAATCACGGTTATTGCTATGGAGCTAAAGCCCACCAAAAAAGCTCCGACGGAACTTTTGAAATCCTTGGCAATAATCATATTATGAAATAAATAGCCAAAAAAAACACTTGGAGCGGCAATATTTAATGTATTTATTCCAAGGGTAGTCAATCCGCCAAATTGAAATAAAATGGCTTGCAGAAGTAAACCTATGAAGATAACAGGAAAAGCAGCCCAACCCAGAATTGCACCAACCAAACCATTTAACATAAAATGTATGGAACTTGGGCCAACATTAATATGAATAAAGGAAGCAATAAAAAAAGTTGCTGTTAAAACTGCAATTTTTGGCAAATTATCACTATTTATTTTCTTTAAACCTATAACAATACCTATTGCAGAAAGAGCAGCCCCAACTCCAAGCACGGGTATTGACAAAACTCCTTCGGAAATATGCATTTAAACCCCTAAATTATTTATCTATTAATTATTATTGTATGATTTTATCTCTATTAGAATATATTATTTTATGCTTAATGTCAATTTTTTTGACATTTTCTGAACATATTATACACGTCAATCCTTTTTTGTGTTTTTTGAGGGGGAAAACTACGTTTTTTTGAAACATTCCACGACGCCTGACGGCTGGGCGAGTTTTTCCCTCTCAAAAGTAACTGCTTCCCACGTGATTCCAATTTGGGGGCTTTGCCCCCAAACCCCCGGCAAAGGCAGGGCTAACGCATCTAAATTGAAATAGTTTTTCAATTTTATAATATATTGATA
>CAYJGE010000212.1:0-3242 GCA_964369835.1 uncultured Mailhella sp.
TGCTCATGGAATCGAAAGCAATTGCTAAGTATCAACGAGTATCTCCTCGTAAAGCACGCCTAGTTGCAAAAAATGTAGTAGGCTTGCCGGTTGAAGATGCGTTAAACTTGCTTAAATTTACGCCCAATAAACCGGCCGGAACAATATATGCTGTGGTTCGCTCAGCATTAGCCAATGCAGCCCAGTACCCCGGGATTGATGTTGACACAATGAAAGTTAAAGAAATTGTGGTTAACGAAGGACCAACCTGGAAACGTTTTATGCCACGTTCACAAGGACGTGCCATGCATATTCGTAAGCGTACTAGTCATATCACAGTAATACTTGCGGAAGATGAGGAGTAAGGCTATGGGACAAAAAGTACATCCTTACGGCTTTAGACTAGGATATAATAAAAATTGGATGTCTCGCTGGTACAGCAAAAAAGACTATGCAACTTTTGTATTTGAAGATCACAATATCAGAAAATACTTGAAAAAACGTCTTTATGATGCCGGTATCTCCAAAATAGAAATCGAACGTTTTGGCGATCGAATTCGCATCATACTTTTTACAGCTCGCCCCGGTATTATTATCGGACGTAAGGGAGCTGAAATTGAAAAGCTACGTACTGATCTTAAAAAGAAATTCAATCGTGAATTTGCTTTGGAAGTAAATGAAATTCGCCGTCCTGAAATTGACGCGCAATTAGTGGCTGAAGGTGTAGCTGCCCAGCTTGAAAGACGTGTGGCCTTTCGTCGTGCAATGAAACGCACATTGACAATGGCACGTAAATTTGGAGCTGAAGGTATAAAAGTAACAGCAGGTGGTCGTTTGGCCGGTGCAGAAATCGCTCGTTCCGAATGGTACAGAGACGGTAGAGTGCCTCTACAAACCCTCCGTGCAGATATAGATTACGGATTTGCCGAAGCAAGTACAACCTATGGTATCATAGGCATTAAAACTTGGATCTATAAAGGCGAAATCCTAGACAAAGAGGTGGAACAATAATGCTTGCACCTAAAAGAGTAAAGTTTCGCAAATGGCAAAAAGGACGTTTAAGAGGTCCTGCCCTTCGCGGTGCCACCATTAGTTTTGGTGACATTGGATTAAAAGCTGTTGAACATGGTAAATTATCAAGTCAACAAATCGAAGCAGCTCGTATTGCCATGATGCGTCATATTCGTCGTGGAGGTAAGGTTTGGATTAGGGTTTTCCCCGACCATCCCGTTACTGCAAAACCTCTTGAAACTCGTCAAGGTAAGGGTAAGGGCTCACCAGTAGGTTGGTGTGCACCTGTTAAACCCGGTCGTATTCTTTATGAAATTAAAGGAGTTGACCTTGAACTTGCAAGAACTGCACTAATCAGAGCTTCTCACAAGCTTCCTGTGAAAACAGTTATTGTTACAAGAGAAGGGGTTTAATCATGTTGAAAATGAGTGACCTTCGGGCTATGAGTGAACAAGATTTACAAGAAAAATTGACAAATTCTCGTCAAGAACTCTTCAATCTTCGTTTTCAGCACGCAACAGCTCAATTGGAAAAAACAGCCTCCATTCCGAGCACCAAAAAAGATATTGCCCGTATTTTAACCGTTTTGGTTGAAAAAGGGCAAAAGGCATAGGAGCGTATATGAATAGCGCACTTGAAAAGCGCAAGGGCAGAACGCTAGTCGGTACAGTAGTCAGTGATAAAAGCGACAAAACCATTGTGGTTTTGGTTGAAACATTGATTAAGCATCCACGTCTTGGCAAGTATGTGCGTCGCAGAAAAAAATGCACAGCACATGACCCTTTAAATGAATGTGGCATCGGCGATAAAGTGAAAATTATTGAGTTTCGTCCAATGAGTCGAAACAAGCGTTGGCATTTGGTGTCAGTGCTTGAAAAAGCTATCTAGTTTTCAAATTTATGGACTTTATATTTCAAACATTATATGTCCATAATTTGAAGATCAATTTATAAAGAGGAATGAGCCATGATTCAAGTGGAATCTCGTCTCCAAGTGGCAGATAATTCTGGTGCTAAGGAAGTGGCTTGCATCAAAGTGCTTGGTGGATCTCATCGTCGTTACGCTTCTGTTGGTGATATTATCGTTGTATCTGTAAAGGATGCAATGCCTCACTCAAAAGTGAAAAAAGGCGATGTAATGCAAGCAGTTATTGTAAGAACAGCTAAAGAAGTTCGCCGTACAGATGGTTCTTACATTAAGTTTGATACCAACGCAGCCGTTTTGCTATCAAAGCAAGGTGAACCTGTTGGCACACGTATTTTTGGCCCTGTGGCCAGAGAATTACGTGCCATGCACTTTATGAAAATTGTTTCCCTTGCACCTGAAGTATTGTAGGAGCAAATAATATGAAACAATTTCGTATACATAAAGACGATAAAGTAATGGTTATTACCGGTAAAGACGAAGGAAAGATCGGAAAGGTCACCAAAATTCTTCGTAAACATAATCGCATTTTGGTGGAAAAAGTTAATATGGCTAAACGTCATGTGAAACCAAATCCCTATAAACGTGAAGCCGGTGGTATTGTAGACAAAGAAATGCCCATCGATGTATCTAACGTAATGGTAGTTTGCGCAACTTGCAATAAACCAACTCGTGTTGGCTACAGAGCTGATGAGGCAGGAAAAAAAGTTCGCTTCTGCAAGAAGTGTGACGTAAATATTTAGAAGGTGCCACGATGACACGTCTTGAAACGATATATCGAGATAATGTAGTTCCGGTATTGCAAAAAGAATTTGGCTATAAATCAAAAATGCAGGTTCCCGGAATTGAAAAAGTTTCTCTCAATATCGGACTTGGTTCTGCCAGTCAGAACAATAAGTTGTTGGAAGAAGCTGTTGCTGAACTTTCTGCTATCGCAGGTCAGAAAGCTGTCGTGACTCGGGCTAAAAAATCCATTGCCGCTTTTAAACTTAGAGAAGGAATGCCAATCGGGGTTCGTGTTACTTTAAGAAGAGAGAGGATGTGGGACTTTTTGGACAAACTAGTAAACTTTGCCTTGCCTAGGGTTCGTGACTTTAGAGGTATTCCTGATCGTGGATTTGACGGTCGCGGAAACTTTACCCTTGGCATTAAAGAACATATGATCTTCCCTGAAATGGAATCTGATAAGATTGAAAATAATAAGGGATTGAATATTACCATTGTTACAACCGCAACCACGGACAAGGAAGGCAAAATGTTGTTAGATCAACTTGGTATGCCTTTCCGTAAGTAAGGAGATAAATAATGTCTCGTACTTCTTTAGAAGT
>CAYJGE010000213.1:0-3219 GCA_964369835.1 uncultured Mailhella sp.
TGCTTCGCAAAATCAAGTTGAGTTTTTCTATTGTCATAAAATATAGGGGTAAACCGGTCAGACTTCCAATATCTGCGTCAAGCTGTAAATTTTATCGGTTATGTACTTGAGTACACGCCCTCTAAAATTTTTCGCTTTCCTTGCTCTTGAAAGCCTGCCTTATTTTACCCGCTATTTTATGACACTACCTCGCTTTTTGCTTGTCAAAACGAATAGTTACTAAATCGTTTATGCACTCTGTAAGGAGAAGCAAAAAGCGATTTAATGGAATGTGAACCCCCCGTCATATTCAGGGGCAACGCATCTAATTTTTCTTGAGAGGGAAAACCACGTTTTTTTTGAAAAAAAACGAGTTTTTCCCCCTCAAACTCCCCCTTTCCTTAAAAAAACATATTTTATACAAAAAATATATAAAATTTAAATAAAAAAAAACAATGATATGTCAACATATTATAAAAGTGAAAAACTATTTCAATTAAGATGCGTTAGCCCTGCCGTCATATTACTTCGCTACGCTCATTAGTATGACACCCCCCTTATTGTGCTTACGCAAGCGAGCACAAGGGGGAAAGGTAAAATTTGAAAATTTCAAATTTTTATCATAAATAAAATAACTCTTTATTCTAACGTTAAATAATTTAGAAATACACCCTGGTTTGCAGAGGTAAAAGGCACACAAATCAATCATTTAACGCAAAAAATGCGATTTTTGCTATTTTTGGTTTGTAATTTGTGAATTAAGTTGGTTTTTGTTATTTATATTAGGGCATTTTTAGAAAAGAATTGTCCTGAAATGCCCTAAACACTTCATTGGAGCATAGCGACATTGAAGTGCAAAAAGCAAGAATAGAAGCGGCTTTGCCACTTCGTTAAATGATTGCTTTTTGAAAGTTATATGGATTAGAGTTCTCAATTTTTATTGAAACTGCTCTAATATAATACACTGTATTTGTTTTTTTACTTTACTTTTACACTTTGTGTAAAAGTTTGCGGAGTTAACGGTGATGTGGCAATTGCTGTTTACTGTTTTTCTTGTGAAAAACCAAATTTTATAAATTGATCACAGATGAGTAGGTTAAAAATTCTTGCGAAATTCAAAACTTGACAATCTGTTTATCCAAGGTGTATTAATAAAAAAATTTTTGGGATAAGGATATTTTTTTGGAGTAAAAAATGGATTTAAGTATAATTGGATTGGTTATGAATGCAGGCCCTGTGGTTAAGGCTGTCATGGGTTTATTATGCTTCATGTCAATTTATAGTTGGGCAGTAATTTTTGCGAAATTTTTTGGGCTTAGAAGTGCACAAAAGAAAGTGCGCAAAGGGTTAAAAGATTTTGAACAGGCAAGCAGTTTGCGAGATGCCGTTTTATTTCTTGGGAATGACACAAAATCTCCACTTTTTGCAGTTGCCCAATATGGTGTTTACGAATTTAACCGCACAAAGGAAGCCCATGTCAGCACAGAAATTATTGTTGATAATGTGCGTCGTTCCTTGCATCAAGGGGTTAATAGCGAAACAAACAGATTAAATGCCAGTATTGGAATTTTGGCAACAAGCTCAAATGCAGCTCCTTTTATTGGTTTATTTGGAACTGTTTGGGGAATAATGACTTCGTTTCAAGCCATTGGAGTTATGAGATCGGCTTCCCTTGCAACTGTTGCCCCCGGTATTTCAGAGGCTCTTATTGCAACTGCCTTGGGTCTTGGGGTTGCCATTCCTGCTTCCATGGCTTATAATCTTTTTTTAAGTAAAATTACAACTATCGAAACATTATTGATTGACTTTGCAGGAACTTTTTTAAATAGAGTGCAAAGGGAATTACATAGTCATAAATAAATTCTGACCATATGGGTTTTATAAATAAAAAGAGATAAATAATGGGAATGACATTAAAAAATTCCAGATACGCCTCCGAAATCAATGTAACACCTTTTGTGGACGTTATGCTGGTTCTTTTGGTTATTTTTATGATTACAGCTCCTATGCTTGATCAAGGAATAGAAATTGATTTACCGCAAACCAAGGAAGTTGAGGTTTTGCCTACGGACAGTGATCATCTGGTGCTGACAGTCAGAAGAGATGGGAAAATCTATCTTGATAGCTATGAAGTGCCCTTGGAAGAATTGGAAGAAAGGGTTAAGTTGGTAGTTAAAGATCAATCAAGGTCCTTGTTTTTACAGGCTGATAATCAAGTTGCCTATGGAATAGTTGTGGATATTATGGGCAGAATTAAATCTGCCGGCATTGAGCATCTTGGTATTGTTGCCAACCCTGTAACTATAAACAGTCAAGAAACAGTTCAGGAAAACAATGAGACTACTCAAGAAAGTGATGCAGAGATTGAGAGCCAAAAACAAGAAAATAACTCAAATTCTGAAAAATAGATTTAAGGAAACGCTGATTAATTTGAAATTTTAAATTTCTTTGGAAATTGAATAAGCGTTCCTTAACAAAATAGACATGAAATGGCTATTTTGCACGCCGAAATGAGAGCAAAAACCATGTTTTTTGCGTCACCCATGAAACATGGGGGCGAACAAAGGCAGTGTGCCTTTCTTATTAATTTCGTGTACGGAATTAATAAGGCTTCCATAATAACAGATAAATTTTAGATAAAAAGATAATATGGGTTTTATTTTATCAATAGTATTGCATTTACTGTTTTTTGTTGGTGTGATTTTTTATCCGACAGGTGATAATAGAATTATCAATACATCAACTTATCAAATCAGTCTTGTTGTGGGCAGGATGGGGGGAGAAAATCTTCCTTCACCTGTTCTTGGTGTGCGTCCTGATGAAATTAAAGATTTGGAGGCAATATCAAAACCTGAAAATATGGAAAATGAATTGCCAAAGGCTGAAAGTCTTGCTGTAAACGATAATGAAGTACTAAAAGCAAATCCTCAAAAAGTTGAAGAATTACCACTCCCCCCTCAAGAGCCAGAACCTGAGCCAGAGCCAGAACCTGAGCCAGAGCCAGAACCTGAGCCAGAACCCGAGCCTGAGCCTCAGCCCGAGCCAAAGCCTATTCCCATTCCAGAACCAGACCCCGAGCCAAAGCCTGAACCAAAGCCCGAACCAAAACCCGAGCCGAAACCTGAGCCAAAGCCTGAGCCAAAACCTGAGCCAGAACCTGAGCCAAAACCTGAGCCAAAACCGGAACCAAAACCGGAACCAAAACCGGAACCAAAACCGGAACCAAAACCGGAACCAAAA
>CAYJGE010000214.1:0-3154 GCA_964369835.1 uncultured Mailhella sp.
AAAAGCACGAATAGAGCTAGCTTTGCTTGCTCGTTAAGTGAGTGCTTTTTGTATGCTCTTATGGATTATAGCAGATTCAATTTTAATTGAAACTGCTATAATCAAGTTTTGACAGTCCTAAAAATCTAGCTTATAATGATTAATATTGAAAATATGAAAACTGTTTTCAATATTAATTATGCCAGTATTTTTAGGACTTATTTTTTTTAATAACTTTAACCATAAAATTGGAAAAAACCATGCTCATACTTACAAGAAAACAAGGTGAAAGTCTTTATATCGGTGATAAAATTAAAGTTACCCTTTTGCAAATTCAAGGCAAACAAGCAAAATTCGGAATTGACTTACCCGATGAAATGACAGTTTATCGTGAAGAAATTTATAATCTTGTGGCAGATGAAAATAAACTTTCCAAACATTCGGAAAGGGAAAGTTTAAATCACGAAATAGCAAAAGTTGAAATTGAAACAAGACTTGGAATCCAAAAAATTTCTCAAGATAAAATTATCAGTTTTCCAAAGGGTCTGATTGGTTATGATAATCAACAAAACTATACCCTTTTACCCCTTGGAGAAAATTCCCCATTTTTCCTTTTACAAAGTACAGACAGCCCTGAACTTGGCTTAATTGTTACAGATCCATATTTATTTCTTGATGATTACAGTGTAAAAATTTCCGATGCGGAACAAAAAATCATTGATTTAAAAAGTTCAAATGATTTGCTTGTTTTTGTAACCGTGACTATTCCTGCCGGACAACCAGAACAAGCTTGCTTAAACCTCTCGGGCCCGATTTTTGTGAACTTTGAAAATAAAAAAGCCATGCAAATTCCTCAAGATGTGAAAACACCAAGAATAAATATTGCCGACTGCTTAAAAGGTTAATAATCAGTTATAATCTATTATTAATAAACCATTTAATCTAAACGAAAGAGCATACTTCATAAATAATAAAATTTAATATTATTTATATAATTTAGTTTATTATGAATATTTTATTTATCGAATTTTTATGAAGGTATGCTTATAAATGGCGGAATTATGAAAAACAATTTATTTTTTAAATATTTTTTTTCATTGATATGTTGTTTTAGTATAATTTTTACTCCATTAATTCATCAAAACATAATTTCAAAAGCAAATGCCAATCTTTTTGAATTTGGCATTAATGATGAAAAGGAGTTGGGGCAAGAATTTGAAGTCTTGGTTAAAGCAAAACTGCCCTTGGTGGAAGATCCTGCCATAAAATTATATATTGTGGATTTAATGGAAAAAATTTTAAAACAAGTTCCTCCTCAACCCTTTAGATTTGAAGCCAATGTCCTATATAGTCAAGAATTAAATGCCTTTGCCAGCCCCGGCGGATTTATTTTTATTTTTACAGGCTTATTGACAAAACTCGAAAATGAATCCCAATTGGCAGGAATTATGGCTCATGAAATTGCCCACGTTACCCAAAGGCATATTGCAAACAGAATTGATCGTTCCAAATATTTAACCTTGGCAACCTTGGCAGGTATGATCTTGGGTGCCTTGGCAGGAGGTGATGGAGCCGGTGCCGCTGTCAGCGGTTCGGCTGCCCTTGGACAGGCTGCCCAATTAAATTATAGCCGACATGATGAAAATGATGCCGACAGATTTGGTTTGCAATATATGATTGATGCCGGATATAATCCCAATGGTTTGGCAGAATCTTTTGAAATATTACAAAATAATACCTTGGGTGTCGGTTCAAATTTTCCAAGCTATTTATCCACTCACCCTGCTTTGACTTCCAGAATAGCAAGCACCAAGTCATATATTATAACCTTGCCGTCTGACATTGTAAATCGTAAACCTTCTAACAGTGCTTTTTTAAGGGCAAAAGCCTTAACCATGGCATATTTTGCAGATAAAAGAGAAGCGGACGCCTATTTTATAAATCCCAAAACCGCCATTGATTATATGGGCAAGGCAATTGTTGCAAGCAAACGAAATAAAATACAAGATGCCAAAACTGCTTTTACAAGGGCTATACAAATGACTCCGAATGATTATCTTATCAATCGGGAAACAGGAAGATTTTATTTTGAAATAGGTGAATTTAAAGAATCTCGCCGATTTCTTTTAAAAGCCATACAGTTAAACCCAAAGGATTATATGGCAATTTATTTTTATGCCCGTTTGCTTGATGCCGAAAAAAGCTTTCTTCAGGCTCAAAGTTATTATTTACAGGTTTTAAAATATGTGCCTGAAGATTCAGAGGTTTATAATTTTTATGGGCGTTCCCTCGGGCAAAATGGACAGGTTTTTGAAGGATATTTGGCTCTTGCCTATGGGGCAATGTATTCAAATAATGAATCAAGAACCAAAAACTGGCTTGGAAAAGCCAAAAAAGTAGCCAAAAGCGATCAAGATAAACAAAAACTTGAAGAAGCAGAGGCTATTTATGCTAAAAGAAAGAAATATTGGAAATAAGGAAAAAAAATGGAATTACACGGAACCACGATTATAGCAGTAAAAAAAGGTAATACTGTTGCCATTGCAGGTGATGGACAAGTAACCATGGGACAAAGCATGGTAATGAAACATACTGCTAAAAAAGTCAGACGTTTATATAAGGGAAAAGTTATTGGTGGCTTTGCAGGGGCAACAGCAGATGCTTTTACGCTTTTTGAACGGTTTGAAGCTAAACTTGAAAGTAGTGGCGGAAATTTAATGAGGGCAGCCGTTGAGCTTGCCAAAGACTGGAGAAATGATAAATTTTTACGCAGACTTGAAGCAATGCTTTTAGTGGCTGATGTGGATCATATCTTGATTTTATCAGGCACGGGTGATGTTATTGAACCTGATGAAGGGATTGCGACCATAGGTTCGGGCGGTTCTTTTGCTCTGTCTGCTGCCAAGGCTTTGATCAGACACAGTGATTTGGGTGCAGAAGAGATTGCCAAGGAAGCCATGGCAATTGCTGCGGATATTTGTGTATTTACCAACCATAATGTGACCATTGAGGTTTTGGAAAAATAATTTTGAGTGTGTTTCTTAATTCTTGAATTGTTTTTATAATTTGTTTTTGCTTCGCAAAATCAAGTTGGTTTTCCTCTTGTCATAAAATATAAGGCACGCCATTCCGGTTTTAAAAAACCATAGTTATGGCATGATTTTTGATTTTAGAC
>CAYJGE010000215.1:0-3135 GCA_964369835.1 uncultured Mailhella sp.
TTCATTGTGCAAAGGTTTCATGGAGTGTTTACACCGTAAACACGACCGCCCAAAAATTTTTTGGCAAGAATAGAAACAACAGAAATTTCTTGGGCACGCTTTTGTCGTTAAATAATTGCCCTAAAAAATTTTTTTGGAGTGCCTTTTACCTCTGCACAAAATTTTATCTAAAAATAGAAAATTTCATTCTAAAAACAGTTTTTTATTAAAAATTAATAATTGTGCAGAGGTCTCTTAAAATAGATAAAAAAGAATATATTATACAGTAAAAATTATCAAAACAATGGTTTTCCATCATAAAATCAATGCTTTTTAAAAAAATCATTAAAAGCATATAATTCAGCATGAACAAGCCCAATAAAATTAATTAATTGATCCAAGTCATTACTATTTTCTTGCAATAAATTTTTCCAAAGCAAAAGCAAAGCAGAAAAGTTTGGATTTTGTTTTAGATATAATTCCACCCTTTGAATGGTAGCAAGTAAAAATTCTTGAGATTTTTGATTTGGTTTTAGTTTTAGTTTTAGCATGGTTCCTTGTTCTTTGGCCAAAAGTAAAAGCGTAATCAACCTATCTAAAAAATTTGTAACAGAATCAATAAATTCAGGATTTACTTTATTCAAAAACTCTTTATTTTTAATATCTTGATAAACCAATGTATTAACATTTTTTTGCTCTAAAGATTGCATAAGATTTTTATATAAAATTCTTTGGCAATAAATCCAAAATGTTCTTTCTTCATTCAAATTTGTTAAATCTTTATAGTTAATAAAACCATCATCATCAAAAAAACTTTGCCAAATTCTGGCATCTAGTTGATAATTATCAGGAAAAGTTAATGATGATAAATCATTATTTTTAAGTTTTAATAAAAATTTCAAAGAAGTAAATACAGTTAAGGCAGATATGGATTTATGGCATTGATAATTTCTTTGACAAGGAATATTAAAATCACAGGGGTGGCAATCAAGCAAGGGTTCAAGACAAAGATTATCTAAATTATATGGGCCTGTATCCCAAACTTGAGCAGTTGCCAAATAAATTCCGAGGACAGGCACATTTAATCCGACAGCCAAGTGTAAGGTTCCAGTATCATTGCTAACTAAGGCCTTAAATTTTGTTACAACTTGTCCAAGTTCAGGCAATGAAGTTTTACCGCATAGATTTAAATAGGGAAAATCTTCATTTTTTGCATGGATCTTAAACTGTTCAGTCAAATCTAACTCCGCTTTAGTTCCGAGTAAAACAGGAATCATTTTATTTTCCCAAACTAATTTAGCCAGTTTTGCAAAATTTTCCACAGGCCATTGACGTATCTCGCTACTTGCACCTAATTGAAAGCCAATGAAGTTTGAATTTGCATAATCTAAACCATATTTGGCACATTCCATTTCAAGAACAGATTTTTCCACACTTTCAGGTAAATTAAGCTTAAATTCTTCTTTTCCCAAATTTAGCATGGATCTAAAGGTATCAATTAAATTAAAAGGACTGCAATTTCTTTTTGCGGTTACAGCTTGAATATAGGTCGTCCAACTTGAACTATTATAATTATAACCAAATTTATCAATTCCAAATCCATAAATAGGCACATTTGCTTTTTGAGCCAAAAGACCGCTTAAAGTTCGGCAAGCTGTACTTGGAGTTAGATTTAATACACAATCATAAGGAAACTTTTGATAATAGCTTTCAAGCCAAGTTGAAAGACTTTCATAGGCAAAGAGCCAATTATTATTAATCTCTCTTAAAACTTTAGTGCCGGGAAAAATGGATATGTCGTCAAGTTCTTCAATCATATTGGCAGCCGAAGCAAATTGCTCAAGGCAAATTAACGATATTTTATGCCCCTCTTTTTTTAAGGCTTTAATCGTACTTTGACTTTGCAATAAATCACCTAAGCGAGTAAAATTTATAAGAGCATATTGCATTTCTAATCCTTATTGATTCACGCCTAAAAAATCACTTTTTGAATTTTTAAATAAATATTAAAATACATTATAAATTATAACAACCATTTTTAATTCGGTTTATTAACCTGATGACATTACTTTACGAATAATTATTTCTTGATTTGGATAAAGGGGCTGATCCGGAGTTAATGGTATGCCATCCCTTGCAACCAAGGCTGTATAGGGTCTGATTCCTAAATGAATTAAAAGCCTAGCCACATTTTTTGCTTTTTTTCTTGGGACTGTAATATGATTCTCTTCAGGTTGCAAGCAAACATGAATTATTGGTTCAACAAATTCTTCTGACATATTCTTCTCAATTTTATTAATCTAATTTTATTTTTCCATATCTTCATAAATATTTATAATAAATTGAATTATATGCATAATAATTAATTTTTTATTATTTATGAAGTAGGCTCTTTAGCAGGTGATTTCGGATTGAGAGGGAAAACCACGTTTTTTTGAACTAATCCATGACGCTTAGTCTCACTTTGTTCGACATAAGCTGGGTGAGTTTTCCCCCTCAAACTCCCCCATTCCTTAAAAAACATTTTTTAATTAATAGTATAACTATTTTTATTTTTTTACTTTACTAAATCTAAAGAATCAAAAATCATGCCTAAATTGTAGTTTTTGAAAACCGGAATAGCGTGGTTTTTAACTTAAACAAATTATTTTTCTAAAACAACATAAGCAATTGCAAATTTTTGTTCATGACTATAGGAAACATGAGAAAATTTCACCCCAAGCGAATTTGCTTTATCAAGAGCATTAGCAAGTAAAGATAGGATAGGAGCCTTATTTTTTTCCCTAAGCACTTCAATATGTAAAAAGGAAATTCCCTCAGAAAAACCTGTTCCCAAAGCCTTTACTGTGGCTTCTTTAACGGCAAATCTAGCCGCAAGCCAAGGTGTTAGTAAAGAAGTTTCAAAGCTTGGTATTTGCTCTTGTTCTTTTAAGGTTAAAATTCTATTTATAAAATGTCGGCCAAATTTTTCAATAATTTTTCGTATTCTTTCACAATCGACAATATCTGTACCAATACCGATAATCATAATAATTTATTTGATTAAAATGTTAATGAATATAAAGAAACTTGATAAAAAAAAAGCCCTGATAAACAGGGCAAAAAATGGCGGAACGGAAGGGACTTGAACCCTCGGCCTCCGACGTGACAGGCCGG
>CAYJGE010000216.1:0-2918 GCA_964369835.1 uncultured Mailhella sp.
AGTTTGAGGGGGGAAAACTCATTTTTTTCAAAAAAATGGGGTTTCCCCCCTCAATTCGGAATCACGTGTTAAATAAATTTATTCAATAATAGAAACTCTGGAATATTACAGAGTTTTTTATTTTAAAATCCTGCGTATAGAATTAACTTGACTATATCATGATAAATAAATATACTACATAAGTATTTTTTGATATAAATGTTATTTCAATGTGTTATAAATATTTTATTTTGAATGTGGTTACAAATGGATTTATCAGAAACATTAAAATTATTAAAAGCCTTGGCAGATGAAACAAGGCTTAGAATTACCCTTATTTTGTGGCATTATGAATTGTCAGTTAATGAGCTTGTCGGACTATTAAATATGGGGCAGTCGCGTATTTCAAGGCATTTAAAAATTTTAACAGATGCCAAAATACTACAAACTCGCCGTGATGGTTTATGGGCCTTTTATAAGGTGTGTAATGAAAATGATAAACTATTACTTGGTTATATTGCGAAAAATATTTTGTCGGACATTCAAACAGATTTGGATATGGCATCAAAAATAGTTGAAGAAAGAGCAATTAAAACAAAACAGTTTTTTAATGCCATTGCTGATGATTGGGACGAATTGAATAAAAAAGTGCTGGGAAATTTTTCTCTTGCCGATACAATTATAAAATATATTCCCAAAAACTGTCATACAGCGGTCGACCTTGGTTGCGGAACCGGAGAAGTGCTTGGCAAACTTTTGGACTCCAGTCAATTTGTAATTGGGGTTGATGGTTCTGCCAGAATGCTTGAACTTGCCAAAAGACGTTTTAATAATCAAGATATAGCCACAAAGCTTTCATTAAGAATTGGCGAGCTTGATCACTTGCCACTTAGAGACAGTGAAGCAAACTTTGCTTGTATTAATTTAGTCTTACATCATTTATCCGAACCAAGCATTGCAATTTCTGAAATTTCACGAATTTTAGGGC
Organism: uncultured Mailhella sp.; assembly: GCA_964369835.1. GTDB lineage: Bacteria > Desulfobacterota > Desulfovibrionia > Desulfovibrionales > Desulfovibrionaceae > Taurinivorans. The sequence continues at coordinate 968 of CAYJGE010000216.1, forward strand.
AAAATGGTCTGATTTTTATCAGTGATTTTGTACAACATGAAGTTGAAGCCATGCGCCAAAATTATGGTGACAGATGGCTTGGCTTTTCTAAGGAAATACTTGAGCAATATTTATTGAATTCAGGGTTTAAGATACTAAGTTATGATATACAACCTGTTGATTTAAATTTAGAATTACATTTATTATTGGCTCAGAAAATTTAACATAAATATAAGGAGTGGGCAATGGCTACACAAGAACTTGATCTTTCATTAAAATATAAAGTTGCAGATATTTCTTTGGCAGAATTTGGCAAAAAAGAAATGCAACTTTCAGAACGTGAAACTCCCGGTTTAATGGAACTTATCAATCGTTTTGGCACTGAAAAACCATTAAAAGGTTTAAAAATCACAGGTTCATTACACATGACAATTCAAACTGCCATGTTAATTCAAACTTTACACGCACTTGGGGCAGATATTCGCTGGGCTTCTTGCAATATCTTCTCAACTCAAGATCATGCCGCCGCTGCCATTGCAGATCTTGGCTATGCCAATGTTTTTGCTTGGAAAGGTGAGACCCTTGAAGAATACTGGTGGTGCACCGAAATGGCTCTTACTTGGCCTGATGGTTCAGGACCTGATTTAATTGTTGATGATGGTGGAGATGCAACTCTTCTTATTCACTGGGGAATTGAAACCGAAAAAAATCCTGACTTCCTAAACAGAGAAGCCAATAGCAAAGAAGAAGCTTGCATTATGGAACGTCTTGTTCTTGCTTACAAAAATAATCAAAAACGCTGGCATGCAATTGTTCCAAATATTAAGGGTGTTTCTGAAGAAACAACAACAGGCGTGCATAGACTTTATCAAATGGAAAAAGAAGGAAAGCTTCTATTTCCTGCCATAAATGTTAATGATGCTGTTACCAAATCAAAATTTGATAACTTATATGGTTGCCGTGAATCCTTGGCTGATGGAATTAAAAGAGCAACAGATATCATGATTGCCGGTAAAATTGTTTGTGTTTGCGGTTATGGTGATGTGGGTAAAGGATGTGCCCAATCCATGCGCGGACTTGGTGCCAGAGTATTGATCACAGAAATCGATCCCATTTGCGCCCTTCAAGCTGCCATGGAAGGCTATGAAGTTACAACAGTTGAAGATGCACTCCCTGTTGCTGATATGTTTATCACTGCCACAGGAAACTATCATGTTATCACAGGTAATCATATTCAAAATATGAAAAACGAAGCCATTGTTTGCAATATTGGGCACTTTGATAATGAAATAGATATGGCTTGGCTTGAAGGTGATAATGGTTGTGTAAAAATGGAAGTCAAACCACAAGTTGATAAATGGACATTGCCAAATGGGAATTCCGTTATTGTTTTAGCTGAAGGAAGACTTGTTAACCTTGGTTGTGCCACAGGACATCCAAGTTTTGTTATGTCAAACTCTTTCACAAACCAAGTTCTTGCTCAGCTTGAACTTGCCTCAGCTAAACTTGAAAAAAGAGTTTACACACTTCCTAAAAAATTGGACGAAGAAGTTGCCAGATTACACCTTGGACGCCTTGGAGTAAAATTAACACAATTATCCAAAGAACAAGCAGATTATATCGGCGTAAATATCGACGGTCCTTATAAACCTAATCATTATCGTTATTAATATGTTGGGGAGGAAACTTTTTTGAATAAAAATTTCCCAAATTCCTCCTTCAAAAAACTTTAAACCAAAGCCCCCTTGCAAATACATTGTATTTTCGAGGGGGCTTTGGAGTTCTTAACTACACGTTATTCCAATTTAAAAGGAAATGCTGATTAGGGTGTGTTTCTAAATTATTGTATTGTTTTCTACAACTTGTTTTTGCTTCTCAAAATCAAGTTGGGTTTTTTTATTACTTGTTTTTGCTGTGCAAAATCAAGTTGGGTTTTTTTATTACTTGTTTTTGCTGTGCAAAATCAAGTTGG
>CAYJGE010000217.1:0-2969 GCA_964369835.1 uncultured Mailhella sp.
TTTAGAATGAAATTTTTTATTTTTAGATAAATTTTTGTACAGAGGTAAAAGGCACTCCAGAAAAAATTTTTAGGGCAATCATTTAACGACAAAAAGGTGGTTTTGTCTATTCTTGCCAAAAAAATTTTGGGCGGTCGTGTTTACGGTGTAAACACTCCATGAAACCTTTGCACAATGAATTGTGCAGAGGTTTCTTTAAATTGGAATAAAATGGTATTTTGAGGCCTCTGTATAATGGATTATGCAGAGGTCTCTTTTATAAAAACGCTTATTAAATCAAGCTATCGTGATTTTCAAATCAATAAAATTCCACGTCAATCCGCTTGTGAAAATTACTTTCAAAAATAAAAATATTTAAAAAGTTGTTTTTTAAGGAAAGGGGGAAGCAGTTACGTTTGAGGTGGAAAAACTCGCCCAGCCGTCAGGCGTCGTGGAATGTTTCAAAAAAAAGTGGTTTTCCTCCTCAAAAAATACAAAACCGGATTGACGTGATAAAATTCAATATTTTAAATATAAAGGGAATAGAATGAAAAATTATCCAAATGTTCTTACCGTGGCAGGATCTGATAGTGGAGGCGGAGCCGGAATTCAAGCTGATTTAAAGACTTTTACAACACTTAAAGTTTTTGGAACCAGTGTAATTACAGCTTTAACAGCTCAAAGCGGGCTTGGGGTAACAGGTATACATGCACCAAGTCCTGAGTTTGTAAAGTTGCAATTGGAAACAGTTCTGGATAATTTTAAAATTAGTGCTGCTAAAACAGGTATGCTATTTAGTTCTGAAATTATTGAAGTGGTAGCTGAAAAGTTTAAAGAAGTTGATTTTCCATTAATTATTGATCCTGTTTGCGTTAGCACAAGCGGACATAAATTGATTGAAGATAAGGCCATTGAAAAATTGAAAAAAGAGTTAATTCCGCTTGCTACGTTAATAACTCCCAATATACCGGAAGCAGAAGCTCTAACCGGTGTTAAAATCAAGGGAGAAGATGATTTTATTAAGGCTGCGGAAATTTTGCTAAAACTTGGTGCTAAATCTGTTTTAATTAAGGGCGGACATAATATTGAAAATAAAATAATTATAACAGATTGGTTTTTTGAAGATAGTTTAGAACCCAGCCCACTTATACAGCCCTATATAGATACAAATAACAATCATGGCACAGGTTGCACATTATCCGCTGCAATTTGTGCCAATATGGCAAAACAACTACCTATTAAAATTGCTATATTAAAAGCTCAGGAATATTTAAATTATGCACTAAAGCATGCATATACACCCGGAAACGGAATAGGTCCTGTTAATCATTTGGCTAATTTAAGCTAGAGGATTTTCTATAATTATTGAGGGGAAATTATATTTTTTTTACTAATCCATGAAATTTGGTCTCACCTTGTTTGAGATAAGCCAAATAAGTTTTCCCCTCAAATTTTTTAAATCTGTATTTTTCTGAATGCTTATTTTTATATAATTTCTTCATTATTTAACTGATTAATTAATAAAGGATTCATGTATTCTTTTGTAATTTCAACTGCTTGATAGAAAAGTTTAATATTTGGCTTATAATAAATTTCTTTGCCTCTTTTTTTTGAAGTAATTAATCCTGAATATAACAATGTTGTTATATGATGGACAATGGCAGTTCTGCTTAAAGGCAAAGCGTTTACAATGGATTTTAAACTTAATTCTTCATTTGGTTCAAAAAGTAACATGATGGTTTGCCTATATTTATCACCAAGGGCAAAAAATATTCTGGCAATAGGTTCCCATTCATCAGGTAAATTTTCTATATATTTCGTTTCCATATATAAATATACCACAGACTTTATAGTTTTATTGATATGATTTTTAGATTGTTTTAAAATTTTATAAAATAAATTAAATTAATAGATAAATTAAAATTCTATGCCCTTGGTGGCAGGCACACCTTTTTTACAACAATGTTTAATTTCTTGAATTTCTGAAACTATATCTGCCTTTTCTTCTAACCAATCAGGTAAATTGCGACCGGATAATACCAAATGTTTATCCTTACATTTTTCTATGATTTCAAGAACTTCTTCTTTTGTAATTAGCCCTGACTTAAGGGCATAAAGACATTCATCAATGATAAACATCTCAGCTTTATCAATGTTCTCATGAATATATTTGAGGGACGTTAAAACTGCTTCTCTATGTTTTTCTCTATCTTCTTCTTTTAGGAAAAAACCAAGACCCCCTATATACATTTTTTCGCTTAAAATGGACTGCAAAAATTTTTGTTCTCCGGCGCCTGTATTTGATTTCATCAATTGAACAAAAAAGACTTCAAGCCCTTGCCCTATAGCACGAATACATTGACCAACGCATGAACTTGTTTTTCCCTTCCCATTACCTGTGTATATTAGTAGCATAATTTTTACCTTATTTTTTAGTAAATATTGAAAAACATAATTGATTACATATTTGATAAAATTGGTATAATTTCTTCACGTAAAACTTTTGCTGTTGCCTTTGCTATTTCAGTTTCCATATTTCTTTCAAGATATTTTAACTTTTCCTCAGCAATTTCTAATTTTTTAGGCAATAGTTCAAATTCTGAATCTTTAACTCTAGACTTAATTAATTCACCTGCCAAGGCTTGCTCAAGCTGAACAATTCTAAGTTCTGCATTTTTTAGTTTATCTGTGAGCATTTTATATTCAGCTTCATTGGCAAGTGCAGAGGTGATTTTTTCTTCCAAGTTCTGTTCAAGTTGACTTAATTTTTGATCATTTGATTCAATTTTTTGTCCAATATCAGCCAATTTGTCGGCAGAATTTAGGGCAGAAGCAATTTTTTCTTCCAAAGTCTGTTCAAATAGACTTAGTTTTTGATCATTTGCTTCAATTTTCTGTTCAATATCAGCCATTTCAGCCGATTTGTCGGCAGAATTTAGGGCAGAAGTAATTTTTTCTTCCAAGCTCTGCTCAAATAGACTTAGTTTTTG
>CAYJGE010000218.1:0-2966 GCA_964369835.1 uncultured Mailhella sp.
ATATTCCTACTTACCGGCTGTAAAGTCAAGAAAATTTAGATGCGTAAGCCCTGCCGTCAACAGGGGTTCAAATCCCCTTGGGGACGCCAAATATTTCAGTAGGTTACTTGGTTGACTGTATATGAAATTGTTTGGCTACAATTTCTGTTACAAGTAAAGTGACATTTTGGTTGTCAATTACAGTTACATTTAGCTTATTATTTTATCCCTCAAAACTAGACCTTTTGAGGGATATTTTTTTTTAAGTTTTTACGTAACTTTGCCTTAATTAAAGTTCAAAATCATTCTGCCAAAATGGCTTTATTTTGAGTTTATTTTCCAATCAAGAATAAGACTCTTGTATGGCATTCGTTTGTAATAAATTTCCTGCGATTTGTCCTATTCCATTTTTTCCTAATGCTGTCAGTATTTCATTTTGATTTGAATATAGCCCTGCACTTTTGATATAAATATCAGTAGTCGTTGCTCGATAGTGTCCCATCAAGTTTTGAGCGGCATTCAAACCAAATTCAGCAAAGGTGATTGCGGCACTTTTATGCCTTATGGCATGGAAACCAAACTCCTTAACACCTGCTTTTTCACATAAATTTCTCATGAAATTCATACGTTGCGTAAAGGGCTTGCCCATACTGCTGTCACAATGGGTTTGCATAAAAACATTATCAACTTGGCAAGGACGATTTTCCTCCCACCACTTCAAAGCCTTTACAAGTTCAGGGTGCATTTGAAGCCAACGCACTCTGCCCTGCCCATTTCCTGCTTTGTTATCAGATAGGCGGATTTTTTCTTCTACAAGGTTGACATCTTGCCATCGTAATTTAAATACTTCTCCTCGTCTTGCTCCAGTAAAATAGAGCGTAAGAAGTAATATTAAATCTTGACCTGTGGCTTGCTGTAAAACTTTGATAATGTCCTCTTCCGGTGGCACATACCTATCTTGCTTTTGCGTGACAAAGTTTTTAACTTTACTGAAAGGCGATATTCCTTGAATAAAACCATCAATAAAATCAGTAGCCCATGTCCAAGCAGCTAAAAGGTTCTTACGATATTTATTAGCGACATTTCCGCCACGTTCATCTTTTATTTCTGATAAAAACTCATATGCAATTGCAGGTGTTATTAAGTCCAATGACTTTATATCTTCTTTTTCACAATAAGAATAAAAGTTTTTCATTACCGCTTGTTTTTCGGTAAGAGTTTTTGGACTCATGGTTCGCTTTACATGATCTAAATACTTTTTTCCCCATTTAATAAGTTTTTCCAATTTTAATGGTGAATTTTTTTGTAAATGTGCATTATTTAGTAAAACAAAATTGTCTTGCTCTTGAGTAGAAATTTTCTCTTTTAAAAGAATTTCATCTTTTGAAATAGCAAAATTTTCAACTTTTGGAGCAAGGTTTTCTGCACCTACTTTAAATCTTCTGCGAACACGATTTTGGTTTATTTCAGAAATATCTGTTTGAATGTTTTTAATATTATTTAAATCTTGAACTTCTTCCTGTTGTTCAATAATAGATTCTTGAATTTCAATATGTTGAAAGAAAGTTTCTTTTTCTTTACTATCGTTATTCATCAAATCTTCATGTTTAATAGGAATGTTTAAAGATTTTTGTTCCTCAATCAATGTTTTTTGCGTGATATTATTTTCTTCATGATAAGCTTTTAAAACAAGGTTTTCTTGTTCACCTTGAAAGGCAACAAATTCAAGTTGATTTTGTTCACTCTCATAAGATTGTATAGCAATGGACTTTTGTTCGTCCTCCCAAGTTTTAGCTAAACGCCAAGCTTGTCCATACTTTTTCCCGGCAGGAAAAATTTTGCACGCAATTTGTTTTCCATGAACAACTACTCGAGCCATCCACTTATTGCCATTATCTTTTCGTATAGTTGGCATAATAACTCCGTTATGATAGCAACAAGCTACCAACTGCGGTGTATATCTGCTTCTCAATGAAGAAATTTTACACCTTTATAATAAAATGAGCAAGCTCATTTAATTTGATTTTTATTATAATACATTAATATTAATTCTGATATATCTGAACATTTGTTCACTCTTAACATTATTTTTCTATGATCTTTTACTGTACTTTCCACAATTCCAATTTGTTCAGCAATTTCTTTGGAAGTAAAGCCCTGAATAATCAACAAAAATATTTGCTTCCCTCGTTTTGTAAATTTTAGATGCTTTAGCGACTTTTTGTCATTATCACATAATTTACATATCAGTTCAGGTGTATTGCTTACGCCAAGGACTTTGCGAATACTTGCTAAGTGTTTTTTTAAGGTTTTCTCCTTGCTATGGCATAATTCCGTTACTTCTTTTAGATGTCCTTCCATGACAAGCATTGCAATTTTTTTTTGCCTCTTAGTTAATTTTTCCATAAAATTTCCTTTATTAAGTATTTAAAACAAATTTTAAAAAGTTGTTTACTTATACTTATCAAAGAAATTTTATGCTGAGTACTACTCTAAAGTCTCCTTTTTGAGGTTTTTTTCAAAAAATTTTGCAAATATTTATTAAAATTTATAAAATTTTTTGAAATTATTTAAATTATAAGTATTTGTATAAAATTTAAACATAAAAAAATGTAAAATTATAATAAATACAAAAAATTATAATTAAAAAAATAAATTTAAAAATATTTTTTTCAAACCTATTTGAATATATTTAGCAAAAAAAATTATTATTGTGTACTACTCGAAAGTCCCCTTTTTGAAGTTTTTTTAAAAAATTCTATATTTTTTTATTAAAATAGCTATAATAATTATATTTTATTAAATTATTAATAATTAAATTTTTAATAAATTGTCATTCCGTTGCAAATAATTGCTGAGTAATTATTTCAATAAAAAAGTGTTTTTTGAACTTGTGAGCAATGTTTCCTTAAAACACTTTCTAAAAGATACATAAGGAAACACTGATTTAATCCAAAAAAAAATTATAAATATTCTTGCATTTTTTT
>CAYJGE010000219.1:0-2743 GCA_964369835.1 uncultured Mailhella sp.
TTCACTAATCAATTTTGATAAAAATATCTTTTAATATAAGAATTGGAATGACGTGCCCTCAATCCGGAATCACGTGGGGGAAAACCCCATTATTTGAAAAACATATTATTAATATAATTAGTTAAATTTATTTATACTTTGGTTAGTGTTTTCTAAATTTTATTGTTTTGGCTTAATATTTGTTGTTATCCAATATGATTCAGACATGGGCATAACAACTCCCTCAATTTTATTATTGCTTGACAAATTACTTTCATAATAACCATTGACCATGACAGCAAAATCATCAATCAATATTTGTTGCAATTGAACAATCATTTTCTTTTGGTTTTGGACATTTAATTCTGAAAGAAGATCTTCATAAATGGCATCATATTGTTCATTTTTATAGGAACTGTAATTTATATCGCCCTTTGAATACCAATTACCTAAAAAACCCACAGGATCGCCAACAGGAACCGTAAGCCATGAACAAATGGCAAGATCAAACTCTTGATTAACCACCATATTCCAATGCGTATCAGAATCCAAAATCTTTAAATTAACTCCAATTCCCAGTTGATTTAAGTTTAAGGAAACAGCTTCGGATATAATATCAAGACTTTTCATGACATAGCTGATATAATTTAGCTCAATATTTTTTCCATTAAGCTCTCTTATACCATCATTATCTGTATCAATGATATTGGCATCATCAAGAAGTTTTTTGGCAAGTTCCAAATTATAGGGGGTCTTATCATTTAATTGCTCATATCCATAATCCAAGGTCAGAGGCAAAACAGAAAATCCACTTGTATAAACTCCACCTGCCGTTACTTCACAAATTGTATTATCATCAATGGCCAATAAAATAGCTTGTCTGAGTATTTCATTTTCCAAAATACCTTTTTGATTGATATAGGAAAATGCCGCACGGGTACTAAGGGTTTCGGAAACAGTAAAATCAGGTGAATTTCTCAAACTATTTAAATCATGAGCCGTTGTAATACTGTCAACCATGTCAATGTCTCCGGCCTGTAAAGCAAGGGATTTGGTTGTGCTGTCCTCCATGAAAATCACATTTAATTTTTCAAAAGGAACAGGACCATTCCAATAATTTTCATTTTTTACCAAGGATATGGACACACCCACATCATTGGCAACCACCTTATAAGGGCCTGTGCCTACAGGGGCATTTGATAAATCAGAATCAATATCAAGTATAATATAATTCACATGGGAAAGAACTTTTCTTAAATCCACATAGGGTTTTTTAGTAATTATAGTAAGATTATTGGTTGTATCATCAGCTTTAATTTCAGAAAGTTCCAAAAATTGACCGGGAGCATTTGTTCCCTTGCTTTCAGCCTCTTGTTTATACAAATATTCAAAACTTTTTACAACATCAGAAGCTTTTAATTCTTTTCCGTTTGAAAATTTTATTCCGTCTCTGATATGAAAATTCCAAATGGTTTTTGTTTCATCGACACTATGACTGTCTGCTAAGTTGGGTTTTGCATTCATGGAATCATCGAATTTAAATAAAGTTTCGCCAATCCCATATCTGGCAGTTCCCCAAGCTGAATTGGGCGAAGCACTTGGGTCAAGGGAATCTGAAAAGTTGCTGCAACCAAGGGTTAGGGTGGAATTGTTTTCTTCATTATTGCAAGCAGTTAATGTCAGTCCTGCCAACATAATAAAACAAATTATCAATTTACCATATTTATTTGTCATTAATATTCTCCGAATATTCATTTTTGAGATTTTTAATCCATTGTGTAGGCACGTCAATCCGTTTTTGTATTTTTTGAGGAGGAAAACCACGTTTTTTGAAAAAAACGAGTTTTTCCCCCTCAAACTCCCCCTTTCCTTAAAAAATAAATTTTTCTAACATATTGTTTTACATTTATTTTTTTTAAAAGAACTTTTTAAATATTTTTATTTTTGAAAATAATTTTCACAAGCGGGTTGACGTGATTGTGTAGGGCTCATGTAGTGCTTTTGTATATAGATTTTATATAAGGGCTAATTATGCAAAGCTTTTTTATTTGAAGATGAACAAAGCTTGCATATACCATTTATAAAAGTTCTTTGCTTATTTACCATAAACCCTTTTTCTTGTAAGGCATTTTCTACAATTAAATCCGAAAAGTCCTGTTCAAAATGATAGCTCTTTTTACAGCTATCGCAAATTAAATGAATAAGGTTGGCACAATGATCTAAATCTGTATATTGGTACACGGTTTCTTTTTTGTCAGATACTTGTACCTTTTGTAAAAAACCATTTTTTTCCAATAGGATAAGATTGCGATAAATGGCGCTCATGCTAATATCTATGTTTTCAAGTTCTTCCTTGATTTGCTTGGCAGAAAAAGAAGAATGTGTATTTTTTTGAAAAAATTCCAATAGGATTTTTCTTTGATTTGTACTGTAAGAACTCATCTGATACCTTTTAATGTTTGAGAAAAAATAATTTAATTAAGGATGTGCTTTCGGTAAAATGTTGATTAAAACAAAAAAATTCCAAGCTGATTTAATATGAATTTTTTTTTATGAAATTGCATTTCATTCGCATATTTATATAGGCTTTATTTTTTGTCAAGAAAATAGTTGATATTAGGGCATTTTTGGAAAAGAATTGTCCTAAAATGCCTAAACACTTCATTGGAGCATGGCGATATTGAAGTGCAAAAAGCAAGAATAGAAGCAGCTTTGCCGCTTCGTTAAATGATTGCTTTTTGAAAGCTTTATGGGGGTAGAGTTC
>CAYJGE010000220.1:0-2739 GCA_964369835.1 uncultured Mailhella sp.
GAAGCATAATGAAAAATAAAAGTTATGAAAAGATGGGGCTTATTGGATGGTTACTATTTTACTACGCAAAAATTACTAAGTTTACCCCTACATTTTAATGAACCAAACGCCAACTTGCTATAAACAGTAAACTAGACTATATTTATGCAAGTTCAATATTTCTCCCATAAAGTATTTCTCAAAGGAGTATTTATGTTTACACTGGATCAAAGTACAAATCGCATTTTGCCAATGCAAGCAAAAACATTTTCTGAATTAGGTTATAATGAACGCTATCATTTGCAAGAGTGGATTTGCAATCAGCCTGATGCTTTAGGGGAAGAACTTCTTATTATACAAAAAGAATTTAGTGGCTTTAATGATACAAATGAGCGTCTTGACCTGCTAGCCATAGATAAAAACCATAATCTTGTGATTATTGAAAATAAATTAGATGATAGTGGGCGTGACGTTGTTTGGCAAGCTCTAAAATATGCTTCATATTGTGCAAATCTAAATAAATCTGAAATTATAGATATTTATCAACAATACTTAAATAAGGAAGCATTATCAAAAAATGCTTCTGAAAAGATTGCAGAATTTTTATGTGTTGACGATCTTGAAGAAATTACAATAAATGCTAAAAATAATCAAAGGATTATGCTTGTAGCGGCAAATTTTAGAAAAGAAGTAACAAATACAGTTTTATGGCTCTTGGAACAAGGATTAAATATTCAATGTATAAAAGTTACACCTTATACTTATAATGAACAGTGTTTTATCAATATTAATCAAATTATACCAACACCGGAAACAAACGAATTTCTTATTCGGTTTGGAAATAAAGAAACAGACGAAAAAAAGGCTATATTTGTTCAAAGAAAACGTCACATAATAAGAAATGAGTATTGGAGAACTGTGCTAGATGCATTTTCTAAAAGTAAATGCCGATTATTTGATAATATAAACCCATCAAAGGAGCATTGGATTTCTGCTGGTTCAGGAGTAAGTAATTGCACCTATCAATTAAATTTTGGAAATAAATTTATAAGAATTATTCTTTATTTTGATAAGACGATTGCAGAGGAAAATAAATTTATTTTTGACTATCTCTATCAGCATAAAGAAAAAATTGAACAAGAATTTGAAAATAAATTAGAATGGGTTAGATTAGACGACAAAAAATCATCTAGATTACAGTTTGAGTTAGAAGTCGATGGATATAATAAGGAAGAATGGCCGAACTTTGTCAACTGGCAAGTTGAAAATATGCAAAAACTTGAAAAAGCAACAAGAGAGTTTTTACAACAAGCAAGCAATGCTTTGAAAGGACGTAGTAGCCAATAATACAAGGATTAATAATTTTAATCGCATAGAATAAAACCCTATTACTATTTTTTGGGAACTAATATATGAATGATAATATACCACAACATACTGGAAACAATTCTTTAGTTGAAAATAGTGAGCAATTTTCAGGTTTAAATTCTTGTTGTGTTGATGTTTTGTCTGCTGACTGGGACAGAGATGGCGACATTTTTAATCGTTCCCAATATGCTGACAGGCTCAATACTCTTGTGAAAAACACCAAATCCCCTTATGTGATAGCACTTTCTTCTGCTTGGGGTACTGGTAAAACATATTTTTTGAATGCGTGGAAGAATAAGCATGGGTATAAAGAAAATGACACAAACAAAACACCTTGCATTTATTTTAGTGCATGGGAAAATGAGGAAGATGACCCTCGTATTGCCATTGTATCAGCTATAAAAACAAATTTAGAATGTAATAAGCTGTTGCAAAAAAAAGAAACAGAAAGTTTTGCAAAAAAAGCTACAAAATGTATTACCAAACCTCAAATTTTCGGCAAGCTTGTGCTTAGAATTTTTAAAGAATATTTTAACAAAAAAACAGAAAACTCTATAGATGATATTTTTGCAGAAACATTTTCAGAACAAGCTGAAAGCCTTATAGATCGATATGCAGAAAAAAATGAGAACAAACTTGATTTTATCAAGGAGTTGAAAAACATTGTCGAACAAGTCAAAACTAAAACCAACTCCCCTATCCTAATAATGATTGACGAGTTAGACCGTTGCAAGCCTGATTATGTTATTCACCTTCTGGAGTCGATTAAGCATTTCTTTTCGGTAAATGGGCTTGTTTTCGTTCTTGCTATTGATCAAAATCAATTATTATCCATTGTTGAACATACTTTTGGTTTAAAAGATGAACAAAGACAAATATATTTAGAGAAATTTATTGATTTATTTTTTAAACTTCCGGAAGCTGATATTATAGTTTATGCCAAACAGCTTATTTTAGAATATTTTAGTGAAGTACCAATGGAGTTTATACATCCTATGGGATCAGAATATACTAATCCCTTAACATCCACTATACCATCATTTTATGCCGACTTGGCAACACATCAGCAGGTTTTATTAAAAATTGTTGAGGATTCATTAGAAGATATCACATCATTGCGTAATTTTGAAAAGAGGTTTTTTAAATTTTTAACTATCTATAAAGCATATAAACCATGTTTTGCTTATTTTATGTTATTATTTAAAAATATACTTACTGTAGACAAAAAAACTAAATTTAATGAATTTCTTTGTAAAAAACTCTTTGAAAAAAGTGTAAATGGTTCAGAAGAAATATGGACAAATGAGATATTACAAATTAGTCTTTATATAAGTAGCGAGAGAGCTACTCCCCAAAATTTGGACAGGTGTGTTAGAGTGTAATCACACAAGG
>CAYJGE010000221.1:0-2691 GCA_964369835.1 uncultured Mailhella sp.
AAAACAATAATATATCAATATATTATGAAATTGAAAAACTATTTCAATTTAGATGTGTTAGCCCTGCCTTAGTCTGGCTTTGTTCAACATAAGTCGGGTGAGTTTAGACATCATGTTGTTTTCCACATTTATTTTATTATATATGTGCTTGAAAACATCAAATTTTTTACACGATAAATCTATAAAAATAGTTTTATTCTTACGCTTTTATAAAGTGAAGTGTCTGTATTACAATTTGGAGTAATGTATGTTGGTGTTTAATCTTGTTTGTAATTAACTTGACAAAAATTTTACAATTTGATAAATATTTATTTAATATTTTTACAATTTATAAAATTTTATAAGAATATCTTTGCTTTTTGAAAACAGTTATCATTAAAACTAACCAAAACCAAACTTTAAGGAGTTTTTATGGATACAAATTTTTTAGGAAAACAAGTTCTTGATCTTACATTTGAACTTGAAGCAGGGAAGCAGTCATGGAATGTTCACCCACCCATTACTTTAATCCCATATCACCAATCATCCTTAAATCGATGGCGTAATGGAAAGCTTTGCCCCGGCTTTGATACAAAATTAATGATGATGACAGATCATACGGGCACCCATGTGGACGCTCCTCGTCATTTTCACCCAAATGGCAAAGGTATGTCCGATATTGCTTTGCATAAATTAATGGGCGAAGCTTTGTTACTTGATGTTTCAAAACCTCAAAATAATAATCCGATTACAGTTGACGACATTATAAATAAATTAAAAACAATAAATGAGGAAATTAAACCCAATGATATTTTATTGTTAAAGTGTTGGCCTGCTCCTTGGGGAGAGGGCGATGGTTTTGATAATGCCGATGCACTTGAAGGTGAAGTTGCAGACTTTTTACTTGAAAAACAAATTAAAATCTTGGGAACAGATATTCCGACAGTTGACTTTTTAGATAATCCAAACAAAGACTTACATGTAAAATTATTGGAAAATGAAATTCTGATAATTGAAAACCTTGTTAATTTGGAAAAAATCTCAGTAAACAGATTTCATTTTTTGGCTGCTCCATTAAATTTTAAACATGCCACAGGTTCACCCATCAGAGCTATGGCTTTTTTATAAAAAACTTCAATTATCATAATTATTATGAAATTAAATTAATCATAGCTATGGATTTTAGTTTAGCATATAATTAGGAGAAAATCATGAGACCTTTTTTTGATATGTCAATGATGGCCGCTTTAGGTTATTTGTCAATTTTTTTATTGATTGGTGTTGTATGTCGTGCAAAGTTTAAATTTTTGCAAAAAATGTTAATTCCCGCCTGTTTGATAGGTGGTGTTATCGGTATGATTTTTATGAACACAACAGGGCTTGCCTTTGTTGAACCAAGTTCATTTAAAGCAATAGCTTATCATACTTTTACCATTACATTTATTTGTATTGCATTGTTTGGTTTTTCAGGCTCTTCTTGTCAACTTTCCACAAGTAAGCAAATTACCCAAGGCACATTTTGGATGTTTTTTATGTTTTATTTGAGTTTAAGTGCTCAACTTTTACTTGCCACTCTTTTAATTTATCTTTTAAACATTTTCTTTTATGATGGTCAGCTTTTAAGTTCGGTTGGGTTTATTTGTGCTCAAGGATTTACTCAAGGTCCTGGCCAAGCATTGTCCACAGGTCTGCTTTGGGAACAATTTGGACATAGTAATATGGGCGATATTGCCATGACATTTTCAACCATGGGATTTTTGGCGGCATTTTTACTTGGTATTCCTCTTGCAAATTGGGGATTAAAGCGTAAATTAGGTCAATGTAAACTTACTGAAATTAACAATGAAGTATTGGTAGGACTTCATGGCAAAGATTCAAAGGTTGTGGCAGGGTATCAAACTACTCAAAATATGAATATTGACTCTATGGCATTTATGCTAAGTTTAGTTCTTGGTATTTGGCTTGGAGCATATTTATTGGCAGAAGCAATTGTTCCCCATGTTCCCGATAAAGTGGGCGGAACAATTTGGGGTTTATTCTTTTTGATTGCCATTGCCATTTCCTTCATGGCAAGAATAAGTTTGGATTTACTGGGACTTGGACACTATGTTGACCGTGGGCTTTTGAGCAGAATTAATGGTGTAAGTGTGGAATTTTGTATATTGAGCACCATTACGGGAATTGTCATTGTTGCCTTGGGCTCTTACGCCTTTCCCATCATATTTCTTTCCATGGCAACTGCAGTGTTTACATTAATTATAATGCTTTATTTTGGCAGAAGAATTCAAGGAAACTCCTTTGAACGTACCATTATGATGTTTGGAACTTGCACAGGCACCACTGCCACAGGTCTTATCCTATTAAGATTAGTTGATAGTGAATATGAAACAACTACCGCCATTGAATCAGGGCTTTGGAATATAGGTTCAATTGTGGTTTCAATGTTGACAGGAACTTTAATGCATGGAGTTGTTGTTTATGGTTGGAGTATGTTTACAGTTTTAAGCTCATTTATAGCTCTTTCAATTGCTTGTTTGGTTTGCTTAAAATTATTTGGAGTGTGGACAAAGGAAAAACAATTTTAGTCTTTCTTAATTTTTTGAAGGGGAAACCTCATGTGATTTTATTCCAATTTGGGGGCTTTGCCCCCAAACCCCCGTGATTCCGGATTGAGGGGGGAAACCCCATTTTTTTGAACTAATCCATGACGCT
>CAYJGE010000222.1:0-2618 GCA_964369835.1 uncultured Mailhella sp.
TTTACGGTGTAAACACTCCATGAAACCTTTGCACAATGAATTGTGCAAAGGTTTCTATAAAGAATTTAGCCCCCTCAACATAGGATAATTAAAGTTTTATATGTTTTGTCAAGTTGCCCTATTAAGTCCCCCCTACAGTACTTTGACTTATACCTTCCCAAGCTATTTCCCAAATGAATTATGGGAAATTGGCATGCGTGTTGCTATTCCCCTTGGGAACAGTGCCTATCGTGTTGGTATAATAACAAAAATCTCTGAAATATCTCCTGTTTTTGCCAAAGAAACTGTTTTGCGTTCAATTATTTGGCCCATGGAAAGAAAAGCTCTTTTGGGAAGTGAATATTTGGCCATGGTTAATCAATTGGCTCTGAGACAATTATTTACTGCTGGGCGAATTTTAGGCAATGTTTTGCCTGTTGGGCTTAGAACGACAAAAAATATTAAAATCAGACAATTTTTTGAAAATGGAAAGCCAAAATTTTATAAGCTTAGAGATTTAAAAAATCTTGACCCAAAAAGCATTGAACATTTAGCTTCACAATTCATATTAAATCAAGCAGATGTAATCACTCTAACTGAAAACACGGCCGATAGCGAAAGAATTATGCTGGCAACAGATCCGCCATGGTCTTTGCGTGCCAATGCCCATAAACAAAAAGAACTGTTGGACTTTTTAGCTCACCATGGAGATATGAGCAGGGCAAAACTTAAGCAAAAACTGCCTGACTGTGAACCTACTATAAATTCTTTAATCGAAAAAAAATTACTTCTCATTCAATCATGCCAAGAAGACGAACAAGAAAATCTTGAAATTTTCCTACCTCCTCCCATGCCCTTATTTCATTTAAATGAAAAACAACAAGAAATTTATGATGAATTAAATTTATATTTACAAGATCAAAATAAGGAAAATATTAAAACTGCCTTACTTTATGGCATAACGGGAAGCGGTAAAACTGCCCTTTATTTGGAACTTGCAAAATCTTGTCTTGAAAATAATAAATCTGTGCTTTTGCTTGCTCCTGAGGTCGCAATTGCTTTAAAGCTTTGTCAAGATGCCAAGGAAAGAAATCTTAAAAGCACTTTATATCACGGCTATCAAAACCCTCGTTTGCGAGAAAAAACGTTTTTAAATTGTACTCAAACCAAGGAAGCAAAGCTAATTATTGGGACACGCTCAGCCCTTTTTCTACCTTTGGATAATATTGGGCTTATCATTTTAGATGAAGAGCATGATGATTCTTTCAAACAAGACGAGGGTTTATATTATCATGCAAAGGAAATTGCTTGGTTTAGAATGAAAAAAAATAAGGGGCTTTTCCTGCTTGGTTCGGCAACGCCTGACATAAAATCTTTTTATTCTTCCTATATCAATGGTGAAGATCAAAAATCCTATCTACGCTTTGAAATGAAAAAAAGGATAGGCAAAGCCAATTTACCGCAAATTGAACTGATTGATTTTAAAGAATGTAAACAAAGTTTGGCGCCTGAAAGTATTATTGCCTTAAAAGAATGTATTAATGAGGGCAATCAAGCCATAATCATGCTCAATCGGCGTGGCTATGCTCCCCTACTATATTGTCTTGACTGTAAAACTGTTATGCGTTGCCCCCATTGTGATATTGCCATGTCCTACCATAAAAAACGTGAACAAATTCTATGTCATTATTGTGGATATACAAAATATTTTCCAACAACTTGTTCCCATTGTAAAAGCAGTCATTTTCTGCCCCTTGGTGACGGAACAGAGAAATTGGAAGAAGATATTTACAATTTATTAACCCATGAGGAAAAACTCCATTCCAAAATTTTGCGAATGGATAAGGACAGTACCCGAAGAGTGGGACAAATGGAAGATATTTTAGCTTCCTTTGCCAAACAAGAGGCTCAAATTTTGGTGGGAACCCAAATGCTTTCCAAGGGACACCATTTTCCCAATGTGACCTTGGTACTGATTGCAGACGCCGATTTAGGATTAAATTTTCCTGATTATCGAGCAGTTGAAAAAACTTTTCAACTCTTGACTCAGGCTTCAGGCAGAGCAGGCAGAGGTGAGAAAAAAGGCAAAGTTTTAATTCAAACTCGTGATGTCAACCATTATTGCTGGGATTTAATCAAACAGGGTGATTATGAAAATTTTTATCAGCATGAACTTGAACTTAGGAAAAAATATAAATATCCGCCATTTACCAAACTTGCTTTGATTAGAGCTTCCATGCCAAAGGAAGGCAAAGAAGCCCTTGAAATCTGGAAAAAATTTATTTCAGATTTAAAAAAACAAGCTGAAAAATTTTCAGTACAAATTAAAGGGCCAAGCCCTGCTCCCCTTGCCTTTTTACAAGGCAGACATCGCTTTCATTGCCTGATTAAAGGGGATAACTGGAATAATATCAGACAAATATATGCCCAAAATCTAGTTCCTGAACAAATTCTGAAAAAAATAGATTTGCGAGTTCAACTTGATATGGATCCTGTAAATATGCTTTGATTAAGTCCACGTAATTCCGGATTGAGGGGGAAAACCACGTTTTTTTGAACCAACCAAAAACGCCTACGGCTGGGCGAGTTTTCCCCCTCAAACGTAAGCAATTGCTTCCCCCTTATATAGACCCGCCCTT
>CAYJGE010000223.1:0-2569 GCA_964369835.1 uncultured Mailhella sp.
CAAAAGAATTTTCCCTCTTCCAAACGTTTACACCATAAGCAAAATCCATTGCAATTCCAGTATAAAATCTTGATAATTTTCCTGTTTTGACTGCAAAATACAAAAAATTGACCCGAAAAAGGATTTTTTTCTAAATTATCGCTCACAAGTACAGAAAGCCCATTTATAGATTTACGCATATCAGTTGCTCCAAGAGCCAGCCAAACCTTTGTATCGCTTGCTATGTGCATGATGATACTCCTCTTTGGTCAAGACAATCAAGAAGATTTGATAAGGTTTTCATATCAAAATTACTTGGAATTTCAAGCCTGTAGTCCTTGACTTGCAGAATAATATTTGAAGTTTTTAAATTTTGTGAACCTGATATTTTTAAATTTTGTTCCGCTCTTGGCAAAGTAATTTCTGCAAATAAAGGAGTTTCAGCCCTTTTTTCCGATACCAACAAGTTTTTTTTCCACTTATGAAAAGAACTGGATGAAATTTTTGCTTGTCTAACATATTCTGAAACCGATAAATTGCTTGCCTGCCAAGCCTTAATATGGCCTTCCCATTTCTTTTGAGTTTTGTTTTTTGTATCTATTCCTGAATTTGTCATAAAAATGCCTCCATTTGAAGAAGCATAATGAAAAATAAAAGTTATGAAAAGATGGGGCTTATTGGATGGTTACCTATATGCTGTGTTAGATAAATGCTTGTTATTATGCTTATTAACATATGTATCACACCAATACTCGAGTTAGGCCCGGGAAAGAAAATAGTAATTATACCTGTTATAGACGTAAATAAAAAGAAAACTGTCAGTATCCATGTGGTATTTATTGATTGATGAAAAGACTTTCAATTCTTTTTGTACCAACTTAAATGTATTTTAATATGTTTATAGATGAGAATATACATAGGAATAGAGGAAAAGAAATGAATTTTCGTCCATATTTGGTAATCAAGCCAAATATTATTTTCAATGTATGTTGTTATATGCAAAATAACACCTGAAAAAACAACCAGTGGTGTAAGTAAAAATAAATATATATCCGTATCTAATTTTTTTGCAATTTGATTTTTTTTCATTTTTTTAACCTTTTTTTGAGAGAGGAAATTTAAATATCACCTCTCTCAGTATTTCTGTTGCAAATATCTTTTTTAAAATGTGTATTGTAGCCGAATAAAACCTCCAAAGGCATCATCTACATCAATATCCATCATTTTATTGTAATCTTTGTCATAAATTTCCATTTCACGTAAAGTGGTGTACTCAAGCCCCAGAGAAATGGCAAATTCTCCTGCCTCAAACAATTTTGGAGTAATATCAACATAAAGTCCTGTGGTTAAATCTTGTTCGGACAGATAGCCTTCTTTTGCTACAGGGCTATCATCAGCTAATCTATAGCTACTTCCCGTCATTGTCGCTCCAAGACGCATAGCAATAACTTCATTAAAGCGATAGCCAGCATAAGATGCAGGGAAACCTATGGATGCAGATAAACCAAGCGCTTTAGGGTCACGATAATTTACACCTACGAAAGGATATACCATAGGATCATCATTGGAGACTGTACCAACCACCCCAAAAAATGTACTCCAATCGTCGTTAAATCTATATGTAAACCCTGCTTGTCCAAAAGCAGAAAAAGATTTATCCATCTCTTCTTCAAAAGATGATTGACCGGTAATGCCTGCAAACCAGCCCCATTTATCATTAATAGAACCTCTTTTATTGTAACCCAAACTCAAATTATGCAATGAACCCCACGGATCATCATTACCATTACCAAACTTTAATTTATTCAAATCGTCCCAACTATATTGTCGTCCTGTATAGGTAAAACTAAATCCATGCCATTCAATAGCGGCTGCATATTCTGCAACGCTATAACTACCTGCGTCATGTTCAAAATCGGCATTTCCTATGTAACGACCTGCAACAGAAATATTGATAGGCTCACCCGCAATATAAACTTGCCTTAGGGGTTCGCTGGCAAAAGATGTGCTTGCTAAACCTATAAAGACAAATAAGAACAAAAGAAAAGAAAAACGTTTTATTCGATAGTTACTCATGCTAAAACTCCCACTTTATGCAGTATATATAATTTTTCAGACTATAGCCTGCGTTAATAAAAAAATACTGATAATTTTTATTAATTGCAGATATTATGTACTTAATACTCCTGCAAAAAATATTTTTTCAAGTATTTGCATCTATATTGCTCCACCAACTATTCAGTAGACACAAATGACTATAAAAACGCATAACTATTTGAATTTACATATTAAAACATAAATGTTTGTCCATTATTTACTTGGGGGAGCAATAAATAACTATATAAACAGTGAAATGTGAAAAAAATGTGAAAAGAAACTATATTTAATTTTAAATTTTTGCCGTTTATTTTAGGGCATTTTCAAAAAAGATTAAGCCTCATATCCGGCTTTTTTGAACCAACCTTTTGCATCGCTTTGGGTAACTGCTTCAATTGCAATTTTAATAGCTTCATTAAGCCCATCAAGTGTAGTTGCTTTGTAACCATCCAATAAGCCCCATATTGCAAAATAAAAAAATCTCAGATATCTT